>DATMFC010000448.1:0-3834 GCA_035556335.1 Planctomicrobium sp. | reverse complement strand
CAACTCAGGGCGTGCGAATGATTGGGAGGAGAATCTCTATCATGTTGAGTCGGATGAATGCGGTCGGAGTGTTGGCCTTTTCGTTTTCTCTCTGTTTTGCAGTTGGGGAAAGTGTGGCCGTTGCTCAACAGCCGTTGAACTGGGCAGAAAAGATGTTCTCCCAGTTGCAGCATGATTTCGGCACCGTTGCCCGAGGAGCGGATACTCGAACAACAATTTACGTGACGAACCTTTACGAAGAGGACGTCAGCATTGCGAATGTCGGGACCACTTGTGGTTGTACGGCGGCTCAGCCTGACCGCACGATGCTGAAAACGCATGAAAAAGCAGCCATCGAAGTGAAGATGAACACCGTAAAGTTCATGCGCCGCAAAGACTCCAATGTCGATGTGACGCTCACCTTCCATGGAGCCAAAGGGGCCGCAACGAAAACCGTTCGTGTTCCCATCACGGCTTATATTCGTTCTGACGTGGTCGTGACTCCTGAACCGGGCAACGCCGACTTCGGGACAGTGGAGGTCGGGCAGGGGGGAGAGCGACATCTCGAAATTTCCTATGCTGGGCGAGACAACTGGGCGATTCAGGAGACCAAGGTTCCCAACGATCACCTCGAAGCCAATCTGACAGAAACTTTTCGTGGCGCCGGTCGGGTGACCTATCAACTGGTTGTCAGACTAAAGCCAACGGCTCCGATGGGGACAATTCAGGATCAGGTCACACTGGTCACGAACGACGAAGGTTCGCCAGAGGTTCCCGTGCTTGTCTTCGGCAAGGTGGAACCGGATATTGTTGTCTCTCCAGCAGTGCTGCAGTTGGGGAATCTCAGGCCAGGTGAAGCGAAGGAATTTCGTGTCGTCCTGCGAGGGAAGCGTCCGTTCGTGATTTCACAGATTCAATGTAATGCCGCGGATTTCTTTGAAGTGATGCAACCTTCCGGGGAATCAAAACCGGTGCATATCGTTTCTTTCAAGCTCACCGCTCCGCCCACACCGGGCCCGATTGCCGAGCAACTTTCCTTTTCCATCGCCGGTCGCCCTGAACCGGTCGTCTGCAAAGCCGAAGGCAAAGTGGTCGAGGGAACATGATGGGGAAAATTCTAAATTCAAAATTCTAAGAACCAAAGAGATTCGCGAAGACCCAACTCGAAGCAGATGAGACCAGTTCAGTCTCGTCTTGCATTGTTGGTTTAGGATTTAGAATTTTGATTTTAGGGTTTCTCTCCTTTTTGTTCTTAGAATTTTGAATTTAGAATTTTCCCCCTTGGGTCCATTTTATGGCATTTGATGATCTCACGCAGTTCCTGCAGGCCGCCAGTGATGCCGGTGAGTTGGAACGTGTGGACGTCGAACTGGATCCCGTCGAAGAAATCGCTGCAGTCACCCAGGAAATCTGCCGCGAGTTCCGTGAACAAAGTCCGGTGATTCTGTGTGAACGACCGGTGCGGTCTCACATCCCGGTTGTCACCAATCTGCTGGGAAATCGCCAGCGGTTTCTTCGTGCCACCGGATGCCAGAATATTGACGAAGTCGTTACCCGATTTCAGACGGCGTTCAATCCCTTTCCTGTTGCGGAACGGGACTGGAAATTCGGAATTGGCGGGGGTGCTGGATTAGATCGGAGTCGCTTTCACCCGCGAGTCATTCGACGGGGGGCCTGTCAGCAGGTCGTGAAACTCGGCAAAGAATTGAATCTCCGGGAGTTCCCGATTCCGAAGAACTGGCAGGGAGAAACTCGCCCCACCATCACTGCCGGACTCGTCATTTCAGAATCAATTGACGGGAAACGGACCCTGGAAAGAGTCCCTGTCGGCGTCATCGATCAGGAAACTCTCGTTCTGCACTGGCAGCCGGAACATGTCGGTCTGACACAGTGGAAACAGGCTCAGGCCAGAAAACGGCCATTCCCGGTGGCGATTGCCCTGGGGGGGGATCCGCTTCTGTCATACGTGGCGTCACTTCCCTTGCCCACAATGATGGACCCCTGGATTTTTGCGGGGATTTTGCGTCAGGAATGCGTGAACCTGATTCGTGCCCGATCCGTAGAACTGGATGTTCCCGCGGACGCCGAGATCATCTTCGAAGGATACCTCGAACCCGGTAGTGAAGCGGTTTCCGGAACGGTTGGCGGACCGTCGGGGTTACTGGAAACTCATTCCGGTCTTCCGGTGATGCGTCTGTCGGCGATCACACATCGGGCGAACCCGTTATTTCCGGCCTCGGTCCCGGCGTTTGGGTTTCAGGAAGAATTCGTCACCAGTCTGCTGACGGAAAAACTGCTGCTAAGTCTGTTGCGACTGGTCAATTCGGATGTGGTCGATTTGCATCTTCCTGCATGCGGAGGGCACCGTCAGGTTGTTTTTGTCGGGACAACCGCCACACAAGCGACACAGGTCCGGCAACTCTTTCAGGCGGTCGGAAGTCTGCCGATTTCCCGTGCGGCGGGGATTCTCGTGGCTGTGCCGTCTCATGTGGAGTTAAGAACTCCCGATGCGGTCTGGAGAGAAGTGGCGTTGCGGTTCCCCGGTGTTTCCCCGAATTTCGCGCCATCTTCGATGTCGTCAGGGGACGGTCGCTTGTGGATTGATGCCGCTTCCCGCAATGATGAATCGACTCTTCATGCGTCGGGGGGAAGACGCTGTGAATCCACCGGACAGGTGTTGTCCCGGATCGCCGCCCGACTGGGAGCAGGGGCCGTGGAAGAACTTGAGACGACCGCCGAAACATCGCTTTCATGAATACAGTCCTGAACACAACACCTGCAGAATCCACCATGACCGTCGACAAATCGGGAGACCGGGTCAAAAAAATGTTCGGGGAGATCTCCGCACGTTATGACCTGATGAATCATCTCCTGTCCGGCGGAATTGATATTTACTGGCGGACGTTCACTGTGAGAAACGTTCCTCCGGAGGGATCGGCGCCGATTCTGGATGTTTGTACCGGAACAGGAGATCTCGCGTTAGCCTACTGGGAAGTGACAGGACGTAAGGATTCGGTCGTCGGCACCGACTTCACTCCGGAAATGCTGGAGATCGCCACGAAGAAAGCGAAACGCATTGATCCCAATTTCAGTCGGACCCTGCAGTTTCTGGAAGCGGACACACAATCGTTGCCGTTTCCGGACGATCAGTTTCAGATTGTCTCCGTCGCGTTTGGCTTGCGAAACGTCAGCGACACACGGGCCGGATTGCAGGAAATGCGTCGCGTCTGCCTGCCGGGAGGACGGGTGGCCATTCTGGAATTTTCACAACCGACACTCCCTGGGCTCGCCGGACTGTATCGCTGGTACTTCAAAAATGTCCTCCCTCGCGTTGGTCAGTTGTTCGCCAGAAACAATGAAGAAGCGTATAACTATCTCCCGCAGTCGGTGAGTGAGTTTCCCAGTGGGGCAGCACTCGTCAAGGTGATGGAAGAATGCGGTTTACGTGACGTGAAATTCACTCCACTCACGTTCGGTATTGCCACATTGTATGTTGGGGTAAAGTAACAGAATCCCGAGCCGTTCGTTTTTGAAGCGATCGCATCAACCGGGAGGACGAGGCTCCTCCTGCATGAAACACGTCCAATACAGCGAAAGTCCAGCCAGAATCAGCAGACAGAAACCATGACACACCATTCAATCGAACCCGCATCTCCGCTTTTCACATCAGAAGAGCATCAACAGTTCCTGGCCGACGACGCCAAGGCCGGATCGGCCATGTCTAAAATTCTGATCTTATTTTTTTTGTACACGGTCGTTGCGGTGACCGGGGTCATCTTTGTGACACAGCACTACATTCAACAGGCGATCTCTCATTGACCGTTTGAGATCGGGCCGTTGGATTCGTGGTCAAAG
>DATMFC010000447.1:0-5992 GCA_035556335.1 Planctomicrobium sp. | reverse complement strand
AACGACATCCGCAAAGGTCCTCCCCTGAGAATCGGCCAGAAAAACCGCGGGTGTAACATGAAAACTGTACATTGATGGACTCATTATTCTGCCACAACAAGTTGCGGACGTTCATAATTTGAATGTGCACATTAAGAGTATCGGCTTTCTGCGATCACCACAAGCGGCAATTTCCTGTTTGGCTGATGATTCAATGATTTACGGTAACCCTTTTAATGGGATGAAGTTGATCTCGCGGGATTCTTCGGGCCGTTCAGCGTGATGGTTGCTGCCGATCCTGCCCAGTGGCGTCCCTTTCGATCCTGCCCTTGATGATGGGCTGGAGGATGCGGCCGTAGCGACGACGAGAAGAAAATTAAAAAAAGAAGATGCCGACCGCCGTCGCGGTCTTGGCCGTTCTCGCGGAGGTCTGAACACTAAAATTCACGGTGCTGTTGAGAAGCGTGGGCATCTGGCCGCCATGAGTCTGAGTCTTGGCCAGGATGGAGATGGTCCTCATGTCCGAGAACTGCTCAAATTGTTTGAACCGGGGCCGATTGAACATGTGGTCGCAGACACCGCCGATGACGGAGATGAGATGCGAGAACAGATTCGGAAACTGAAAGCGAAAGCCTGCATCAAGCCTCACAAGAAGCGAACGATCAGGAAGTATTACGACAAAGAGCGATATAAGAACCGCAACCAGATAGAACGGTTCTTCAACCGGATCAAGCAGTTTCTCCGCGTGGCCACCCGCCATGAAAAGACGCTGGAAAACTTCGCCGGATTCATCTGGCCGGCGGCACTCATTGTGGATATCTTATGAATGTCCACACCCCTTGACATTTCCACCCATAGAAACCCTGAGAAGACTTCCTAAATCAGAGTTAATCCACCGGCTCTGCCGGTGAGAATTCATCAGGCTCTGCCGTTTCCGTCGAAAAACAAAGACGATCCTCCTGAGGAAGGTCCGGTTCAAGGGGCCAAGGAGAATCGTCATGAAGGATTGGCAAAGTCAGGCGTGGGACTGCAAGTATCACGTTGTGATCGTAGCAAAGTATCGCCAACGGGTGTTCTTTGGGAAACGGAGAAAACAGATTGGCGAGATTCTTCGGGATCTGAGCCGACAGAAGGACATCGGATTGTTGAAAGGAAATGCTCAGCCGGATTACATCCACATGCTGTTGAGTGTTCCTCCCAAATATTCGGTGGCCATGGCATTGGGGTTCTTGAAAGGGAAAAGTGCCATTCGGATTCATCGTGAGTTGATGAAAACGCATGGAATCTTGTTTGGAAGGAGTTTCTGGTCTCGCGGGTATTGTGTGAGCACTGTGGGAGCTTGCGCAGCACTTCCAAAGCCAGGTTTCGGTGCGGCATATCCCGGACTTCCGCCAGAAATTCGTCCGACAGAATGGAAATATCCGGCCGATCCATCCCGGCTGCGGCGAAGATGTCAATGACTTCGTCGGAAGCGATCGACTTCGAAATGATCTGTCGCACCGCTGCGTCGAGATCCTCCGTTGAAGAGCCACCCCCGTCTCCGGTGCCGCTCAGCTTGGCGAACTGTGCCCGCAGACACTGGAAGAACGCGATTTCCTCTCGGAGTTTGACGGCCTCGTCATGTGTGGCCACCAGAGCACAGGCTTTGGACAACTCCGTCACTGCCTGCACGAACCGCTGACGGCCATCGTCCAATTGCAGAATGAAATCCATGGCCTCGGGAATGACAGAGACTCGCTGGGCAGCTGTGCCGGTGAAGAACAGCGAATAATCGAACCCGTGCAGAATTCCCTGCACGATCTCGTATTTCTCCAAGAGCACTTCGACCGCCTGATCGATTGGAATTCCGGTGTCGTCCTGATCGGCTTGGGTGTATTGGGCCAGAGCTTTCTTGGGTTCGGCTGCCAGTCCGAGATAGTCGACAATCAATCCGCCGGGTTTGTTCTTGAACACCCGGTTGACACGAGCAATCGCATGCATCAGGTTATGGCCGCTCATCGGCTTGTCGACATACATGGTCTGCATGCAGGGAGCATCGAACCCGGTCAGCCACATATCGCGAACGATCACCAGCTTCAGCGGATCAGCAGCTTTCTTGAACCGCTTGGCCATTTCTTCCCGGCCACGTTTGGGGCGAATGTGCTGCTGCCAGTCGACCGGATCACTCCCTTCAGCTCCGTAGACAGATGCTCTTATTCGCCCCAAGAGGGCTCATCGAATCAGGAAATGCTTTGATGCGGCGATCCGCAATTGCCTGACGGCTGGACGGCGGTGAATGAGTCTTTCATTCGCCAAAATCCAGGCAGTGGTGATCCATGTTTGACGAGGAGTTGGAATCACTGGAATCAACCCATTCCGAGTCCGTAATCCATGCGGAACAACAACGTCGAGGGGCTGTAAATTCGCCGGGGATTTATAGGCCAATCGCTGTCCAACGGATGTGCAATTCCCGACCAATATTAGGGATTGCTACGATATCCGAAGCTCAGCTGAGATCAACCACGACATACTCCTGGTACGCAAACAGCCTTCGCCTGCAAGATGCCAACCGTGTTGCGAGTCATGGTGAGTGGCCAGTCCACTGACATTGAGGAAGCCATTCTTACTTCCCGTTACATCCCTCTGCCACGATCCACATCATGTGTGTGGCATCCCCAGTCACATGACACGAACCGTCCGCCGAGAGTGTGTTGTCGTGAGAATCCACTGGCGACTCAGCATCACAGCCACAAGGCGTCCATTGGAGTAAAGTAAACATCCACCGGCAGAGCCGGTGGCTTTGGTATAAGCCCAGAGGGCATGATTTACGTGTGGATCCAACAGAGTGGACAACCGCCACACCTTTCGACACTAACAGGGATAGGGCGCCCAGTTGCCTGTCGACGAGATGGAGAACCATTTCCTGTGTTGGTCACATTGAACTGGCAGAGCCTTTGAACTCTGACCACGCCCAGAGGGCGTGGGTTTCTACGTTGCACTAAATTTACGCCAATTTCGCGTCATGATTGATGAGGGTGATGACTCGCTTTGAGTGACTCGCACCGGCGCCCATTACGCCCGGTCTTGCCCAGTCTTTTCCGGGCAGGTTCTCACTCTTTTGTTCTCGCGCGGTGCGGGAGCGGTTCCATTTCTTGTGACCGCTCCGCACGGGGGCGGTCTCTCCTGAGGAGTACCACTCCATGATTACCTGTTCTGAACATTTTCTTCCACGACCTCGTGCAGCATGCTGCACACTTCACCAACCTTTCCCGGTCCCATCTCCCCACCGGGAACCGACTGCGGTACATCCATTTTTGCGTTTGTTGCCGACGATCCGGCAGGTGGCTCGGTTCCGACTGCGGCGACTCCGCGGGGCGGATACGGAGGACGCCATTCAAGAAGTGATCGCCAACGCCTTCGTCGCCTATACGAAACTGATGCGGTCCGGTCAGGAGAAACGAGTGTTTGCTGCTCCGCTGGCGGACATTGGGGTCAGACAGTATTGGACCGGACGACGGGTCGGCTCTCGCACACGTTCTCTGGATGTCCTCTCGGATTCCTGCCGCAGTCGGCGGCGGGTGCATGTGATGTCGCTCTCCCGTTGCGACGGGGACCACTGGTGTGAACTGCTTCTCGAAGACCATCGTGCCGGACCCGCCGAAATCGCCTCAATCCGGATCGACTTCCGGAACTGGCTGAATTCCCTCACCCCCTTTTATCGCCGGTATGCAGAGAGACTGGCAGCAGGGGAAACCACAAAGGAAGTCGCCCGGCAATTCCGTGTGACTCCCGGACGCGTGAGCCAGATCCGACGGTTCCTGGAACGCTCATGGCAAGAGTTTCAGGAACCGGAACTCCGTGCCGCCTGATTTACCTGATGCTCCATTGAAATTCAATCAATCTTCACCCTGAATCAAGGAATTCACTGATGCCTGCAACAACATCCATCCCATCCATTTCGAAAGAACGAACCATCCCTCCCGCCAGCCGGGCTTCCTGGACCGGCTCGTTGACGTTTGATGACATTTCCATCCCCGTGAAAGCCTACAGCCTGTCCGTGACGACTCCCTCCGGTCCTCTCTGCCAGATTCATGCCGGTTGCAGCCGGAAGCTGGAATACCGCAAGTGCTGCCCCGAGCATGGCCAGATTTCGCATGACCAGATTGGCAAGGCCTATCCCTATGCCGAGAACGACCTGATTGAACTGACGGAACAGGAACTGCAACCTTTGGCTCCGAATCCCGAAAATGTCGTGACCTTGAAGCAGTTCTTCGAACCGGACCAGTTCGATTGGGCCTTTCTGTCGGGGAGGAGTTTTGCTTTGGTTCCGGCTCATGCCGCGGCGCATGTGCCCTACCTGGCGTTCGTGGAGGCACTGGAAGAATCCGAGGTCTATGGTTTCGGCACGATTGGACTTTCCGGTCGTGTGCAGTTACTGGTCGCCAGGGTGGTTCAGCAGCGGATTGTCCTGTTTCTCCTCCATTGGCCGGCGCAGCGACGGGCGGCGCCTGCAATCTCTCCTGTGAAGGGGGCCGAAACGGCCACTTGGTCCCACCGCTTCCTCCGGCAGATTCTGGAGCAGGTGGGGCCGATCACCTGGGAACAGGTTATCGACGACTGGGAGCCACGCCTCACTGAATTGGTCCAGCAGAAAGTGGCCGAGCGCATGATTCCGACGGTCTTGCCCGTCCGTCGCCGTCGTTCCACGACCACCCGTTCGAAGGGAACGTCCCGTTCACGCCCGCCTCGAAAATCCCGGGCGGCGTAGGCCGAAGGAGAAAACGTGACTCCATCTTTTGAACGGAATGATCTCTCTACGTTCCGGTTGCGGCGGCGAACCCCCGGTTCATTCCTGCTGGTTCCCTGTCCGCGGCTGGGACGTTCCCTCCGCTGCCAGGGGCAACTGGAAGCGGCGGCAGCGACCGTCCTGGCGAACTGTCCGCTGGTCATCTCGATCCAGGAGCAACCGCTGCAGATCTGGTACGCCTGGCGCGATACTTCTTCAGGACCACAGATCCGACTGCTGACGGAACCTCCCACTCGAAAGTTACCGAAGGGCATCCGGTCTTCGTATGTCGTCCCGGATTTTCTGGTACGGATGGAGAAGGGGCCGGTCCGGCTGGTGGAGGTGAAACCCTCCTCCCAGCTGGAGCGGCCGATTGTCCAGCGCAAACTGGCGGTGGCCCGAGCTTACGCCCGGCAGCGAGGTTGGAAGTATCACGTCCTGACGGAACGACAACTTCTGCAGGGACCACTGCTCTCCAACCTCCGCCTGCTGGGCCGCTACCGACAATCTGTCGTGAACTCGAAACTGGCGAACCGGCTGGTGGAGTTCGTTGACCATCAACGTTCAAAGCCAGCCACATTGGTACGGTTCTCAGACACAGTCCGTGGAATCAGTGATTCCCAACTTCGTCTGACACTCTTTCATCTGCTCGCCGTCGGTCGACTGGATTGTGATCCCGTCACTGAACCGATCGGTGATTTCACCCCTTTATATTCAGGAGGAACTCATCCATGGGATCCGTTCGACTCGGCGTGGGGACTCAGTGGTTGCGGGACGGACGCCCCTTCCGCATCCTCCGCCAACTCGCCGCCGGACGGTTCCTCGTCCGGGACGTGAATTTCAATATCGATGCCATCCTCTCCGAAGAGGAAATCTTGGCCCTCTACCGTCAGGGAGAGCTTGTGTTTTCTACCACGGAGGACTCTTCACGAACTCGCCCCAGGAAAAGCAAAGCTCTCCCCGACCTGACGGAGGAACAACAGCAACTGGTTCGGAAACGGTGGGAGGCAATCGAGCCTCTCACCTGCTTGCGGCGGCGTCCAACCGGAGAAGACTTTCGGATGCGATCCCAAGCACTCCAAAGTCAGGGAATATCCATTTCAGCGAGAACTCTTCGCCGGTATTTCCAGGCCTGGTCCCGTGCGCATCAGGATCGGATGGCATTGGTTCCCGGTTTTTCGGAGCGAGGTGCCCGGGGACAAAATCGGCGGACGAGCATTTTGAAGCGATATCCCGTCCTGCGCCAGT
>DATMFC010000446.1:0-2613 GCA_035556335.1 Planctomicrobium sp. | reverse complement strand
TCTGACACTGCGACGCCTGAAACGCCTGCTTTCGCCCGAGGTGCCTGTCTGTCCGGTTCCGTTGGTGGCCGACCCGGTTGTCGGTCCATTTCGATCAAATTCGGAAGACGAAATGCCCGTCTCTGCTGAAGAAGAGGACGGAGACTTCATCGACGGCGAAGAGGCAGAAGATGAAACGATCCAGACCACCACTCCCCTGTCTGAAGTGCTGACGCAATATATGCGGCGGATCATGGAGAATCAGGAGGACTCCGACGAACGTCATCAGATACTGGATGAATTATTGTCCTATCAGCCTGAGTCCATTGAAGACGCTGGCGATGCTGCTTATCTGGTTCACCTTTCCCGTTTCGTCATTCAGGATGGTGACGATGCAGAACGGGTCTGGCCCTGGGCCGATGCCATTCGCCGACATTTCACTGAGGATGCGACCGTTTTGAACGTGGTCGCCACGCTGGGGAACTATTTCCGCTCGGCTGATCCCGAAACCTTCTCTGAGCAGATTTCGACTGACGATCTGGAGAAATGGTTCAAGCTGTCCATGTCGATGAATCCGAATCATCCCCGGAATCACGCCCGTGCAGGAGCATTCTTTCTCGATGCCCATTTGCCGGGAGAGGCCGAACGAGCCTATTCCCGTGCCTTCCGGCTGGATCGAACGGACGGCAACGTTGCCCATCAACTCGCCGAACTGTATCGGGAAACTGACCGTCCTCGGGATGCTCTGGCGGTTCTCGATCTGTGTCTGAGGAAAGGAACCAAAGAAGCCAAGGTGGCCTGGGAAGCGGCCATGACCTCTCTGCAACTCGATCAGTACGACATGCTGCTGACGTATCTCGACCGGCACGAAAAACTGGTCGAAAAAGTTCCGGCATGGCATCATTATTATCGGGGACTGGCCTTGTTCCGGCTGGGAGAACCGGAGAAATGTCTGGAGGAACTGGACAAAGAACTCCAGCACAAACCTCCCGGCGAAATGCATCTCTGGGCAATTCGTTGTTGTGCGGAAACCGATCGTGAGAACCTGGAAGCGGCCCGTGGCCATCTAGAAAAGTTTCTCTCCTTTCGTTTTTTCGAGGCCGATTACCTGTCGCTGCATGGACTGGTGAGAATCGCGGAAGTCTTGTGTGACTCGATTATCTCCTGGCCAGCGAACGATCCTTTACGAAATCGTCTGGTCAAACGCCTGCTGCGCGCCGGTCTCCTCTCAGACTACTATCTGAACATGATGCGGGCGGATGAGCCGGAGTCGAACGATATTCACTTTTACCGCATTCAGATGCTGCAACCGTTGAATGAAGCATGGCCGGAATCAGAAGGATGTCTTATCGGACAGGAACTCTGGGACAATTATACCATCGATTGGGGAGTGCTTGCGGAATCGGAAGAAGACGCAGTCAATCGGGTCACGGAGTTACAGAAACAGTGCGAAGTGGCCGTCCCCATTCTCGTTCAGGTGGAAGTGAGCGAAGAGAAATTTCGAGACCGCCCGGGTGTTGTCTGGCAAGGCTATCGCCGCCATGAACAGGAGGGAAGACATGACCATGATGAGATATGAAAATTCTAAATTCGAAATCAGACATTCAAAAACGAATCCTCGTTCCCAAGCTCCAGCTTGGGAACGCACTCGCCCAGAAGCTCTGCTTCGTGACTTATCTTAGTCATGATTTTATTAATGAATCTCGTCCATCGTTCTTAGAGCAAGGCTTTCGCTTTACTGAAAATCGCCTGGGAGGGCGAGGCTCCTGCCGAGCCGCACACTATGGAAAGCGTGATCTTTCATGCGACTCAGCAGGAGCTTCGTCCTCCCCAAAATTGCCCATTCCTGAAACTCGTTGGGTGACCAAGCAGAGCTTGGTGTCAAGTGCGTTCCCAAGCCGGAGCTTGGGAACGAGGGATCATGTTCGAAGTTGTTTCGAATTTTATATTTTAAATTTCTCCCCTTATTTCCCCCATATTTATCATTAACTCATTACATAACTATGTTCCCATTCACTCGACTCCGCCGACTTCGCCGCCATCCTCAGTTAAGAGAGCTGATTCGGGAGACGACGCTCAGCCCCAAAGACTTGATTCTTCCGCTGTTTGTACGGCATGGAAAAGACCAGAAAATTCCCATTGGCTCGATGCCCGGTCACTATCAGCTTTCCGTCAACCGGCTGGCTGAAGAGATCCGCGAAGTTCGTAATTGTGGCATTCCCGGTGTGATTCTGTTCGGGATCCCTGAGCATAAAGACGCCGACGGTTCCGACGCCCGGTCTGATAGCGGAATCGTCCAGCAGGCGATTCATGAAATTAAATCGATCGACGATTCACTGCTGGTCATTACGGATGTCTGCTATTGTGAATTCACCGATCATGGTCATTGCGGAATTCTCGTCGAAGATCATGGGCATGTCGATGTCGACAACGATGCCACGCTGGCGATTCTGCAGGAACAGGCGGTCAGCCATGCCCGGGCTGGTGCCGACATGGTCGCTCCGAGTGGCATGATGGACGGGGTGATTGAAGCCATGCGAACGGCATTGGATGACTCCGGGTTCACGCAGATTCCCATTATGAGTTATGCCGCGAAATACTGTTCCGGGTTCTATGGTCCGTTCCGTGAAGCGG
>DATMFC010000445.1:0-14032 GCA_035556335.1 Planctomicrobium sp. | reverse complement strand
TGGGATGCTGATACCGAGATTCGGGAATTCGCATCTGTGTAAAATCTTGTTGTTTTTCTTGTTCCCAAGCTCCGGCTTGGGAACACACTCGGTGCCAAGCTCTGCTTGGCCACTTGGAGCTTGCCCCTTCTCCCTCTTCATTTAAACGGGGGCAGAACTTGTGAGTCAGGTTGTCTTTGGTGTGAATGACGAAGCAGAGCTTCTGAGTGAGTGCGTTCCCAAGCTGGAGCTTGGGAACGAGGGGCGGAAAACAGTGATGAAATCTGTTGTTTCGCGAACGTTCTGAACTGGAAACCGGCAGAAGACGCAGGTTCTTAGTCGGTTTCTTTTTGTTTTCAGGATCACTATTGCTTATGGATGAAAACTTCTTTTAGATGCTGGTCTGTCTTCGCGTCATGATGGCTCTTTCTCTGCGATCGTGACGACGAAATCGCTCTCGCGATCAAGGAGGTTTTCATGCGATCGTTTTTCATTGCTGCCTGTGCAGCGGTTGTTGTTCTTTCGTCGTTGACGGCTCATGCTCAAGATTCTCGAGCCTGGCGGAAAGCGTATCGCGGGATTGCCGTAGGAAAGCCGCTGCCGAGTAAATTAACGCTTCCTTATAATGATCATACGAAAATGATCATCTGCAATAACCGCCCGATTCCTCCGAACTGGATCATTGTCGGGGTTCGTCATGCAGCGAACTGTAACGGACTCGGGAACAATGCCTGGGTGATCCAGAAACTCCCGAGTACTCCGGGCATGGACATGATTATCTGCGGCAATCAGCCAGTCCCGCCCGGTTGGGTGATCATCGAACGTGTTCACACGGATTATTGCGGACACGGCACATCAGGTCTGAGAATTCGTAAAGAGTAGCGTGTAAGGTCTGTTGTGCCTGCCGTTCATAGAGATTGTTTGCTGTGATCCTACGGCAAGTCGCGACGGCGGAACACGGCGACGTAGCTGGTTTCCTTTGGAATATGACCGATGCTGCGATGCAAGGTTTCGTTCGGTGCAGCGAACTGGTATTTCGATTCCGTAAAGGAAACGGTTTCGGCCAGTCCCACCAGTTCGTAGTTGGCCAGAAACTCATTCATCCAGTAGATGAGATGGAGATCGGTTTCCGGGCGGATCAGCCAGGAAGTCCGAGCAGAAACATACAGTGCAAACTTCGGCCGAGCCTGTGTGACTTTTTGAATCATCTCATCCTGAAGTTTTCTGGCGAGGGGATGAATTTCCGTCATCGGGTACATGTAAATGTCCCCCGTTGCTGATCGACGTTGTGAATAGAATGCAATTTGTGGTTCCGAACCGAAGATCACCATCCGGTCGGTTTCCGACATGTTCTCTTTCAGATAGGCAGCAATCTTCGGAGATTCCACGAACGGGTTGGGACCATACAGACTTCGGCTGACCCGATCGGCATTCAATCCGAACAATAAATTCCCTTGCATAAACAAGGGGAGTGACAAGGCTACCAGACAGATCATTCCTGTCAGGCTGGTTGCTGCAGTGGAATCGCGCTTTGAAAAGTGATGTTTTAAACTCTCCGCTCCCAGCCCGCATAGCAACGCGATCGACGGCATCAGCATGAGGAAGTAATGCTCGCGAAAGTAGAAACCAGGACAAATTGATATCAATCCTGCCAGGAAAAATCCGGTCGCCAGAAGTGTTCGTTTCCGGTTCTTCTGAAGATTGACGGAGACCAATCCCACCAGTGCTAATAGCATTAATGGCCAGGTAACAGGGAATATTAAACTTGCTGTATACCAGAAGTTCCCCAAAGCTCCCGACCAAGGGATCTGTTGTGTATAATCACGAGGATAATGAATGGTCCATGTGATAAATTTCTCCCAGTCTCCCCGTTGCCAGACCGCCAGGCACATCCCTCCCCAGGTGATAAAGACACCGAGTGAATAGACTGCTGCCTGCCCGATGTTTCTTCCGATGGAGCGACCTGTTGATGGCCAGGGAGTGATCAGCGAGAGAATTCCTCCCAACAGAACGAACGCATGGGCGTGCTGTTTCATCACCGATCCCAGTCCCATCAGCATTCCAGCGACAAGCAGCAGAAACCAGCTTCGATCCCGCAGGCTGTGAATCAGGCACCATAACCCAAAGACTGGAAACAGCAGCGCAAAGTGTTCCGCATTGGCGACGATTCCGTGCATCACCGGTAAGACGCTGAGTACGAGAAAGCTGACGGCCACAATCAGTGAAGATGCCCGATCGAGTATCAGTCTGGAGAGAAGGTACATTCCAATCGCCGTCAGGAGATTGATGACGATCAGTCCGCCATGAATCGCGGCGACGGTTTCTCCGGCCAGTGAGAAGATCAGCGCGTAAGCCGCAAACATTCCCGGCCATTTCATGGTATGCAGATCGTCGTAAAGACGTCCGCCATGCAGGAGCAACTGGGCTCCGTAAGCGTATTCTCCTTCATCACGCTCCAGCGGGAGTTCCAGCAGGCGTACCCGCGCCGCGAGAACGGCAATCACGATCAGAATCAGGCCCAGCAGCCACCATTTCTCAAGAGCAGGGGGCTTTTGAGAAACGTCAGTCATCTCCTCGGACATAGATTCCGTCATCCCGTATTTCCACATCAAAGACACGAATCGGCAGACGGGCGGGAAGGGCGGTTGCCTTTCCTGTCACCACATCAAACCGGGCACCATGGCGGGAACAAACAATTTCCGTTCCCGTAAATTCGCCGTCTGTTAATGGCTGTCCGTCATGCGTACAGACATCTTCGATACAGTAATACACGGAATCAACGCGCAGCAACAATGCCGGAATTTCATCATTGATGATGACTTCCTTGCGTCCGAGATTGGGGACCTCGTCCAGATCAGCAACTCGTTCGAATTCAGGCATGAAGAATCACCACAGAGTTCGGTTCAGCAGGAGGGGCCGAGACACCCCTCTGCTGTTCCTTCGTTTTGTCGATCTCACCGACCGAGAGTAATGCGTTTTCCTTCCCGGCAGGACTGGTAGATTGCGAGGATCAGCTCCACGCTTTTACGTCCTTCGTGACCGTCGATGAGGGGCTTTCGACCGGTCTGGATGGCGTCGATGAAGTCTTCGAACTGGCGCTGGTGACCGATGAAGGAGATCGCTTTCGGGTCGGCTGCACCACCGCTCACGGTGTTTCCGGCTCCGTACTTCGACAGGATGTCGGCATCTTCCGGCTGAGGATTCTTGAAGTCCCAGAGCAGAATGGAATCCTGCTCGATGATGGCGGATCCTTCGGATCCGTGAATTTCGGTCTTTTTGAGGAGTCCGGGGTAAACGGCGGTGCTGGCTTCGAGTGTTCCGAGTGCTCCGTTTTTGAACTTCACAATTGCGGTGCCGACATCTTCGACTTCAATTCGTTCGTGAGCGAGAGTGGCGGTCAGCCCGCACACTTCGGCGACATCTCCCATGAACCAATAGAGCAGGTCGACGTTGTGAATCGCCTGATTCATGTAGGCTCCTCCGCCGTCGAGAGCCCAGGTTCCGCGCCATCCCCCTCCGTCGTAGTATTCCTGGGTTCGCCACCATTTGACATAGGTGTCACCAAGTGTGAGGCGTCCGAAGCGTCCCTGATCAATGGCGTTTTTCAACGCGATGTTCGCCGGAGAGAACCGGGAAGGAAGAATCGCTCCGAGGAGGGTGCCCGCTTCTTTACAGGCGTTGATGATCGCGTCGCAGCGTTCAAGGGTAATTTCCAACGGCTTTTCGACCAGAATGTGTTTTCCGGCTTTTGCTGCTGCCAGAGCGGGTTCCACATGGGCACCGCTGGGAGTGCAGATCGTAACGACATGCACGTCCGGGTTGGACAGCAGTTCGTCCAGTTGGGAATAGGCCTGACAGTGGAATTCCTCGGCGAAGGCAACGGCCCGTTCCTGATTGTGATTGTAACATCCGACCAATTGAGCGCCGGAGATGGCCTGAATCGCCTGAGCGTGAAATCGGGCGATCATCCCGGTCCCGATAATGGCAAAACCTGTTGACATGATGGTCCGTCTGAATTAGGGGTGATCAGGGCTGCCAACAAGACTTCTCAGATGATGAGAAGTCCCGGTCCGCAAGCGGGGCAGGATTTGTAAGCAGTTTCTGATTCCGGTTTGAAGCTTCACAAGAAACCGTTATTGTGAACGTCAGCCCGTTTTTATCAAGCAGACCACTGCAAGTTCATTCCCCATATTTCAAGACGTGATCCCCAGCGGCAGGGATGAACGGAAACGTGACCTGGAGAATTTCGTGTCGATTCCGAAGTTAACGCTCGAAACACTGAAGAAGTATGATCAGACTCATCTGGTTCGGTTCTGGGATCAATTAAATCCGTTGCAGCAGAAACGCCTCATTGAACAGATCAATCAGATCGACTTTCCATTGGTCGAGAAACTGGCGGCGCAGAAAGATGAACAGGGGGATGCCTCTGAGAGTCCGGCTGAACGAGCCAGACGGGCCACGTCGCCGGAACAACTGATTCGTCTTCCAGTGACACAGGAGGACCGTGACGCCCAGTTCTCCGCGGCCGATGCCGGTGAAGAGTTGTTGCGAAGCGGCAAGGTGGGAGCCATTCTCGTGGCAGGAGGGCAGGGCTCGCGACTGGGGTTCAATGATCCGAAAGGGATGTTTCCGATCGGTCCGGTGAGCGACCGGACTCTCTTTCAGGTTCTGTGCGAGCAGATTCTGGCCCGTTCGCGCCGTGCCGGTGTCGCAATTCCGTATTTCATCATGACAAGTGAGGCGACGCATACACCGACCATCGCCTTCTTCGAAAAACACCGATATTTCGGGCTGAATGAAGATGATGTTTTCTTCTTCCAGCAATCGTCACTTCCGGCTGTCGAAGTAGATTCGTCACGAGTTCTGTTGGAAAGAACCGACAGGGTGGCCACGAGTCCGGACGGGCACGGAGGAATGTTGCGGGCACTTCAGCGGCATGGCATGATCGACATCATGATCGACCGGGGAATTGAACATCTCTATTACCATCAAGTGGATAATCCCACCGCCATTGTCTGCGACCCGGAACTACTGGGGTACCATGTTCAGAGCAATTCTGAACTGACAACCAAAGTTGTGGCGAAGGTGAGTCCGCAGGAGAAAATGGGTGTGCTTGTCACTGTGGATGGTCAGACGCAGATCATTGAATACAGCGATCTTCCCGCAGAAGAAGCGGAACGGAAACAGAAAGATGGGAATTATGTGTTCTGGGCGGGGAATACCGCGGTACATGTGTTCCATCGCCCGTTCATTGAACGGCTTTTAGGTGAAGAACTGAGCCTGCCGTTTCATATTGCCCATAAAAAAGTGGCGACGGTGAATGATGCCGGGGAGACATTCACGCCGGATCAGCCGAACGCCCGCAAGTTTGAACAGTTCATTTTCGACGCGTTGCCTCAGGCGAAAGTGGCACTGGTGGTGGAAGGAGAACGTTCGCGCGAATTCAACCCGGTGAAGAATGCGGAAGGGAACGATTCCCCGACGACGAGTCGCGCGGCTTTGATTCGAATTGCCCGGGACTGGATCGATTCGGCAGGAGGAGCCGTCGAGAATGATGCTCCCGTCGAAATCAGTCCCCTCTTTGCATTGGATCGTGAAGAACTTCAGATCCGCATCGAACCCGGGCAGATCTTTAATAAACCGACGGTCTTGGGCGAGTGACCGAATCCTGGGAAAGTAAGGAACCACGAATCAAGCGAATCGCACGAATGTTTTGATCGGACTCCATCAAAAACTCATTCGTCAGATTCGTTCGATTCGTGGTTCCTTCGTTTATTGTGATTACGCTTTGACTATTCGGCTTCTTTTTCATCCAGCAGGGCAATAACCAGTCCGCTGCGGATTTTGGGGTCGAACCAAGTCGATTTGGGGGGCATGAACAGGTTCTGTTCGCAGACGTCGACGAATTGCTGCATGGTGACTGGAGCAACAGACAGGGCGAAGTCATATTCTCCGGAATCGACTCGCGAGACCAGATAGGCCGCGTTCTTGTTTCCCCCCACATAGTTCAGGCGTTTATCCCGGGCATCGCTGATGCCGAGGATGCCGTCGATAATGTGGCGTTGAATAATGTCGGCATCGATGGACTGGGCAGCGTTGTTCGGATCGAACGAATCCGGTTTTGGCCGGAGTTCGTACCAGTTTTTCCCCAGGTACAGGCCGATCACATGCACAGATTCCGGCCGGTAAGGAGGGACATCCCCCAGTAAGGTGACCTCAAAGTTGTCTTCCAGTTTCGCCAGGAAATCGGCAGGCTCAACTTCGTTGAGAGGAAGCAACCGGTTGTAGGGTTCCAGTCCCAGACGGCTGGTTGGAAAGAAGACGGTGAGGAAGTGATCGAGCCCCATTGCGGCGGCGGCGGCGCTACGGTGATTTCCATCGGCGACGTATGCGGCGGGTTCATTGGCCAGTAATTGGACCAGTTTGTCGATCACCCCGGCATCTGTGACGATCCAGGAGCGGTGCAGGTTCTGGTCTTCGTCGAGCGTTTCAAAATCCACAGGAAAGGCGTGAGTGACTCCGACCAGGGCTTTCAGGAGTTCTCCACTCTGGTCCTGAACGGCCAGGTTGACTGTCCCGAAGTCGGCGTTGGTGGCTCGCAGTAATTGAGCACGCCCTTCTGCCTTTTCCGGGCGAATTCCTTCGTTGCGGATCACACAGCCATCAGGAGTGGTTTCGGTCCGAATTTCCGCTGTCAGTCCAAATCCCCCGACTCCCAGCTGGGGGGCGTCAGGGCGTTTTGGAGACGTGATCTCGTAGACCCAGAGTGCGTTTTCCACAGTTTTGAGTAGTGGATTTTCCTTCAAAATCACCATTTGTGCCGTGGCGTGGGCGAGTGCTTCGTCTGAGCCGTCTTCGAAAATGTCGGCGTGATCCGGGACGTGGCAGTGTGGCATTGTGATCTGAAGCACGTTGTCAGGACGGGCTTGCAGCAGATCCCACACTTCTTTGTCAGACTGGAATTCGTCGTAGTTAGGAGCGCTGACGCGGTATGCAGCCTTCGAATCAACTGGAACCAGAGCACGGCGAACGGGGCGGAGGGTGACCATTGGACCGTTTTCACTTTCAAGTCACTGTCGTGATGGTACAGGCAGTGATGACACAGTTGGGGAAAATCATCAGATGAAGCCTCCGTTTTATACACAAGTCTACGGTCAATCTGAAGTGGGTCAGAAACCCGGTTTGCGGCTTGTAAGGAACTTTCAGTTACGGAGATTTTGTCGAAAGTATCGATTGAAATTGATGCCGATTGACGAAATCATCCACTTGTCAGAAAATTCTGGTGGCTGATCAGCGTAGACTGTCGCAATTCGTGATCAGGGTTCCTTGACAGCACTTTTCCAGTTGGCGTACGATTCCCGATCCTCCCAAAGGGGCTGAAGGACCGTCAACAGGTGCCACTCACAGCCGGATTTCCGGTTTTGGCGCTGTTTTGATACGTTTAAAGGTTGACTGGTCCACCGTAGACTTTTTGTCTGAACATCATATTTGCAACTAACCTGAGGAAAGGGCACGGCGACAATGGCTGTCCCCAAAAGACGACAATCACGTTCACGTTCACGTAAACGAAATAGTCACAACACCGTCAAACCGATGAAGTTGCAGTATTGCACACAATGCGGAACTGCAGTTCCTTCGCATGTGGTTTGCCCAAACTGCGGCCATTATCAAGGCCGTCCCATGGTTACCACCGAGGAATAGTCTTACATGCGGATCGCATTGGACGCGATGGGGGGAGATTTTGCCCCCGCTGTCAACGTCGATGGAGCGATTGACGCTCTCGGTCGGTGGCCGGAAATGGAGATCGCTCTGGTGGGCGATCGTACCGTTCTCGATCCAATGATCGAAAAGTCAGGCTACTCCGGCGAGCGGCTGAGCGTGGTTCACGCGGATGGTTTTATCGGCATGGAAGAAAAGCCGACGGAAGCGCTGCGCAAAAAGCCGGAGTGCTCCATTGCAATCTGCTGGAAATTGCTGGCCGGTCGAGAAGTTGACGCACTGATCAGTGCCGGAAATACAGGGGGAGTTGTCGCGGCAGGGCTGCGGACTCGCCTGTTTCTTAAAGGTGTCAAACGCCCCGGTATTGCCGTCATTCTTCCCTCGGCCCATGGCAAAACTGTCCTGATGGATGTGGGAGCCAATCCTGGTGCCCGACCGGAACATCTGGCTCAGTATGCCGTGATGGGGGAAGTCTTCTCCCGCGAAGTTCTTGGAAATTCGTCTCCCCGGATTGGTGTTTTGAACATCGGCAGTGAAGACGGTAAAGGGAATGAGGCGGTTCGGGAGGCGTATCAACTCATTTCGGAAGGACCGGTTCGAAGCTCCTTCATCGGTAATGTGGAAGGACGTGACCTGTTTAACGGCAGTGTTGATGTCGTGATCTGCGAAGGCTTTGTCGGAAACGTGACGTTGAAGGTCAGTGAAGGAATCGCGGCGATGATGCTGCGGTCTCTGGCCAATACTGTTCTCGGGAGTCTGAAAGACGAACGTCAACTGGCGGCCGCTGCACTGGAAGAAGCCGCCAAGTCATTCGAATACAATGAGGTGGGAGGCGCGCCGTTACTGGGGATTGACGGAATCTGCATGATTTCTCACGGTTCCAGCGACGCCAGATCCATTCGCAATGCCCTGAAAACTGCGATGACACTGAAAGATCGGGGAGTCAACCAGACCATTACTCAGGTGTTGAATTCCCAACCGGAATCAGCAGTGAACTAAGAACGCTTAACAAAACCTTCCGCGATCCGCTCGCGGAAAGGGAAATTTCATCGTTTGAGAGGTTTTGTTCGCGGCTCTAAGAAGCGTCTCTGGTGATGCCGTGAAATTTGCTGCGTCTTGCAGTCTCTGTTTCTCGTGCGATGGAAACAGCTCAAGTCAAGTATCAGGTCTCCAGACACGTTCAAGCGAGGAGTGAAACGATGGGCCGAATCGGTTTTTTGTTTCCCGGTCAGGGAGCCCAGCATGTCGGTATGGCGAAACAACTCGTGGAAGCCTATCCCGCTGCCCGACGACTGTTCGATCAGGCCAATGAAATTCTGGGATATGACCTCGCGGAGCTGTGTTTCAATGGCCCGTCGCAGGAATTGGACTCCACTGTCATCAGCCAGCCGGCAATCTTTGTCAGTAGTCTGGCGGCTCTCGAGAAATTGAAGGCAGAATCTCCGGAGATTGCCCTTTCCTGCGAAATGGCAGCTGGATTGAGTCTGGGAGAATACACCGCACTGGTTTTTGCCGGAGCGCTTTCTTTTGAAGATGGTCTGCGCGTTGTTCAGCAGCGGGGACAGGCCATGCAGGATGCGGCCGATGCAACACCATCGGGCATGGCGAGCGTTCTGATGCTGGATGTCGAAAAAGTTGACGCCATTTGTCAGCAGGCCCGTTCGGAAGGGGTGATTCAGATCGCGAATTATCTCTGCCCGGGAAATGTGGCGATTTCCGGAGAAAACACGGCTCTGGAAAAAGCGATTGAACTTGCCGAAGCGGCCGGTGCCAGAGTGGTTCCACTTGCGGTGGCCGGGGCATTTCATACAAAATTGATGGAACCTGCGGATCAGCGTCTCGCCCAGGCGTTGTCGCAGGCCCAGATGACCTCCCCCGAGATTCCGGTCGTTTCGAATGTGGATGCCCAGCCGCATCTTGACCCGGAAGAGTTGAAACAGATTCTGGTAAAGCAGGTGGTCAGCCCGGTTCGCTGGGAAGAGAGTCTAAGATTTCTGCTGGATGCGGGAATCGATGAATTTTATGAAATCGGACCCGGTCGGGTGCTGACCGGTCTGATGAAACGAGTGAATCGCAAGATTCCCTGTACCGTGATCAATGATTCGTGAAGAGGAAAGCCTGTTTCTGGATTGGGGATTTCCCTTGCGACTCGGCAGACTTCGCCTCTCCGGTCACAAGAAAGAACGTTCCTGTTCTATCTTTCCTAATCAGGAGGGGCTTGCCGTTTACACGTTTCACAAAAGCCGTTATATCTTGACGCGGCTCTGAAAACGGCCGGAGTTTCTGCCGGCTTGAAGATTCCGTTCTGCAAAATTTAGACATGTCCGTTCGGCGGCACCAGTGACGGTGCCCTTCTCCGAGGAAGGAGTAAAATCGTGGATGAGAAAGTGATCTCAATTGTCAGCGAACAATTGAGTGTAAATAAGGACGAAATTACGCGAGACAGCAATTTCATTGATGATTTGCACGCGGATTCACTCGATCTGGTCGAACTGGGAATGAAGTTCGAAGAGGAATTTGGAGTCACGATTCCAGACGAGGATTATGAAAAACTTCGCACCGTCGGGGATGCGATCGATTATATCAAGCAAAAGGAAAGTGCTTGAGCAATGCGCAGGCGCGTCGTAGTCACAGGAATGGGAGTCGTTTCAACTCTCGGGTACGAAGTACCTGAGTTCTGGGACAACATCTGCGCCGGCAAAAGCGGCGTCGGACCGCTACGGCGATTCGACACCGAAAACTTCAAGGTGCGCTTCGGAGGAGAGATCCAGAACTTCAATCTCATGGAGCATCTGGATGTTCTTGAGAAAGATGTTCGCCGTCTGGATCGCTTCGTCCAGTTCGCCATGGCAGCGGCCCACAAAGCCATACGGGACTCCGGGATCGATTTTGATTCCGGGGATCCGTACATGCATGGTGTTCTGATCGGCAGCGGGATCGGTGGTCTCAGTGAAATTGAACAACAGCATTCCGCATTGTTCGATCAGGGACCGACCCGGGTTTCTCCTTTGATGATTCCCAAACTGATGGTGAATGCCGCCAGCGGGAATATCTCTGTGCGCTGGAAACTGCGTGGACCTAATAGTGCTGTTGCCACTGCATGTGCTTCTGCCAATAACGCCATGGGGGATGCTTTCCGTCTGATTCAGATGGGATATGCCGATGTTATGGTGACTGGCGGAAGTGAAGCGGCCATCACACCGATGGGACTCTCCGGCTTTGCCCGGATGCAGGCTCTGTCCACCCGTAATGATGATCCTCAAACGGCCAGTCGTCCATTCGATAAGGGACGCGATGGCTTTGTGATCGCGGAAGGGGCTGGAATCGTCATTCTGGAAGAATACGAGGCCGCCAAGGCGCGCGGGGCGAATATCATTGCTGAAGTGCTCGGTTACGGCATGGCCGCAGACGGAAATCACATGACCGCGCCTGATCCGGAAGGACGGGGAGCCGGTCGTGCGATGCTCAACGCTCTGAAAGATGCTCAACTCAATCCGCAGGATTTGCAGTACATCAACGCCCATGGAACCAGCACGCCGCTGGGAGATAAGGCCGAGACGTACGCCATCAAAACGGTTTGTGGAGAACACGCCAAGTCGCTGGCAGTTTCGAGTACCAAGAGCCAGCTCGGGCACCTTCTGGGAGCCTCGGGTGGTCTGGAGTTCATCATCTGTTGCATGGCTCTGAAGGATCAGGTCGCTCCGCCGACCATCAATCTGGAAGACCCGGATGAAGGATGTGATCTGGACTATATTCCACATCAGGCCCGTCCAATGAAAATGGATCGGGTGATGTCCAACAGCTTCGGCTTCGGCGGTCACAACGCCTGCCTGATTCTGGGACGTGCGTAAATTCTCGTAATGAGCACGGGGGGCTGGTTGTCGGCCCTCTTTGTGTCTTCGCTGTAAATTCTTCGGAAACAAAAAGAGCGGTCGAGAATGGTTCTCGACCGCTCTTTGGCATTCATTCGTTGAGTTACAAATTTAGACCGGTTTTGGAGCTTCCGGAACTTCGTAGCCTTTGCGGTATTCGCGAGTCAGCAGCTTGTTGGCTTCTTCGCTGTTGGTGAACCGTTCGGTTTTCGGGTCCATTTTCAGCCATGGTCCGACGTTCAGTTTTGGATCACTGATGTCGACACCGTTGGCGGCCAGGTGAGCGGCCAGTCGGTCGTACGAATCTTTCCAGAGCTTGTTGTCGGCAACGCTTTGTTCGATCTCGGCTGCTTTCTTGGGTGAACCGAGGACATGGCTGATTGCCCCTGTGTGACACAAGGCGCTGGAGAGGTGTCCTTCAAGGATTTCCCCATTCAGGTCTTCTGTTTTTCCGGAACGAATCGCGCCGAACAGATTGGAGAAGTGGTTGCCTCCCCCTTTCCAGGTCTTGATCTCTTTGCCGTCGTTATCGAACGCGGTGCATTGCGTGTAGCTGGGGATGACAATGTATCCCTTCTCACACTGCACGATCACCCCGACTTGTGAACCGCGATACTTGTCCATCGGGTTCTTCCAGTCGAGGTCTTTTGATGGCAGACCCCGGGTTTCGAAGATCAATGGAGCTTTTTCATACCCGTGGTAGACGATCTGGGTATTGGGCGTATCCCCGGCGTCATCGTAACCGACACGTCCTCCGATGCTGGCGATCAGTGGAGAAAGTTCTTTTTCTCCCAGGAACCAGCGGGCGATATCCATCTGATGGATCCCCTGATTTCCCATGTCGCCGTTACCGGTGTTGAAGTCCCAGTGCCAATCGTAATGGAGTTTGGGACGATAAAGATCGACCTTCGCGGCCGGACCGCACCACAGGTCATAGTCGACTGATTCGGGAATGACCAGTGGCTTGTCAAGTTTGCCAATGCTCTTACGAGGTTTGTAGCAGGTTCCCACGGCATACTGGATTTTGCCAAGTCCGCCGGACTGGATGAATTCGACTGCTTCCGTCAGGCTTGGGCTGGAACGGGATTGGGTTCCGGCCTGGCACATTTTTCCGGTGTGGCGTGCCCAGCCGACCAGTTGGCGTCCTTCCCAGACGTTGTGGGAAACCGGTTTCTCAACATAAACGTGCTTGCCGGCCTGAAGTGCCTGAATGGCCTGCAGTGAGTGCCAGTGGTTTGGGGTGGCGATGCTGATGACGTCGATGCTGGGATCGTCGAGGATGCGGCGGTAATCCCGTTCGACCTGAGGAGCCGGAGCCCCTTTGGCCTGGATGTTCTTGGCTGCTCTTTCTGCCTGTTGCAGATCTGCATCGCAAACATACTTGAGATCGACATCCTTGTGGTTGAGTAAGTCGGAAATGTGTCCTGAGCCCCGCCCGCCGGTTCCAACAACGGCGACTCCGAATTTCTCGTTCGGACTGCTGCTTGCGGAGGGCTGTGCGAATGTTTCTGAACGAAGAGAGGCGGCGGCACTGAGTGCGGCAGCCGATTTGAGGAAATAGCGGCGGGTCAATGACATAGAATTCTCCGCAGTTCTTCAGGATTGTGGTTCAAAGGCAGGTCATTTTCGAAATAAGAACGAAAGCGGCAGGATAACTCGTGCAATCATGGGCTTTCCAAATAACTTCGGCTTCTCCCGCGATCAGTCAAAATTACGGGCAAAAAGATGCCTGAAAATGTGATCTGATCGCTGAATTATGATGCCGAAGTTTTACCGTTTGTCGCTCAATGTCTCATTTCAGTGTACGTGAATGGATGATTCAGGGCAATTCACCAGAACATTTTTGACGGAAAGAATATTCCGAACTAGAGTTCTGGGAGGGCCGGGAAATACAGAGAGTTGAGGAGAGAGCCCCTATGAGTCGTACTGAAACGCAATTGAAAGAAGAAGGGGCCGTGATTAGCCGCACCACCATTCTGATTCTCAGTGGTGTTATATTGAGTTTGTCGGTTGTTGAAGATCTGGATCCGTTCTGGTTCTGCGCGTTTTCCGGAGGAGTCGTCGGCCTGATCGCATTTATTATGCTGGATCTGGTGGCTCAGAAACGGGAGGTTCTCAGGAGCCTTTCCGGTTGCCGCTTTGTCGAAGAACGTCTGGAACGCCATCTAACGACAACGATTCCGCTGTCTGTGGAAGCCGTTCAGGAACAACATGCTCTGCTGGACTGGCTCCAGCGGGAAACCAGAGATCTCATGCGATAAAATTCGAAATTCAAAAAATAGAAATTCGGTAACACTTTAGCGGAATGAAGTCGCTGTTCCCGTTCCCAAGCTCCGCAGCTTTTTTCGTCAATCGTCGTAAGTCTTGAATTTCCGTTGATGCGGAGTAGACACCATTACGTGTTGCAACCACTTCTCCTTCAAGGCATTGTGATTTAACGTGCAAAAAGCTGTCCGGCTTGG
>DATMFC010000444.1:0-2990 GCA_035556335.1 Planctomicrobium sp. | reverse complement strand
CTCCCGTATGTCGGGACATTTCGGGTCGGACAGTATTGTCAGCCGTTCAGTCTGGACGCCCTGACCGGGTTTCGAAACCTGACGTTTCTGGAGCGTTCACTTCCGTTTCTGGCGTTCGTTCCCTTCCGTCGACTGGGGGGGCAAATCTCCGACACATCTGAAGACGAAATGACACAATGGGCCTTCAGTGTCTTTCGTACCGGGGCTTACAAGAATGCTCCGCTCGGCGATAACCGCTACGGAACCGATCTGGGAGATGCCGGGGGGATTTCTTTTTCCACCCGCGTCACGCACCTGATGCACTACGCCGGTGATGAGTCACTCTGGGCCATCGGTGGAAGCTACAACTACAGTCTTCTGGGAGCCGACACCGCCGAAGGAAGTACCACAAGAACACCATTCTATCAGACGCGCGTCCTGCCGGAGTTTGGACCTTTGGGATACTCGGAAGACTCTCAACCGTTCGGATTTGCGTATAACGCGACCCCCTCATTCATCGATTCCGGTCGTTACCCCGCAAAGCAGTTCAATCTGGTTGGTCTGGAAACCGCCTGGCAGAATGGCCCGGTCAGTGCACAAGCGGAATGGATGGCCACCGTCGTCGACAGCATGGTCGGCAATATCTTCTACAACGGCGCCTACGTTCAACTCGCCTATCGACTCACCGGAGAACACCGTCAATACAACAAGAATAACGGCACACTGACCCGACTGGTCCCCTATCACAACTTCTACTCACTGAAAGACGGAGGAATCACCGGTTGGGGAGCCTGGGAAGTCGCAGGACGACTCTCTTATGTCGACATCCGTAACCCGGAAAGTCTGAATGGGCATTACCTTAACGGAACCAGCGACGCGGGAACGGGAACGCTGGCCCACACCACTCTTGGCGTGACCTGGTTCATCAATACCCACACCAAAATTCAGGGAAACTGGATTTACAGCATGCTGGACAACGTTCACACCGGACGCAGCAATGCCAACCTGTTCCTCACCCGGTTTCAGGTCGACTTCTGAGAGCGACCGAATTGTTCGAGCAAGCCGGCATTTGTCACGTTCCTGCATCAGAGTTCACCTTCGGAACGTTGTAAACCGTTCTGAAATCGCTCCAAACTGAACTTTTCTCTCTCGTTCGCAGAAATCGCAACCATTTGTCCTCAAGTCATTTGACAATCCTCTTAAAAGATTCGATAAATAATACACGACTCAATTGGTAGTATTCAAAAAATCAACGAGGAGAATGACTGTGATCAGCCTTTTTATTGCCGCACGTGAACTGGTACTCAGCGCTCAATACCGGATTTTCATGTATCTGGTGCCAGCCACGATTGAGCAGGGAGAAGAAGAAATTTGAATTGAACCTTTGAAACACTATTTGCTTTCCAGCCGGAATTCGAAGGTGTTTTCTCCCTTTTCAACGACTGTCGCCTCAAGACCTGACGTGGAAAATTCCGCGTACTTTGCCGGAGTGACCAACTTGGCCGGTGGCAATGGGGGCATCGTATCTGAATTGTATCCGGACGGTGGCTCAGGAGCTTCATGCTTGCTGACAGCAACCAGAAAATGGTCAGCGACCGCTCCATCGTCAGCTTTATAGCTGGTCAGTTTAAAGGTCCCGTTTGCGTCAGTCACTCCGGTTGCAGCAACACCTTTTTCCTGAGAGCGGAAAATGACAACGGCCTTCTCCAGAGGTTGACCATCAAGCGTGACAATCCCTTTCGTCGGATAAACCGGAGGACGCTGCCTGGTCCACTGGTCTTCGCCGTTGCCACCCCAAAAGCAGCCTGATGAAAAACCAATCAACAACACGAATGAGGTTGCCATTTTCCTAAACAGTGTCATTAAAAACACTCCGTAAAGCAGCAGACTTATCGCAGTGATTTTTACGAGACGACTGCGATGGCAAATGATCATGAAATCAATACGAAACAGCGGACAATATGCGAAGTCGATGACTTACCGCATCTGCTAAAACTCACCCACCGTTTCACTGCCTGATTTCGTTCCCAGGCTCCCCCAGACACCATAAGGGCTACGGACCGAAGAATCGAATGCGGGAGCGTTTTGCGTGAGATCGCCGGAATGAATGTTTTCGCTGATGAATCTCACAGCACCGTCGGCCATCACCACGTGTACTCCGCCAGTGTGTCGACTGGCCATCGTCAGAAAGCCGTCGCTATCTCCGATCCCATAACAGGCAGGATTATTCGGAGGGAGAATTGTGTTGACAGCAGTGTACTGCGACCGTCCGTCACTCCAGCGCGAGCCCAATGTCCGATTGCGGTTAACCAGATTCGTCGTATATTGACCGTTGGAAAATGTTGCTCGGCACAAAGCGGGAGTCCCTCCTGCAGAAGAATCGGTCGCACGACCAAGACGGTTGTCATTCTGTGGACGGATAATTTCCCCCATCATGATGGTGTTGGACGTTCCATCAGTAATATGAGCGATTCCAATTTTCGTCTGATATCCAAAGATCCCGCGGGTGCTGTTCCGCCCTGCATGAGGAAATGTGCTCGCTGCGCCGGATGCCACCTGACGTGAATCTCCTCCACTAAACCCATAATTATTCTTGGCGGCAACGGGCCGGTTGGAGTCATCCAGAATATCATTTGTTGGAGGATCACTGGGACAAAGCAACGCCGGAACCTGAACTTTCCAATGTGCAGCAGTGCTCCAGACATTGGAAGGATTCGACATAATCGTGTTATAAAGAGAGGTCTGCTCCAGATAGGGGAGGAGGGAGATAAAGGCGCTAAATCTTGGGGCGAGGGTCGTGTCAGTAATTGGGTCATTCCCCGACCAGTGGGGGCCATGATGACGAGGCGGGAACACCCCATAGACGTCGTGATAATTATGGAGGGCGAGCCCAAGTTGCTTCAGATTGTTCTTGCATTGCGACCGTCGGGCCGCTTCACGAGCCTGCTGGACGGCGGGAAGCAGCAACGCCACCAGAATCGCGATGATCGCAATAACGACAAGCAATTCAA
>DATMFC010000443.1:0-3933 GCA_035556335.1 Planctomicrobium sp. | reverse complement strand
CTATCTCGGTGGAGAGACCGGGGCCCGACGAAACCATCCGCCGCTGAATCGTGTGTTCCTCGTTGTTCGCAGAGGAACGACGGAGGTCATCACCGCATTCCCTCGTTAGAACAATTTCCGGTCTTTCATTCTTCCCGTTCTTCTTCACGAAATCGGATTCATGACGAACTCCTCTCAGAAAATTCATTTCGGCCCCTGTCCTCTTTGTGAACAGGGACACATTCTGCCTGCCCGATGCAGTGAGTGTGATAGCTGGGTGGTGCTGTGTGATGAATGTGAAGCGATCTGGGCTGACCCGCGAACGTTTCAGACTGAGAAGCCGGCAACGCAACATCCCACTTGTCCACATTGTCGGAAAGAAGTTGAACGCTGGAAGTTTCCGAATGAGAAACAGCTTCAGCGCTACGGCATCGACAACCTGATCGCGTCACGACCACGGGATGAGTAGTGCTGCATGCGTTTAGCCCGTCCAGGCATAATTGGGAGAAGACTCACGCAAAGGCGCTAAGGCGCAAAGAGATTTGCTTGAAGATTTTGAGTGAATTCATCGTCTTCTGACTCAGGAACGATTGAGAAAGAGTTGATTTTGACCCGCGATGAATTCACCTGATTTGAGAGGGTGAGTCATCTGGTTTCTCCTGAAACACGAACTCACGTTATCAGATGATCTTTGCGTCTTGGCGCCTTTGGCCTTTGCGTGAGTTCCTCTTCTCCTCACCCTGCAGGAAAGTCACATCACTTCGAAGAGAAATTCCACTTCCACACTGGCATTGAGTGGAAGGGCGTTGGTTCCCACGGCGGCACGGGCGTGACGACCTCGATTTCCGAATAGAGTCAGAACCAGTTCACTTGCTCCGTTGGCCACTTGTGGCTGTCCGGCGAATCCATTGTCGGATTGCACGAAGGCACCCAGTCGGACGACCCGTTGAATCCGTTCCAGGTCTCCGTTCAATTCGGCCTTGGCAATTGCCAGTGCATTCAGGACGCACTGTTGAGCCGCCGCCTGTCCTTGCTCAATTGAAATCCGGGAAGGGATTGGCCCTTCCGCCAGGAGTTTTCCGGAACTGAACGGGAGTTGCCCGCTCACAAAAAGCAGGTTTCCTGTTCGAACAGACGGCACGTAAGCTGCTACCGGTTTGGGAGCTTCCGGCAACTGTAATCCGAGGTGAGCAAGTTGCGATTCCACAGACATGGCAACGTCCTGTTTCCGCTCAAAGGCTGATACAGAATGACAATAAGGCAGTGAACAATTCACTGCCTTATTGGACTGTTTCACAAAAAGTTACTTTTGTGTCTGCTGCAATTGAGCAGCCTGACGGCGGTATTTCAAGGCCTGGGTTGCCAGAGCGTTACGCTTAGGGCTGCTGCTGGCCAGTTTGGAACGGTGTTCGTACTTGGCAGCCAATGCCAGTTTGACGTCAATGAGGGTTTTGGACTTGTCCATTCGATCACCTTTTACCTTGTCATTCACCCGTCGGTGTTTTCACAGTCTGAATATCATTAAATGGCATGGTCTGCCATCAACTTGGGAAAAGTAGAGCGAAGAGTGTAGGAAAAGAACGTGAGGAATTCCATCCAACTTCGAAATGGAACTTGGAGTGTTCCTGTAACCCACTTCCTGTAAGCAGGTTGTGTTCATTTCTGGTGCACTGAAATTGAAGTTTCAGGCATCGAGGTGGACTACGACTTGGATTCCGCTGCCGTCTCTGCGGTCGGTTCGGTCGTCGGGGGATCAAATCGAGGAGCATTCCAGTTCTGCTCGTCGCTTTCAACGGCAGGGCGTGAGGCAGCGGTATTGCTGTTGGAATAGTTGGGGGAACTGTTCGTGCGGATATCGTCTTCGATTCCGTTCATCCCTTTTTTGAATTCCACAATTCCTTTGCCCAGGCTACGGGCGACTTCGGGTAATCGTTTGCCGAACAGCAGCAACGCGATAATCCCCACGATGATCATTTCTGGAGGTCCGATACCAAACATTTTTCTCCCCTTTACTTTTTATGAGGTCACTCCAGTCCATCACAACAGAATCAAAGTTCGATGGCTTTAAGGAGTTGTCTCCTGTTCACGGTCATGTCAGCAGTTGACCGGAAATCTCGGCTTCAAGACACTCAAGATGGCGATCACGCGCACGAATGCTCTGTCCGGTGACTCCGGTTCACTGCACTCGTGACGGTCCACCCAATTCATTGAGCAAACCTGTTTGAGCATCTATTATGATAAAGCTCTGCGGTTTCAAGTCAAACCTGCCTTTGTCCCTGATCCTGAAATTGATCGCAGGAAGCGGTTGTTTCCCCATCTGGGACACTGAAATTCTCTCCCTGGAATCTTCTCCATTCACCTGTTGTAATTCATTACTCTCCAATAAGATGCACGCTTTGTTGCGGTCGGTCTGACTGCATGAAGGACAGCGTCTCCTGTATAAAAACAATTTCATGGACTCTCTTGAAATCCTCCCTGTTGTTCGCCCGGTTCAGGGACGAATCCGTCCTCCCGGTTCCAAAAGCCTGACGAATCGAGCCCTGATTATTGCCGCGCTGGCGACAGGCCCGAGTCGGCTGACTGGGGTTCTGGAGAGTGTCGACACACAGGTGATGATCGAAAGCCTCGGCCGACTTGGTGTCGATGTCAAAGTCGTAAGAAGAGATGACACAGCCAAAACAGCGGACGGAGCCTTAGCCAGTATCATTGGTAATAAAGTCAGTGGCCCTTCCAAAGAATTTCATGTGGTCGGCCGATCAGGAATAATCCCGGCGTTCCACGCGGACCTCTGTTGCGAAAACAGCGGGACCAGTATTCGGTTTCTGACGGCACTCTGCGCCACTGGTCAGGGCATTTACCGACTCGACGGCAACGACCGGATGCGGGAACGTCCGATTGCTCCTCTGATTGAAGCGTTGATTTCCGCAGGAGTTCTCGCATCTTACGAAGAAACAAAAGGATACCCTCCGGTCTTCATTCATACATCCGGTTTGCCGGGGGGAAGAATTCCGGTCTCAGGGAACCTGTCGAGCCAGTATCTGAGTGCGCTGCTGATGGCCGCACCGGCTGCCAGATCACCTGTGACGGTCGAGGTGACTGGTGAACTGGTGTCACGTCCGTATGTGGATATGACGCTCGACATGATGCGGGCGTTCGGCGGAGAAATCAGCGAGCCATATCCCAATCACTTCCAGATTTCTGCCAGGGCGTATACCGGTCGAACTTATGACATCGAACCCGATGCGTCGGCCGCCAGCTATTTCTTTGCGGTTGCAGCGGTCACCGGGGGAAGTGTGACAGTGGAAGGACTTTCGCGTCACGCATTGCAGGGAGACGTGAAGTTTGTGGATGCCCTCGTTCAGATGGGATGCACCGCCGAATGGAACGACGATTCCATCACACTGCATGGACCTGAACGACACGGCAGACCAGGCGGCAAGAGACTGCGCGGGGTCGATATCGACATGAACGAAATCAGCGACACTGCGCAGACTCTGGCGTGTGTCGCTCCGTTCGCAGAAGGACCGACCCGCATTCGCAATGTCGCCCATATGCGATTAAAAGAAACGGACCGGGTTTCGGCCGTTGTGACAGAATTGCGGCGCGTGGGGTTGCAAGTGGAAGAGCATCCGGACGGAATGACAATTCATCCCGGACCGATTCAACCGGCAGAGATTCACACCTATGACGATCATCGTATGGCGATGAGTTTTTCAGTGCTCGGATTACGGGTTCCCGGCATCCGGATCGCTGACCCGGGATGCACGTCAAAGACCTATCCCGAATACTTCGAGGATCTCAATCGGCTTTGTCAGACTGCACGGGATTGACTGGGATGATTCAGAGGAACCACGGAAAGAACGGAAAATACGGAAATGAGGAGGCGCGGCGGTGATGTGTTGAAAACAGACTGCCGTTTCAGCGAATCACCGAATATCTTCACTCAGTACTTCC
>DATMFC010000442.1:0-5878 GCA_035556335.1 Planctomicrobium sp. | reverse complement strand
ACTCGTGTCAAACTTGCAGCGTTATTGCTGCATGAACCGAATCTGCTCATGCTCGACGAACCGACAAACTTCCTCGATCTGCGTACCCAGATTCTGCTCGAACACTTTCTGAAGAACTTCGATCAGGCCTGTCTGATCGTGTCACACGATCGGGCCTTTCTCGGGGAAACCTGTTCGGAAACACTGGATCTCAACCGGGGAAAGCTGACGCTCTATCCCGGTCCCATCGAAGGTTTTCTGCAATACGTTGAAGATCGCAAAGAGCACGAAGAACGGGCGAACGCCGCCATCGTCGCCAAGCAGAAGCATCTGCAGAAGTTTATCGACAAGAACAAAGCCCGGGCCAGTACAGCAACGCGGGCCAAGTCGAAAGAGAAGCAACTGGAGAAGTTGCAGACCGTGGACATTGCTGCGGACGAACCGACACCGAACATGCGGGCTCCCATTGTGAATCCACGTCAGGGACCGGCATTACGCTGTATGGACGTCTCGATTGGTTATGGAGATTACGCCGTCGCCAAAGAGATCAATCTGGAGATTGATCATGGTCAGCGGGCCGCCATCGTCGGGGATAACGGACAAGGGAAAACGACCCTGCTTCGGACCATTGTCGATTCTCTCAAACCACTGACCGGCAATGTGAAGTGGGGTTATGGCTGCGAGATTGGTGTTTACGCCCAGCATGTTTATACCAGTCTTGATTCCAATCAGACGGTGCTCGAATACCTGGATCGGGTCGCCAAACCGGGGACGACCGCGCAAGAGGTTCTCGCCGGAGCAGGAGCATTGCTGTTTCGCGGCGGGCACGTCAAGAAGAAGGTATCCGTTCTCTCCGGAGGAGAACGGGCCCGACTCTGCATGGCCGGGTTGCTGCTGGGAACTTACAACATTCTGATCCTCGACGAACCGGGGAACCATCTGGATGTGGAGACGGTGGAGTCTCTCACCAATGCCCTGTTGAACTACAAGGGAACCGTCATCTTCACCAGCCACGACCGGCACTTCATGAAGAAGGTGGCAACCTCGGTCATTGAAGTACGCGACGGCACCGCCCGAAATTACGGGGGGGATTACGAAGCCTATCTCTATTCGGTCAATCGCGAGATCGAGGAAGGAGAACGGGAAACCGCCGCCGCGAAGAAGCGTCTGGCCGCTCCTCCTGCCGGAAAAATTGCGCCCACTCCGGTGAAGACACTCGACGCCAAAAACGAACGGGTGCTGCGAAAAGAGATGAACAATCTTGAGAAGACCATTGCCCGACTGGATGGCCAGAAGAAAGAACTGAACGCTCAACTCATGTCGACGTCAGACGCGAACCTGGCGTTGAGAGTTCACACCGAACTGGCCGAGGTGACAACCCAGCTGAACGACGCAGAAGAACGCTGGTGCGTGATTCAGGAAGAACTCGGCGGCTGGTGAGTTCGGTATGTTGAGTTTGTGGGTAGTGGAGGGAAAGGGATCAGGGGTCAGGATTCAGGGGCCAGGGAAATGGTAACAGTTTAGCGGTCTGAAGTTGTCCGAGGCCAATTTGCTGTCGAGTGATGATTTTTACCGCAAAGACGCCAAGATCGCGAAGGGATTGGAAATCATGAGTGAGTCATCTCCTCCAACCAGTCTGTCTGGTCAAAATGGCCTGAATACGTGTGGAAGAAACCACGAATCGAACGAATGAATCAGAGTGAGGTTCCTGACAAAAGATTCGTCAGATTCGGCTGATTCGTGGTTCGCTCTTGCTTGGCGTTCTTCGCATCTTTGCGGTAAAAATTTTCTTTGAAATTTGAACAGGCTTCATTCCGTTAAAATGTTACGAGAAATGCAGAAGGTCATTTGACTCCTGTCACCCCACTACTTTTTCTTCGTCATGCTCGGTTGAGTGACCAGAACGTAGAGTCCGGTGGGACGGTCTCGTTGTTCATCGATGCTGACCAGATCATGCACCACAACAGGGGATGCCGCGACCAGTTGCGGCGTTGCGGTCTCTGCCAGTGGATCAATGAATTCGTGGTGAACAGTGCTCGCTCCGTTGGTGCCAGTCAGTTGTTTCAACTGATCGGGAAGGATGCGGTAATACTCCGGCTGCGCTGTCTGGCCTGGCTCGTTCCGTTGTCTGAGTTGGGGATGCTGAAGAATCAGACCGGTCTGGTCTTTTCCTTCAAACCGGTCTGTTCGGGTATCGAGTAGAATGGCGTTTTCCAGCATTTTCATCTGTCCCAGTTCGGTACTTAATCCGAGAAGACCGATCGGTTTACCGACACCATCGTCCCCTTCCCAGATCGGAACACTGAGTGCCACACGTAACCGACTGGAGTTCGTACTGACATACGGTACAGAAAAGTGCGGGGTCTGAATGATGGAAATGTCGTCAGGGACCGCATCTTTCGGGAAGTCGCGTCCCTTCCCGTGGAAGTAGTCACGATGGCTGTAATCTTCCCCTTCACTGACCGTGCGATTCCGAGGAAAGACGACAAGCTGTGTTCCATCAGCAGCAACAATGAACCAGCTGGACGCATTCAAATCCCGATAACGAACGTATTGCTCTCCCAGCCAGCCCTGAAGTGCCGCTTTGTTGACATCATCCAGACCGCCGGAGATCGCTTTCTGAACTTCTGCTTTCAACTGCGGATTGCTGGCAGCCTTGTCGAGAACGGTCCAGCGATTCTGGATTTCTCCACTGAACATCTCCGCGGCATAATGAGCGGAGTCGGCGAGAGTCTGGGCCTGCAACTGCTCAACCGATTCCCGTGCAAACGCCTCACGACTGGCAATGTCGGCATAGCGAACACTGGAAATCACACTGGCTATCAGCAGCAGCCCGATCATGGCGGCGGCCACAAATGAACTGCGACGGTGCAGGTGAATGAATCGCGCGGCCCATTCCCCCGGTCCTTCCGGATGAGCGTGAACTTTGGCTCCTCCAAGATATCGATCCAGATCGGTGGCCAGGTCGAGCGCGGTTTCATACCGGTTCTCCGGCTGCATCGCCATCGCTTTTCTGCAGATCGATTGCAGCGGACGGGGAAGATGACGCATCACCTCGCGCGGAGCCGGATAATCGGCGGCGAGATTATGATCGATCACCTTCGGTTGACGCACTCCCCGATACGGCGGACGACCTGTGCAGATTTTGTAGAAGGTGGCTCCCAGACAGAAAACATCGGCCGGTGGTCCTGGAGGGGGTTGCCAGACAACCTGTTCCGGACTCATGTATGCCGGGGTTCCGCCTCCCTGAAACGAAGAGGCACTCGAAGGAGACATCTTCAGATTCATTGTCTGTTCGCCGTTCATACGGAAACGGTCTTCCCGTCCCACGGTGGCGGCCAGTCCCCAGTCGACAACGAGTGTCTCTCCATACTTCCCGATCAGGATGTTCTGTGGTTTGATGTCGAGATGCACAATTCCCCGACTGTGGGCGTAAGCGATGGCGTTACAGGTATCTTTCAGACGCTGGATGAGATTCCTGAATTCGCCGGACCGAAAAGCGGCCTGCGAACGAATGGGTCGGGAATGGAACCGGTCGATTTCTGCATCGAGCGTTTCTCCACGAATCAGCCGCATCACGTAAAACGGCTTGCCGGTCGGAGTCCAGCCGAATCCATGAACCGGGACGATATTCGGGTGATCCAGACGACTCGTAATCTCCGCTTCGGCGACGAAGCGTTCGAGCATTCTGGGACGCTGTGCGTGTTGTTCATTGAGAAACTTGACGGCCACCTCACGATGCAGCACCGCGTCATTCCCACAGAAGATCTTTCCCAGTCCCCCGGTGGCAAACAGCGTCATCTGATCGACGCTGGTCATCATGGAGACGGTTTCTCCTTCTTTTCCGGCAACCGGAATCTGGGTTGGTTCTGACACGGGATCAATATTCATCTGGTCGGCATGGGCATTGGACATCGATTCGAATTTGTCACGCACCCGTTGCAGTGCCGAAATCTGTTGTGAGAGAGGCTCCTTCAACTCCGGGCAATCTGCACAGAGTTCCTCAACCGGCACATTCCGGCCGCGAGCCAGCGCGTCTTCCCATTGATCCAGAAGTTCATCCAGTCGCGAACTGGAATTCAGATTGTTAGCGGGCTCGTTCACGGTTTTTTTAGCAGTTGCAGGAGTATTGGAGATCAGGCGGGAGAATGAAGATGGGGAAATGTGTGGCGATAATGAGGATCAATGAGCGGGTCGGCTTCCCAGTGCTTCAGAGAGTTTCAGACGGGCACCACGCCAGCGACGTTGAATCGTTTTCAGACTGATGTTCAAAGTCGCCGCCGCTTCTGCCTGACTCATACCGCTATACCAGAGCAGATCAAAGACTTCCCGATCCTCTTCCGGAAGCTCGTCGACGATGCGGTGAAAGTCAGACCACTCCGCCAGTTCCTGAGGACACCCGGTGGTTTCTCCGGGTTCTGGTCCATTTCCCCCAAGAGGATTTCCTTCCCCTGGGATCCATGTCGCATGATTGGACGCAACGCCATATTCCCCCTGATAATGGCGACACAGATCAAGCAGTTCCCGCCGGATTTGCAGTGCCGCCATCCGGTGAAAATGGAGAGGACTTTGAATCTGTACCGACTTTAACGCCCGATACAGCCGGATCATCGCGTTTTGTAAAACATCTTCCGTCTGCTCCCAGCGTCCGAGAGTGGGGTAGTCCCGTTTCATGCGTCGCGCCAGACGAAGCAGCCGTTCGTGGGCTCCGGCCAGTAATGCGTCGGTGGAAAGCTCGGGATCTTTGTGAATGTTCTCATCGGGAATTCGCCCGACGGAATAGACTTCAGTGACACAGATTTCAGCAGCAATCATCAGGACACAGGCCGGTTTCTTCAGGCGGCATTCTGTCGGAAACCTCATTCACCGGAACGAGCGACATCAGGCGGAAGGAATGCGATCTGAATGATCAAGGCACCAACGATGATACCCGGCCTCGTTCCACCCGACCAGAGGGGATCAGGTGATCAGTAGAGCTTTTGTTCTATTGTGAAAGTGCGTCACGGTTGATGAGTTCCGGGAGGGGGAAGCTCCCGCTGAGCCGCATGAAAGGTCACGTTTTCCATGGTTTGCAGCTCGACGGGAGCCTCGCCCTCCCGACTTTCAACACGTTCTGGCAAGTGTGATTCCACTTCGTCACTTTCGATGATTTGTGGTAAATGCGGAACGTTTTTTCTGATGGAGACGTGATTTTGCATCATTGCACTGCTCACAGAGCAGTGGCACAATCGGATCAGATTTTCAACAGAGAGACACAGTTCGAGAAAATCACGCCTCTCTGCTGCGAGTGAGCTACGATGATTTGGTAGAATTTGCAAATCTCACTTTCTGTTCCAGTTCTGGAGACACAGGTATGCGCCCGTTTCTGTTCGCGTTCACCCTCGGTTTACTGACTGCCTGGAGCGGCGGGACCGATGCTGCAGAAATCAATACTCAAGAGCTTCAGTCAACCGTCGGACAGGCTGCGGACCAGTACTCCAAAGCCTTCAAAGAGCGAGACGTTCAGGCACTGGCTGCGCTGTTCACGCCTGAGGGAGAATATGTTGACTCCGATGGGGTCGTCTTCCATGGACGTGATGCGATTGCCGCTGAATACAAGGCCACCTTTGAGGCCACTCCACCGGGGGAGATTTCACTCGCAATCCTGTCGATTCGTCCTGTTGCCGCAGGAGTTCTTGTTGAAGACGGAATTTCCACCTTTCGATCGACCGATGGAGAGTTTTCGTCTCAGGCCCGTTATACCGCCACACATGCCAGGCAGGCAGACGGCAAATGGTTAATCGTCAGTGTTCGGGAATTGGATGTTCCCACGTTAACACCCCACGCTCGATTAAAAGCCCTTTCCTGGCTGGAAGGAGCCTGGCGTGAAGAAGTCGGGGGATTGACTGTCGCCACCGAG
>DATMFC010000441.1:0-15766 GCA_035556335.1 Planctomicrobium sp. | reverse complement strand
GAGCCGTTCCTGGAATTTTTCGCGATCGTATTCGCTGTCGGTTGCTTCAATCTGCTTTTTCAGTTGAGCAATCCGCTTCTGAATCTCGTCACTGTCACCGGCGCCATCGATGATGGTCGTCGTGTCTTTGGAGACTTCAATCTTCTTGGCCTGACCGAGTTGCGACAGTTCAACGGCTTCCAGCTTGATACCGAGGTCTTCGGAAATCAAGGTTCCACCGGTCAAAACGGCCATGTCCTGCAGCATTGCTTTACGACGATCGCCGAATCCCGGAGCTTTCACAGCCGCGACCTGAAGAACGCCACGCAGGCGGTTCACAACCAGTGCGGTCAAGGCTTCTCCATCAACATCTTCTGCGATGACGAGGAGTGACTTGCCGGTCTGGGAAACCTTTTCCAGCAGCGGGATGAACTCACGCAGGTTGGAGATTTTCTTCTCATGCAGCAGGATGAAGGCGTTCTCAAAGATCGCTTTCATCTCTGTGGCGTCAGTCACGAAGTAAGGGGAAATGTATCCCTTGTCGAACTGCATCCCTTCGGCCAGTTCCAGAGTCGTGCTGTTGCTCTTCCCTTCTTCCACGGTGATCACGCCGTCACGGCCGACCTGTTCCATGGCGTTGGCAATGAGCTTGCCGATTTCGTTGTCGTTGTTCGCCGAAATCGCACCAATCTGTTCGATTTCCTTCTTGTCGGAAACCGGACGAGCGAACTCTTCGAGGAACCCGATGGCAGCATCAACCGCCTTTTCGATTCCGCGACGAACGACCTGAGGATTGGCTCCCAGAGAAACACTCCGGAGACCTTCTTCATAGATCGCACGAGCGAGAACGGTTGCGGTGGTCGTTCCGTCACCGGCGATGTCGCTGGTTTTGGAAGCGACTTCGTTGACCAGTTTCGCCCCCATGTGTTCGTACGGGTCGTCCAGTTCCACTTCTTTCGAAACGGTGACGCCGTCCTTGGTGACGATCGGGTTGCCGAAGCTCTTGTCAATAATCACGTTGCGACCGGTCGGCCCCATCGTCACTGCGACGGCGTCGGCCAGTGTGTTCACGCCACGCTGCAATTTCAGCCGGGCGCGGTCGTCAAAAAGTAATTGTTTTGCCACTGAAAACTCCTTGGTGGAGGGAATGTCTTGTTCGTTGATCACGAAGCTGCGTTGAGCGTTGTCAATAAGAGCAAAGTCATCACCGTTCTGCAGGCGAAATGGAAAGCATTCGTATTTCTGAACGCCTTCATTCGCCTGCACCCGGTAGAGCAAACTGCTCTCTAGCTGACGACTTTGGCGAGGATGTCGGATTCACGGAGAATTTTGATTTCCCGGCCGTCAACTTCGATTTCGGTTCCGCCGTATTTACCGAACAGCACTTCGTCTCCAACTTTAACACTCAGAGTGGATCGCTCACCGCTGTCGAGGAGGCGACCTGGTCCAACAGCCAGAACAGTTCCGCGCTGTGGCTTTTCCTTGGCGCTGTCTGGCAGAACGATTCCACCGGCGGTGGTTTCTTCAGCACTCAGTGGCTCGACTACGACACGGTCATCAAGAGGCTTCAGCGTCATTGTATTATCACTCCCGAAAAGTTTTTTTGTTTCGTTGATATCTGAATCTGGAGCCAGATCGATCGAACCGGCTTCCAATTGAAGTCTGCAATGAAGTCAATTTTGTCAGCTTTGGAAGGTCCGCACTGAGAGTGACCCACAAGGTCAGTTTCATCACAGTGTCAGTGTCTGCAGTGCAAACCGTTCCTCAATGTTCAGCAAGGCTGGATTAGAATCCACCCATGCCTGGCATTCCGCCCATTCCTGGCATGCCACCCATCCCGCCCATGCCTCCCATGTCGTGGTGATCGTCATGGTGGTTGTCGGCTTCTTCTTTGGGCTCTTCGACGATGATGGAATCGGTCGTCATCAGCAGAGTGGCCACGCTGGCTGCGTTCTGCAGCGCGGTGCGTACCACTTTGGCCGGATCGACAACACCCAGGTCGAACAGGTCGCCGTATTTTTCATTCAGGGCGTCGTATCCATAGCTCTTTTCCGGGTTCTTACGAATCTTATTCGCAATGACAGCCCCATCAAGACCGGAGTTCTCAGCGATTTTACGCAATGGGTACTCGAGGATATTGCGAATCAACTGAACTCCGAGAGCTTCATCTCCCTTGAGTTTCAGCTTTTCGATCGCTTCGGTTGAACGGAGCAGGGCGACCCCACCCCCAGGAACGATCCCTTCTTCGATGGCAGCTCGCGTTGCGGCGAGAGCATCGTCGATCAGGTCTTTGCGTTCCTTCATTTCGGTTTCGGTGACGGCACCCACTTTGATTGCCGCAACACCACCTGCCAGCTTGGCAAGTCGTTCCTGGAGTTTTTCACGATCATAATCGCTCTCAGTGGTTCCGATTTCAGCACGGATCTGAGCGGCACGTCCTTCAACGGCCTTTTTATCCCCACCACCCTGAATCACAGTCGTGTTTTCAGCGGAGATCATGATCTTTTTGGCAGTTCCGAGGTCTTTCAACTCGATGTTTTCGAGTTTTTCACCCAGGTCTTTGAAGAACGGCTTGGCTCCTGTCAGAATCGCGAGATCCTGCAGCATGGCTTTACGACGATCACCGTAGCCAGGAGCTTTCACGGCTGCCACCTGAATGATGCCGCGAAGTTTGTTAACGACCAGAGTCGCCAGCGCTTCACCATCAACATCTTCAGCGATGATCAGCAGCGGCTTGCCGGACTGGGAAATGGCTTCCAGAACGGGAACCAGAGTGCGGGCGTTGCTGATCTTTTCTTCGTGAATCAGGATGTAGCAGCTGTTCAGCACCACTTCCTGTTCATCTTCGTTGGTGATGAAGTGCGGAGAGAGGTAACCTCGTTCGAACTGCATCCCTTCGACCAGTTCCACTTCGGTTTCGACTCCACGGCCTTCTTCTACGGTAATGACACCATCTTTACCGACTTTCAACAGGGCGTCGGCGAGAGTTTTGCCGATTTCCTTGTCGTTGTTTCCGGCGATGGTGGCGACCGTTTCAATCGCCTTGCGATTTGTGGCGTCAACCGGTTTGGCCTGCTTTTTCAGGCTTTCGACAACGGCGTCGACTGCCTTTTGAACTCCACGTCCCAGAGAAACAGGAGCCGCTCCGGCAGCGATGAACTTCAAACCTTCCCGGAAAATGGCTTCTGCCAGAACGGTCGCGGTTGTCGTTCCGTCTCCGGCGATATCCCCGGTCTTGCTGGAAACTTCTTTGACCAACTGCACGCCGCAGTTCTCAAATTTGTCTTCCAGTTCAATATCCTGGGCGACGGTCACGCCGTCTTTGGTGATCTTTGGGGAACCCCAACCTTTGTCCAGCACGGCATTTCGGCCTCGGGGACCCAGCGTGCTCGCGACTGCTCGCGACAGCTTGGTCACTCCCGATAACAGTTGTTTCCGTGCGTCTTCATCAAAACTCAACAGTTTTGCCACGATTGCTCCTCATCCAGCGAGTACGTTGCCAGACCTGACTTTATGGACCCCAGACAATCCTCAGGAAAACGGTCCTCAGGAGGACAATTCCAAGACGGCTTGCCTCCGGACTGTCTGGAATGACAGATTTCCGACTAAGCCGCTTTGCAAAGCAACCTCCATGCCATTTTCTTGGGAAGGATCGTAAGTCATTGAGGTAAAATGAATTACAGGCAATTCTGAAGATTAGAGGAAATCAGTCGCTGCCAGCTTGGCAGGTTGCCTCTTTCGAGTTGTGTCATGTGAACGAAAAAAGAGGTGAAACCAGGAATCGGGATGGATCACAATTTCTTTATGGTTCTTTCTCCTCTACGCTTCGCTGAATCTGACGAAACAATATGATTCTCGGAGTAGCTCCGGCCTTTTGCCTGATTCCCAATGCAAGTTCTTCCTTATGGCCCATCGTACTGTGGCTCTGCTGATTGAGACATCCAATGCCTATGCCCGTGGGCTTTTGGACGGAATCCGCAGTTACGTTCGAGCCCATCAGAGGTGGTCCATTTACCTGCCAGAGCAGGGGAGAGGTGCCGAGGCTCCCAAATGGCTCTCGAAATGGCAGGGTGACGGCATTATCGCCCGCATTGAAAGTGATGATGTCGCCGTCACGCTCAAGAAAATGAAGTTGCCGGTCGTTGACGTGAGTGCGGCACGGCGACTGCAAGAGATCCCGTGGGTCGAGACAGATGACAGCGAAATCGCCAAACTGGCCGCCGGTCATCTTCTGGATCGCGGTTTCCGGAATCTGGCATTTTGTGGAGACGACGGCTTCAACTGGTCATTATGGCGGCGTGAGCAGTTCGAGAACGTCGTCCGGCAGGCCGGCTGCCAGTATTTCGAGCATCTCTCTCACTCCCGGTCGCAGACAGAAGACTCGTGGAACAAGGAAAAGCTGGAACTGACACGCTGGTTGAAGAAACTTCCCAGACCGATCGGAATCTTTGCCAGTTACGACATCAAAGCCCAGAAATTACTGGAGATTTGCCGGGAACTTTCGATTTCAGTGCCGGAAGAAATGGCCGTGATTGGAGTCGATAACGACCGGCTGTTGTGCGACCTGTCGTTTCCTCCTTTGACCAGTGTCATCCCGAATACACACCGGACCGGTTATGAAGCGGCCATGTTGCTGGATCGGATGATGTCAGGGGAAACGGTTCCCGCCGAGGCCCATCTCATCAAGCCGATCGGAATTGAAACGCGACAATCGACCGATGTGCTGGCGATTGATGATCCCCATGTCGCCATGGCCTTACGCATCATCAGACAATCGGCATCACTGGGAATCAACGTGCAGGATGTGTTGAAGAAGGTTCCGCTATCCAGGCGGGTTCTGGAGAGTCGTTTTCAAAAATTGCTGGGAAGAACACCGCATCAGGAACTGATCCGGTTACGCATCGCTCACGTCCGGCAGCTATTGATCGAAACGAATCTGTCACTCGCCGAGATCGCGACACGGACGGGCTTTGAGCATGTGGAATATCTCTCCGTCGCTTTCAAACGGGAAGTCGGCCATTCCCCCAGAGAGTTTCGTCGAATGTCGTGACGAAACCACAAATCGAACGAATTTCACGAATAAATTTGGGTGACCCAGTCAGAAGAGGCCATTAATCACGTCTTATCTCAGCCTGCCGTAGTGAAAGCAGATGGCGGATCGCTCATCGTTTCGGTGGCATCTCAGGTAGAAGGACGTTGAGTCCGCGGCCTCTTACGGCTGCGCCGCCCCGATTGAAAGCAATCGGGGCCACCCAAAGTCTTTTCCCTGACCCCTGAATCCTCACACTCATCTCATGGTGAATTGCGGGGTAAATTCCCCCCATGCATCATGGAATTGAAGGCGTTCGGGTCAAAAGCATCCGTCTTCAATTGACGACGAATCTGTTGCAATTCCGGAGCATTACGAGCCGTTTCCAGAGCGGGATACGGACTGGCGGCAGGGGCCAGAACCGCCGCCGGAGTGACGTTTTTGTCACTCATTCTCTCTCCACTCACCTGTTGAATGACAGGAGATGCGGCCGGAGCAGGGACTGCGGTGACGCTGGTGGAACTGACAGGGGCTGTTTTCTGTTCCTGAGCCAGTTGAATCACCCAGTTTTCGAGGAGCTGATACTGCAGTTTCCGGCGACCTGCAAACAGGTCGCGATGCTGGGGAGAACCATCGATGGTGCTGGTTAACAGAGGACTGCGGTGAGGATTGTCGAAATCGATCCACTCTTTCAGAATCTTGAGATTGGCTTCACTCGCCAGTTTCAGATTACGTGACTCCAACCGGACGTTGTGCAGTTTGAATCGGTTTTCGGAAATCTGTCCGTGACAGGCCCCATTGCCACAACTGTTCATCAGAATGGGCTGAACCTTTGTCATATAAGTCACATGCGTGGATTGCATTGTTCCACTGACGCGCCGTTCCGTCGGGGAAGAGATGGCGGCTGTGTTGAGCGGTGTCGAAGCTCCTGTTTCAACGGTTCTGACGGGGGTTGAAGTGAGAGGTTGAACATAGGCGTCGAGCCGTTTCAACATGACGTGAGCTTCGCTTCGTTGTGGCTCCAGTTTCAGGGCCGACTGAACTTCCTGATACGCCTGAGCCCATAATCCATTGCCGATACACCACTCGGCCAGACTCAAATGAATGTCCGCATTGGGAACGGTGATACTCGCACGATAGGCTTCATATGCCCCCACCAGAGACGCGGACGTGACACTGATCTGGTCGAACGGGAGGACAATCTGACCGCCGTCCCCCGTGGCAACACGATATCCTCCGGCAACCTCACTGATGTTCCCCGAGAAAACCCGTCCATCATTGAGAACGGCAACTCCCTGAGACGGGGCCGTTTGTGACTGGGGAGACAGGGCAGGGGGGGACACCGGATTCTGGGCCTGCAGGTTCCGGTTGATGCCGAACATCAACACCTGGGCCAACAATGGGGCCAGCAACAGAGCCGCAACTGGAAGAATTCGCAAGAGTGGGGGCGTGTGTGGCATGGGCTTCATCTCGCGCAAAAGAAGGAATGAACGGGGAGTTTCCGGGGAATCGAAGATTTTCGTCAAGCAGGGTTTCCTGATCGAAACAATCGGTTCTCCAGTTTTCCAAAATCAGGCGGGAATTGCCGATTCTGCCTGACCGCTGGCGAGAGGATGGGGGAACTTGATAGATTGAGTCTTTCTCATGCTGCGTTCGTCTGCATGTGGAGAAATCTGCTTGAGATCACTGTCAAATTCATAACTGTCAAATTCAGCAGTTCCAGGTTTGTTTCAGTCACGGAGAGAAGTGGATCATGAGTGGTGAATAGTGGATAGAGAATTGCTTGAATCCCCGGCTTTTTCTCTGATCCCTGACTCCTGACCTCTTGTTCTTCATCGATCACAGACAAATACAAAATTGCTGAAATTGGTTTGCCTCCTTCGAAATCAGCCGCCATTGCGGTGGAAAGCACGATGCCCAAGATTCGATGCCAAGGTTGCGAAACGGTTCTGAACGCACCAGACAAGGCGCGTGGCAAAGTGATTGCCTGCCCAAAGTGCGGAACCAAGGTCAGGGTTCCCGGTGAAGCATCAGCTGCACCGCCACAGCAAAAATCGGCAGCGAAACGCCCGAAACAGGATCAGGGGGTCGATTTCGCCTCACTGGATCTGAATCGGCTGGAAGCGACCAGCGGCGAGCACAAGATTTGCCCCTATTGTACTGCAGAGATGGATCCGGAAGACCCGATCTGCCGCAGTTGCGGGATGAATGTCGAGAAAGGGCAGATGGACGCGGCGGAACAGCGCCGGCGTTCCATCAAAGGGCCAGACCCCGCCTTGTTCTACTCCAACGTCTGGAAAGAATCCTGGCAGTTCATGCTGGACAACTCCAGCCTGGCGGTTCGCTCCGGATTGTTCTGGTGGCTGTTTGCCACGCTGAACGCTGTCTGTGCCTATATGTCTCTGGTCTTTTGTCAACAGGCACCGACAAAGGCCTTCTGGGGAGCACTCACTGTTCTGACCGGATTCGGAATCCCGGGATGGTATCTCTACGTTCAGCTTAAAGTCATTACATCGACAATGCTGAAAGAAACATTTCGTGAGGATCGGGTCCACTTCGACTTCTTTCAATCCGTTGCCGGAGGAACGAGAACCCTCTTCTGGCCGCTCGTGGTCATTGGCCCATTATTTCCGGCCCTGCTGTTGATTTACGGTTACCTGCTCTTCACCGGAAATCCACTCGCTGAGAACACAACCCTCCTCTTCGGGGCATTGGCCGTTGTGCTGCTACTCCCGGTTCTGGTCTTCCCGATCGCCCTGATCCACATGACGACCCGGCACACCTATAAAGCATGGATCCTCTGGGAACTGCTGAACATCCTCGGAAAGAACGTTGGACCGACTCTGTATCTGATCTTTATTTCCCTGATGATGTGTCTGCCGACGCTGGTCATTGCTGGCGGAATCTTCTACCTGATCGGTGCCACCAATCCGATTGTCAGTGACTTGATTGCCGGAGCCGAACTGGAGGACGGGAAATTCACTCCCGGTCTGACAGGGAATATCACACTCTGGCTGATGAAAATCGCCGACGTTGGAACGGATCAGGAATCGGTCTGGTATACGCTTTTGAAAGGCCCGTTAAACATTCTGGCCACGGCGATTGTGTTTGCCCCCATCGCGTTATCCTCCGGATTTCCGGCCCTGTTCGTGATGAAAGCAATTGCCTTGTTCGGACATTATCGGGGACGATCGCTCGATCTGGTCACACGAATTTATCCCAACACTCCGGCCACCTACTGGGTTCGATATCTGGCCCATACCGTTGATTTGTGGTTCATGCCACTCACCGGGTTCCTGGTCAGTTCGAACGCGAAAGCACTGACCGGTTTCTGGTGTATACTCGGATTCTCTGTCCTGATCTGGCTGTTTTCACCCCAGTTGCTCATTGTGGCGCTGATTGGACTCCCGCTTTACACCTCATGGATGTACTGGTCGGTTCAGGAGTCTTCGCAGTTGCGTTCGACTTTGGGGAAAGACATTTTCGGGCTGATCGTCGTCACAGAAAACGACGAAACACTGACACTGCAACAGGCCACCGGTAAGTGGTTTTTAAGAACCTTATGGTACTTCTCCTTCGGACTCCCCTTTTTAATGTGCCTGTTTCATCCAGAAAAACGTGCCCTGCACGATCTGGTGACACACACCAAAGTGGTGTTTAAAGGGGATAAGTAAGAAAGAAGAAAATTCAAAATTGGAAATTCAAAAATTCGGCAGGGATGGTGCATTCAATTCCATCGTTTCCAGTTTCCGGAGTTTTGAATTTCTGATTTTGAATTTGTTTCGAATTTTGAATTTTCAACACTCATCACCTCCCCATAGTCTCGGAGAATTTTGTGAGCCAGGAGATCAACGCCTCGATTCGTAAACTCGAAGATCACATCGCGAGTATCGTTCTCGGCAAGCGTGAAGTGATTCGGCTGTGCATCATTACTCTGCTGGGAGAAGGGCACCTGCTGCTGGAAGACGCTCCCGGCCTGGGGAAAACCTCACTCGCCAAAGCGATCGCCCACAGTCTGAACTGCCAGTTCAAACGTCTCCAATGTACGCCCGACCTGTTGCCCAGTGATATTCTGGGATCAAGTATCTTTCTGCAGGGACGCGGGGATTTCGAATTCCGCAAAGGTCCGATTTTCACGAATGTCTTTTTGGCAGACGAAATCAATCGCAGCACCCCTCGAACCCAGAGCGCATTGCTCGAAGCGATGATGGAGCGTCAGGTCACCTCCGACGGAGAAACCTATCACCTGGAACCCCCGTTTCTGGTGATCGCCACGCAGAACCCATTTGAATTCGAAGGAACTTACCCGCTCCCGGAAAACCAGATGGACCGCTTCATGATCTGTACGGAAGTGGGATACCCCAACAAAGAGGCCGAACGTGGGGTATTGACGTCTCACCGTCAGGGAGAACCAGTCGAAAAGCTGACTGCCGTGATGACCGGAGCGAGTCTGGTTCAGTTGCAGGAGCAGGTTCGCAACGTCACTGTTGAAGACTCCATCTCGGACTACATTATCGACCTGGCTCAAGCCACACGCGATCATAAGGAACTCAGCCTGGGAGTCAGTACCCGTGGAGTGCTGGCGTTGTATCGAGCGGTCCAAAGCCGTGCCCTGTGCGAAGGCCGAACATATGCCATTCCGGACGACGTCAAACAACTGGCAATCCCAGTCCTCGCGCACCGTGTTGTTTGCAGCGCCGTGATCCGTGAACGCCAGCGCCAACGGGCCCGACAGATCATCCAGCAAATTCTCGAACTCACCCGTGTTCCACATTGATGATTTCAGGGACGGGGGGAGAAAGACTCACGCAAAGGCGCCAAGACGCAAAGAAATCAGTGTCGAGTCGTTCTTTGTTATCGTAACTTTTGGACAATGCGAACGGTTCAGTAACCACGAATCACATGAGTCACAGTCAGAGTGCTCTGACATGATATTCCCTCCCGGTTTCCTGAAATCAAAAGCGATGAATTCATACAAAAAGTGAAATAAGAACCCCTAACAAAACGGACCCCGGTCCGCTCGCGGAAAGGAAATTTTTATGGTTTGAGGGGTTTTGTCCGCGGCTCTAAAATTCTTTGCGCCTTAGCGCCTTTGCGTGAGTCTTCTTAGTTTTTAATAGGGTGCGTCGTGGCGCACCTCGCGTGATATTGTCAATGATCTTCACTGATGTCGTTTCCCCGTTCTCAAAAGAGACCCGTGATGACTTCACCGTCGCCGTGGATCAGGGGAAACTTTCACTGATCGAAGGGACCTGCCCGGCGACAGAACAGGCGTTTGACAACATTAATCACGCCGCTCCAACCTCCGCCTGGCGTGATGGTCATCCCTGTTCGCTGGACGAAGGACTCGAAGCCGCGCGAGAGATTCTGCAGCGGAGTGCTGTTCCCTTGTTTTTCGGGATGGGAACAATGGGAACAAACAGTCATCGGGCCGCCATTGGTCTCGCGGAACGCTGCGGCGGCATCATTGACACCGCCGGTTCTCCTTTGGCTCGTGCCTGTTTAGCGGCGTTGCAGCAGGTGGGGTTATCGACCTGTTCTCTGGGAGAAATCAAACAACGAGCCGATCTTGTAGTGATCTGGGGAGCCGATCCGGAAACCACGCATCCCGGATTGCTGGACCGCCTGCAAATCACATCGCCATCGCAGACACTCACTCGCTCTGTGATCGTGATCGATGGCCAACTCACCGCGACTGCAAAACGGGCGTCGCAGTTCATTCAGATCCATCCTGAAAATTTTCTGGACACCATCCTCGCCTTACGTCAACAGATCAGAGAACAGAACATTCAAGGGGATGCTTCGTCCAGCAATCCTGATCCCCTTCAACAACTGGCAAAACAACTCCGCGAATGCCGGTATGGAACCATCCTGTTCGGCCCCGCCATGGCCAGTGGACCGACGCCGGAATTAACGGTCACTTCACTTTATCGACTCGTGGAAGAACTCTGCGCTCAGACCCGATTTACCGCCAGAGCGCTCGGGGAATCGAACGCGGAAAACGTACTCGCCTGGCAGACAGGATACGCCAGTGCCATCGACTTTCATCATGGATATCCCCAGTCGCTCCCCGGGGAATTCTTGGCGAACGAACTGCTGAAACGGCGCGATGTGGACTGCGCAGTGATTTTGGGAAGCCGATCGCTGACACATTTGTCGAAACAGGCTATTGAATCATTGGAAGCACTTCCGACAATTCTGGTGGAACCGGTCAGCCAGAAATCAGGTTTCTCTTCTTCGGTGAAGTTCGCAGTTGCGGTTGATGGGATTCACACACGGGATACGATCTACCGGTTCGATGAGATTGCACTCCCCATGCGTTCGTTTTTAACAACGTCATTACCGACCATTGAAGAAGTGCTGACTGCGCTGGGTGATCAGCGCATCATCAGTAACACCACCTGAAAGAACCGCTTACACGGAGGAGCAGTGAACTTTCATGTTTATGAAACGTTTAAACGTAATTCTTACCATAAGCGTTCTCTGTTTGAACGCTTTTGCTGGCTCGCTGTTTGAGAACATGACATTCGGGGGAGACTCCAACAGTCTGATGGATCTCTCAACCGATGGGCAGCTTCTCGCCTGTTCCAATCGCGACAGCGGCACCGTCACGGTCGTCAATCTGAAAACCGGAAACGTACTGCGTGAAATTCCTGTGGGAGCCCGTCCGGAAGGGGTCACCTTTCTCGGTAACAGCTCTCAACTGGCTGTTGCTGTTTATGGTGACGATGTCATTAAAATCATTGATACAAAAACCGGACAGACAACGGCCTCGATCGATGTTTTTGATGAACCGTACTCGGTCGTTTCCAACAAAGAGGGAACCCGCTTGTGGGCTACTCTCGAATATCCAGGAATGCTTCTGGAGATTGACCCTCAAACCAAAGCGATTGTCCGATCGGCACAAGTCGGAAAGTTCCTGCGAGGACTGGCAATCGCTCCTGACGGCCATCTTTTCGTGACGGAGTATCTCACCGGCGTCGTTCTCAAAGTCGATCCGGCAACACTGAAAGTCATTGACGAATGGCGCGGGCCGTCACAGGATAATCTTGCAAGGCAAATTGTCATTCATCCCACCTGGAATAAAGCCTATCTCCCGTTTCAGCAATCGGTCATCGACGCCCATCATGGAGAAGGTTCCATCTTTCCTTATCTGGGAATTCTCGACCTTTCCGCCGGTGAGGGGAAACGAAGAAAACGGGTTCAGCTCGATACATTAAATGGTGTCTATGTTGTCGCGAACCCTTGGGAAGTGGCCATTTCTCCGGACGGACAACGATTTTATGTTGTCTTCTCCGGAACCGACGACATGTATGTCTGCGACCTGCTGGATGATAATTATCGGGAAGTCGCTTTTCAGAAAGTGCAAAGAACCGGATCGAATCCTCGGGCAATAAAAATCTCTCCAGATAGCTCCCGATTTTATATTTACAACGCACTCAGTTTTACCGTCGATGAATATGATGCACAAACACTTCAGCCGAGACGTTCGATCAAAGTGACCAACTGGACCGGCACCGATGAAGAACTGCTCGGCAAGAAGCTGTTTTATACCGCGAATCCTCCCATGACCCGGCGTCGCTGGATCTCCTGTTCCAGTTGTCACCCCGACGGCGATCCGGATGGCCGCACATGGCAACAGCCGGAAGGACTGCGGAACACACAGTCACTGTTCGGGATGAAGTTCACACACCCGATCCACTGGTCCGCCGACCGGGATGAAGTGCAGGATTTCGAACATACGCTCCGTTCTCCCTTAATGCAGGGAAGGGGCCTCATCCGGGGAAAAGTGAACGATGCTCTTGGTGCTCCCAATGCCGGACTTTCCAAAGAACTGGATGCCGTCGCCGCCTATGCGAATACTCATCCGTTTAAACTGAGTCCCCATGCAAAGCAGGGACTCACCGAATCGGCGCAACGCGGAAAAGCCCTTTTCTTCTCGGAAGCCGTCGGATGTGCCCAGTGTCATAACAACTGGGTCTATACCGATAATAAAATGCACGATGTCGGCACAGGTCGTGAAGATAAAACGGAACTAATGGGAACGAAGTATGATACTCCCACCTTATTAGGAATTTATCGTACCGCTCCTTATCTCCACGACGGCACCGCCGCCACGCTCGAAGAGGTTCTGACGACCACGAACAAAAAAGATCAGCACGGAAAAACCAGCCATTTGTCCCAACAGGAAGTCACTGATCTTGTCGAATTCCTGAAAGCCCTTCCTTACGAATTACCAGAGTAACATTGAGAACATTGAGCTGGTCCTGCGATCTTATTTCTCCCCAGTGACTCAAGTGGAAAAGTAGAATAGAGACGATGTCAGACAGATCACTTTTATTGCAATCTGGTCGCACAATTCCTCTGGTGGGACTGGGATTATGGAAGATTCCGCAAGTGGAAACGGCTGACGTCGTTTTCCAGGCGGCTCAAGCCGGTTACCGACATTTCGACTCCGCTTGTGATTACGGAAACGAAACTGAAACCGGTCATGGTCTGCAGCGTGTCATCCAGCAGGGAGTCTGCCATCGCGATGATTTGTGGATCACCTCGAAACTGTGGAACACCTACCATCGCCCGGAACATGTGGCGACCGCCGCGAAAAAGACACTCAGCGATCTTCAACTGGATTATCTGGATCTCTATCTGGTCCATTTTCCCATCGCCCAGAAATTTGTGCCGTTTGAAGACCGTTATCCTCCCGGCTGGTTCTTTGATACGGCGAGTGATTCCCCGAAAATGGTTCCTGATCAGGTACCGGTCCGGGAAACATGGGAAGCGATGGAAGAACTCGTCACGATGGGGCTTGTCCGGGAGATCGGCGTTTCAAACTTTGGTGTCTCGTTGATCCGCGATCTGATCACCTCGGCCCGCCTCGCTCCGGCCGTGCTCCAGATTGAACGGCATCCTTACCTGACTCAACAAAAATTATTGCGGTACTGCCGGGAAACAGGCATTGCGGTGACGGCCTTTTCTCCACTGGGAGCCCAATCGTACTTCTCACTGGGAATGGCATCGGAAGAAGAATCGGTGATGCAGAACCCGATTGTCCGCCAGATTGCCGAACGGCATGGCCGGACGATCGGTCAGGTTCTTCTCCGCTGGGGCGTGCAGTCGGGAACAGCGATCGTTCCCAAAACAACCCGACCGGAACGACTCATAGAGAATCTGAAACTGTTCGATTTCGAACTGGATCCAACTGAGATGGAGCAGATCAACGGACTTGACCGCAATCGCCGCTTCAACGATCCGGGCGACTTCTGCGAAGCCGCCTTTAACACGTTCTTCCCCATTTATGAATGAAGGGATGAATCAAATTCGAAATTCAAAATCGAAAATTCGAAACACGGAAATCTGTTACGGATGACGTTGAAAATCCGTTCTGTTTCGAATTTTTTGATTTCGAATTTGTTTTGAATTTCGTGCTTCGAATTTTGAATTTCCAGAATTCGTTAAATGATTACGTCGCCGTCCCTGACAGCGGAATGACTCCATTCGGGTAGAGCAACTCCAATGACATGCGCTGCACGTCTCCGGCGCGGTTGACGCAGGCGAGAACTGATTTTCCGGTGGCGATCAGCTCTTCACCCCGATGGACTTCGTAATCATGTATCAGTTTGGCCCCGGTCCAGTTGGCCAGACGGACACGAACTCTCAGTTCATCGTCGTAATGAGCCGGACGTCTGTACTTACATTCCACGCTGACCACGACCAGAAAGAATCCACGTTCCTCCAGATCACGGTAGTTCCCGCCAGTGACGCGAAACAGTTCCGTTCTGGCGATTTCAAAGTAGACGATGTAATTGGCATGATGCAGAAACCCCATCGCATCGGTTTCCGCATAACGCACCCGAACGGTTGTGGGATGCCAGTCGCTGACACGTTCCGTCATGTGATCAATCGTTCCTTCGTTTGAACTTCTGTGAACCTGAAAAATTGAGGCCAATCGCCACGACTCAGAGCAGATTTACACCGCATTGTCCTCGCTCTGCCACGCGGCGAGCAACGTTTCATCAGTCAAAACGCGCGCTGCGCGGGCACCGGCGAGAGCAACTTGCTCTCAGGTTGAATCCTTCTTGGCCGCTCCCTGCTGGCGGGCCAGTTCGAGTGGGGAAAGTTTTTTCTCAACAGGAGCCGCGTTCTCTTCTTCCTTCTTCGCCGCCCCTTGCTGACGAGCCAGTTCTAATGGCGAGAGCTTTTTCTCGGCCGTTGGTATTGCAGGCGGCTCTTTCTTGACAGCCCCTTGTTGCCGGGCTTGTTCGAGAGGAGAAAGCTTCTTCTCTGGAGAAGCCACTTCTTCCGATTCTTTCTTCACCGCTCCCTGCTGACGGGCCTGCTCTAATGGTGAAAGTTTCTTCTCAACAGGAGCCGCGTCTGTCGTTTCTTTCTTTGCTCCCTGTAAACGAGCCAACTCCAATGGCGAGAGTTTCTTCTCTGCCGCTGGTGCCTCTGGAGTCTCTTTCTTCGCGCCCCCTTGTTGTCGGGCCAGTTCAAGCGGCGAAAGTTTCTTCTCTGCGGGAGCCGCTTCTGTCGTTTCCTTCTTTGCTCCCTGTAAACGAGCCTGTTCCAATGGTGAGTGTTTCTTCTCTGTCGGTGCTGCGGGCGGAGTCTCTTTCTTCACGCCCCCTTGCTGTCTGGCCAGTTCAAGCGGAGAAAGTTTCTTCTCAGTGGGAGCCGCTTCCGTCGTTTCCTTCTTGGCTCCCTGTGAGCGGGCCTGCTCCAATGGAGAGAGTTTTGCTTCAGGGAGGTCTGCCGTGG
>DATMFC010000440.1:0-3852 GCA_035556335.1 Planctomicrobium sp. | reverse complement strand
GATTTCGGGAGGAGATATCGTATTCGACGGTCCGGGTGGCCGGGGTTGGAGCGTACTCGCGAAACCCCGGAACGAGTTCAGAGAGGAGTTGAATTCATTGTTCGCTCTCTTAACTCTTCGCGATCGACCGGGGTTTCCTTCGCTTCGCTCTGTCCAACCCCGGCCACACTCACGACACGACACTTATTCTCACGACGGTCCTTAGGAGTTGGTCTGTCAACACGGCGTAGTGGAAACGATAAATTCATAACGGAAGTCTCAGAAATCGGCGTCCAGAACAATTCGATAGCGGGCTTTTCCAGAGGCGAGGCGGTCGAAGGCGTCGTTGATGCGGCTCATCGGGAAGTGTTCGGTCTGTGGAGTGATGTTATGACGGGCCGCAAAGCTCAGCATGTCGGCAATGTCGACGGGTGATCCGGTTGGAGAACCCGAGACGCTTTTTTGTCCGAAAATCAATGGCAACACTGCAATCGCCATCGGTTCCAATACCGCACCGACAACGTGCAGGCGACCGTTCGGAGACAACGTATTCACCAGAGCGTTCCAGTCCAGAGTGACGTTCACGGTCACGATGAGCAGGTCCAGTTTTCCGGTGAGTGCGGCAATGGCTGAAGAGTCCCGGCTGGAGACGACGTGATGGGCTCCAAAGGATCGGGCTTCCTCAAACTTGCTTTCACTCGACGTGAACGCGGTCACTTCGCATCCGTAGGCTGCCGCGAACTTCACCCCCAGATGCCCCAACCCGCCGATTCCCACAATTCCCACATGATCGGTTGGCTTGACATACATTGTCAGAGGGTTGAAAACCGTAATCCCACCACAGAGCAAGGGGCCGGATTCAGCCAGATTCAGATTCTCCGGAAGTGGAATCGTCCAGGCCCAATGCGCGCGGACATGGCTCGCAAAGCCGCCATAATGTCCCAGGATCGTCGGAAGTGCTTCGTGACAGAGTTGGTGCGTTCCTGTCATGCAGCTTCGACAATGCATGCAACTTTGAGAATTCCAGCCGATTCCCACACGGTCACCGGGCTTCAGGCCTTTCACCGCAGAACCGGTCGCCACCACCTGACCGATGATCTCGTGTCCCAGCACCGCCGGATAAGTCGAAGATCCCCATCCGTTGTTCAAAACAGAAAGATCGGAATGACACAATCCACAATGCTCAACCCGAACTTCAACCTCTTCTGCTCCCAATGGACCGGGATCAAGCGACTGCCGCGTCAATTTTTCACCGGCACCAGATGCCACCCATGCCTCATATGTCGCCATGTCAGAGTTCCATGAAAGCTGGAGTTTGAGGGAGATCGCGAGAGCAGTTTCACGATTGTGAAACAGTTCCAGAACATCCGCAAGCCTGACGTCCAAGCATCAAAGCAGACAGACCTGAATGTTCAAAGGTGCCGGGGATTTGCACACAACTGAGCAAACTGTGCCAAAAAAATCAGCCGGGTTGCTTGCGGCCTGCGGTCCCATTCTCGAAAGTACATCAGTTGATGGGCCGTTCTGCGGCAGAATTGAAACCATTTTCATGGTTTCTAAGCAGCCCCGTGTGAGCGTTCCTTCAGAGGAATGCCTACCCCGATCGTCTGAGGAACACTGAATATTTCAACTGAAGAAGCTCTAACAAATCTGCCAGAGAGCAAACTGTTCTACTGGTTCTGACGAAATCACTTAGTCCACTCGATGCAGGGAAAGTGCATGACAGACCCCGTTTCCAGCGCCGAAAACGCAACCACACAACCACAGACTAAAGAACCGCAGGCCGATTCGACCTGGGAGGCTCCCTACATTGGGTCTCGCCAGATGCCACGCTGGACCACCGGCGAACTGGCGGAGCCACCCATTTTCGGCTGGCGCCAAATCCCGATGCTTCTCGGCCCGGGACTGGTCATGGGAGCGGCAGCAGTCGGTGGCGGAGAATGGTTGACCGGGCCCCTCGTCGCCGCCAAATACGGGGGAGCACTTCTCTGGCTGGCGACAATCAGTATCCTCGGACAGGTACTGTACAATGTGGAAATCAGCCGTTACACGCTGTATACCGGCGAGCCGATCTTTACGGGGAAATTCCGATTACTCCCGGGGCCGATGTTCTGGCTGTTCATCTATCTTCTCATGGATTTCGGGTCGTTCCTGCCGTATTTGAGTTCGAACGCCGCAATCCCGTTATTAAGTATGTTTCTGGGACGATTACCGAATCCGACCGATCCTAATGATTCCTTTCTTTTAAGAATCACCGGTTGCGGCATTCTGATCCTGATTCTGACTCCCCTGATTTTCGGCGGGAAAGTTTACCGGTCACTCAAATATATTATGAGTGCCAAGCTGATCATCGTGATCGGGTTCCTCGGGTTCCTCGCCATTGGCTATTCCACATGGGACACCTGGCGGGAAATCTTCTCCGGCTTCTTCCGCTTTGGGACATTGCCCTACATGCCGGCAGAGGAGGGGGGAAAGCCGCAGCTTCTCAATCCGATTGTCGGCTGGTGGAACGGTGTCACCATGCCGGAACTGGATTACTCCATGGTAGGACTGATCGCCGCAATGGCCGCAATTGCCGGGAACGGAGGATTGACGAACACACCTGTCAGTAACTTCACCCGTGATCAGGGATGGGGGATGGGGAAAGAAGTCGGCGCGATTCCCAGTATCATCGGCGGTCGGTCGATAAAACTGTCTCACGTCGGAAAAGTGTTTCGAGTGACACCGGAATCACTGGTGCGCTGGAAAGGCTGGGTGAAACATGTGATGCGGGAACAACACTGGGTCTGGATGCCCGCCTGTTTCCTCGGAATGGCACTTCCCAGCATGCTGTCGATTCAATTCCTCCCGCGCGGCGTTGTTCCTGACGACAAATGGCTCGCGGCCGGAATGACTGCCGACGGTGTCGCCGATGCGGTTGGCCCAGCCATGGGGCCACTGTTCTGGCACCTGACACTGTTCTGCGGATTTCTGGTTTTGGCTACGTCCGCCATCATGACTGCTGACGGTGCTCTCCGCCGCTGGGTCGATGTTTCATGGACCGCCAGCAAAACCTTGCGGACATGGGACACGCACTGGATCGGAAAACTCTACTTCGGAGCGCTGTGTGCCTATGCGGTCGTCGGAATGATCCTGTTGAACATCGTCCCGGGAGACTCCCTGTTGATCTGGACGACAACGTTCTACAATTTTGCATTAGGGTTCAGTTGCTGGCACGTGACAGTCGTCAACTCCGTACTACTCCCTAAAGAACTGCGTCCAAGTAAGAGACGACGCTGCCTGCTGGTTTTGGCCGGCATGTTCTATACTCTCATCGCGATTTTGGCGACGATCGATTCGTTTGGACTTTACAAGAGCGCCTGACGAACCAGATGACTTCGCATCGACGAGATGGATTCGGGTGTTTCATAAAATTCAAAATTCGAAGTACGAAAATTCAAAACAAATTCGAAATCCAAAATTCGAAACGGAGTGATTTTGAATTTCTGGTTTTGAATTTGTTTCGAATTTCTGATTTTGAATTTCGAACTTGTCCCCCATCGTTTCCATCAAAAGTACGAAGAAATCAGGTTCCGTTTTCAGGTGGAAGGATTGTTTGGGTATGATGGTTTCCGTGGTGATCTTCTCAGCAGTGGTTCTGCTGATCGCATACCGGGTGTATGGCTCTTTACTGGTCAAACTGCTGCAGATTGACCCGAAGGCAGAAACCCCTGCAAATACCCTGCGCGATGATGTCGATTATGCTCCGCTTGCTCCCGGACCGTTGCTGAATCAGCACTTTTCGGCCATTGCGGCTGCCGGTCCGATCGTCGGCCCGATCCTCGCTGGCGCCGCATTCGGCTGGCTTCCGGCGATGATCTGGATCCTCGTCGG
>DATMFC010000439.1:0-7652 GCA_035556335.1 Planctomicrobium sp. | reverse complement strand
ATGCGAAAGATGCAGCGTCCAGATAAACCACGAATGTTGAACAGAGTTTCCACTGAATCTCCTCTAACCTGACCACGGCAGCCGAATCTGGATTCACGTAAAAACTACGACACGAACCTCTCTCACGGTGATTTCAACGGCGGCAATGTCGGGCCGGTTTCTGGTGGGGTATCACTCGGAAATTGCAACGGTTCATCAGAATCCGGGGCCGGGGGAATGGCCGGGATTTCTGGTCCGCTCGGAATCGCTTGTCCGTGCCCCGCTGGTGCATGCGGTTGGGGAGGAGCCGGAACTCCTTTCGCGGGATCAACCATCGCAGGCTGCGGAATCGGGATGTTTCGTGGAGCCAGGAACGAAGTGAGATGACGTTGCTCTCCGGCAATCAGAGCCGCGGTTTCCAGAACCATCTGGGCATGCGGATCTCCGTCCAGATACAGGAAGACGCCAGAAAGGAACAAACGGTTGGGGTCACGAGGATCCTGCAATGTCCATTCGGCGACACGGTCCTTCACCCGCACTTTTTCCAGCGTGTTCGAGGCACCGAAGAGTTCGTCCAGGCTGGCGGCGGTTTGTGGAAACGTGGGATCAATGGCGGTTGCCAGTTTTAACTGGTCCACCGCTTCAAGAAATCGCCCGCGTGCGGCGAGAGTAATTGCCAGTCGACAGCGGGGATCGGCCCGATCCTTCGCGGCGTCGATGGATTTACGATAACGCTCTCCTGCCGCGTAGTAGTTCAACATCTCAAACTGGATGTCTCCCTGCGTCTGGTATTGATAACTGTTCTCGACCGCTTTGGGAGACGACGGAGTAATGACCGGGGTCGCCGGAGCCATCGTCGGGAACGGATTCTTGTTACTATTGATCGTGGCAGAACTATTGCCGAATCCGTTTGCTAATGGATCATTCGTCGGTAACGGCTGCAAAACCGGTGGAGTGATATTCGGAAATAATGGATTCGGTGGAGTCCCAAACCCGGGAACTCCGTTATTCAGGTTGTAATGATAGCCGTTATTATAAGTCGCGGTACTGGGATAAAAGATATACCCTTGCGGGGGATAAGCGGTGAACGGATCAAATCCCATAAAGAGCTGCGGTCCCCAACCGCTCCAGCCGGGATGACCGTGGCCTCCGAAGCCACCTCCGCCGGGGAAACCATTCACATATTGCAGACCACTGTTTCCCTGACTTCCGGGGGAAGGGCGACCATATTGCTGACGGTACTGCCATTCCGCCTGAGTCGGTCCATAAGGTTTACCGGTGGAACCGATCACAACGGGGGGAGAACTTTGAGCATAGGCATGCACGGCTCCTGCGATGACACAGGGGGCAAAAACGAATATCCAGAAACGAGCCTTCATGAGTCCGTACCTCCAACGCCCATTCGGAATCCATTATACCGAACTGACGTTGCAGAAAAGAAAAACCCGGTCTGCGAATTCATTTCGTCCAAAATTTTCCGCTGGTGTTCATTGGGGGGAAGAGAAGCTCTCACGCAAAGGCGCTAAGGCGCAAAGAATTTTTGTTCCATGCTTTGTGTGAATTCGTTTTGTTCGCCTTATTGAAAATGGCCTTGTCAGAGGAGTTGCGGGAGGGCAAGGCCCCCGCCGAGCCGCGACTCAAAGGGATCGCGTGACCTTTCATGCGGCTCAGCGGGAGCTTCGCCCTCCCGGTGTGACCACGTATTTCAACTTCGGCGGAGATTGAGAAAAAACTGTATAGAAACTCAGGGTTTTGCGACGAATCGGTAACCGGTCCCCCGAACAGAAAGAAGATGCCGAGGATTCCCGGGATCCTGCTCGATGTACTTACGTAAACGCATGACGAAATTATCGATTGTGCGGGATGTGACCTCCGCTCCCTGATCCCAGACATCGCTGAGAATTTTGCTGCGGGAGAGAACATCTCCTTCATGTTCGATGAAGTAGCGGAGCAGTTGCAGTTCCATTGTGGTGAGTGAATTTCTTTCCTCACCCCGAACAATCTCAAAAGTCCGAAAGTTGACGCTCACGTCACCAAAGGCATAATCGTCACGCTGGCTCGACTCGTAAACCTGTTCGATCTGACGCCGTCGCTTGAGAAGATTACGAACACGGGAAAGTAATTCCGGGAGTGCGAACGGCTTGGTCATGTACTGATCTGTGCCGCAGTCGAAGGCATGTGATTTGTCTTCGCTGAGAGTTCTGGCACTCAGTACAATAATTGGCAACCGCCCATCCCGATCCCGGATGGCGCGACAGATTTCATAGCCGCTCATTCCCGGCAGCATCAGGTCGAGAATCACAAGATCGACATCTTGTGGATGATGATCCAGATATGCCAATGATGACGGGCCGTCGCTTTTGACGACGACCTCATAGCCTTCCGCCTCGAAGTTAAACTTCAGACCGTTGGCGATGGCCTCTTCGTCTTCAACAATCAAAATTCGGATCGGCTGACTCATCGTGACAGAAACACATTCAGAAAATTCAGTATCCTCACAGTTATACGAACGACATTCTTATCCTACCCGGTTCCGGTCTCACAAAACATCCATTCTGTCTGTGAACCCCCGATCGCGTCAAATTTCTGATTCAAGACAGAATCAAAACGGCATCCAGATGTCAAGAAACCGAAACAGACAACGCCCGGACAAAGTGGAACGTGCCTCGCTCAGTCCGTGCTCAATCTGTTTTCTTCGAAGATGTTGCAGCGAACCTGAAAAAGACCTCGACTGGAATGGCATTCTCTTTGCTTATCATTCAGATCGATGGTGCGCGGCATTTATTGCGCACTGAGGGGTCCACTCCTCAGCATTCAGGTCAACGGAATCTGACATGAACCTACCAGTTATGACCTCCCCAAAAACAAAGCGGGCAGAGCTTTGAGTTACTATCATGTCAGGGCAAATTTACAACGATTCCGGAATTGACAAAAGCCTGGGCCTGCTGGTCCTGGGGCTCATCGTTGGTGGGTTTGTACTGTTAATGATCGTCGGCATGGACGGGATGCAGAAGGCATCACGCAGTCTCACCGCACCAGTCCAGCAGGTACCGGAGAAAGCAGAACCGGCCTACGACTTCGTGCAATAAAACTATCGCGGTCTCAAAAAACAGAGAACCACGAATCAAACAAATCACACGAATGAATCCAAGTGGGATCCTAATCCACTGATTCGTGAGATTCGTCCGATTCGTGGTTTCTCTATTCCTGAGTCTGTTTACGACTTGGACGGGAGCATCTGGGTTCCGACGTTCAGATAAGCATGAACATGCGGGGCTCCCCGGAAGTGGGAGACGAATGTCGGTCCTTCAAGACGCCAGATGTCCCAGACCTGATCGTTTTTCAAGTCGTTCTGCTGATAGAACGCCATGGAGAGAGACGCAACGCCTCCCGCTTTTTCCAGACAGGCCATCACCTCTTTGACGTCTTCTTCACGATACGGATTCAGCAACGATTCGATCACGGATGAAATCAGATCCTGCTGGTCAGACGACAGACTGGAAACGGCAATTCCGGAGAACGTTTTGCCTTTCCCCTGAAGAAGAACATCGGTCTCTCGCGGAGGAGTCGCCAGCAATGCCTGCTTCGCCTGACCGGCATCGAGTGCCTGAAAAACCTTGTTCGCCTGTTGTGTCTGGTAGTAGAAAAGGTTGTCTTTCGGATCCCCTTCTTCCCCATGGCCATAAACGATCGGTCCGCCAAAGGCCGCACCGGGAACACAGTTTCCATCGGCACGCAAGGTGTTATGACGCCCTGTCAGCATCCACTGGAACTGGCCGGATTCCGGCGTTCCAAACAAAGCAATGTGATACCGGTCCCATCCTCCGTCATCAAATTCCATCTGCTCGACGAACAGCTTGTGTCCCTGTTCACTGGTGATTCCTCGAAAGGTTTCGCCAATGAGTCCCCGTTGCTCCGGAGTGAAGAAGTCTTCGTGAATTAACGGCTTCGTCACCGCCCAGTTGGCACTGATCTTTTGGCGTGACGGATGATCAAACGGCAGACAGATCACCTTGCGCTGCTCGGCCGTCAGTGTTTCATAAAGTTTCTGCGCCGCTGTTTCCGCAGTGCTGCTGAACGACGGAGCCGCATACACCCCTTTGAACGGTGACGCTAATGACAACGTTCCCAAGGCCGCCGCTGAAACTCCCACATGCCGGAAAAAATCACGTCGAGTCACGTCATTCCGAGAATTTTCGTTATTGCAGTCGTCACAAGGAACCTGAGGCTGGCTGGCGGGAAGAGTCATGGCGGCACTCCTGTTGGCAGGCGGGAAATTGGATTGCAAATCTCACCAAGCATAAACAACAGCAGATTGATCCGCTATCGGGTTTCTTCCCAGATCGCTCGATTTTCCGTAATTCAAGCTGGCAGAGGATGGCATGTTATTTCAGTTTCTTCAGTTTGAGTGATGATGCAGATCGGAGATTCACCCAGTCGATCTCAGGAATGGAACTGGAGAAAGAGGGGAAACAGGGATCGAGGAATCCTTGCGAGGAAAGTTCATCCAGTGTTTTCACCGGATCCGGCAGGTCCACCGATTTCGCCAGAACCAGTCGCTCTCCCTTGCATTGCTCGGTCAGCCAGGCGGCGATGGAGTCGCTTGTTAAATCCCATGACGCAGGCAGTTCGTCAACATTTTCCCATTCGAAAATATCGACGACCACAGCACGCGACTCGTTGAACATGTGCTGAGCCTGCTCCCACGATGAGGCAAGAGGAAGAGAAAGCCCTCGAGATAAAAGTGTCGCTCCCACCGACATCGACCGCATCGCCACCCGATGGGAGAGAGATTCCGGCCAGTCATGAATACGGTCCAGTCTCCGCACTTCATCCGCGAATCCCCCTCCGCCGACGATCAACAATATGGATGACGGGAGAATCTTCATCAGCGCGTTCAACCGGACCGGAAGCTCTGGCAGATCAAGAAGACTTCCTCCGACTTTGACAACCGTTGGCGAATGTGGCATCACGCTCTCAATGAGCCTTTAAAATAAGGAAAACCTCACAACCTCGTTCCCAAGCTCCAGCTTGGGAACGCACTTAACGCCAAGCTCTGCTTGGCAACACACGACGGCCAAGGCTTTTACTTGTATCAAGATGTGCGACATTCGGGAGGGCGAAGCTCCTGCTGAGCCGCAAGCAAGAGAACGCTTTCCATGATTTGCGGCTCGGCAGGGTCCTCCCCCTCCCAAACTGTTCAGCTGAGTCAGGGAAAAAACTGAAAACGAAACCAACTTAGACGAAAATGACGAAGCAGAGCTTCGGGGCGAGTGTGTTCCCAAGCTGGAGTTTGGGAACAAGGTGAACATGACATCGCCCTGTTAAACTGTACACTTAAGCAATGAAAACGTCACGATAAAGACAGGACGACTCGGAACATCGCGGCCGCAAAGACAAGAGCATGAGCATGACTACCGATCCGGCCGAACGCATTGAGATCCTCCGACAGGAACTGCGACGGCACAATCGTCTCTATTACATTGAAGCCAAGCCGGAAATTCCCGACCGGGAGTTCGATGCCCTGATGCGCGAACTTCAGGAACTGGAGCGACAGTATCCGTTGTTCGATTCTTCAGACAGTCCCACACGACAGGTGGGTGGAGAACCGATTGCCTCATTCGCCACAATTGAACATCGCCAGCCGATGCTCTCCATCGAGAACGCCTATTCCGAAGAGGAAATTCGTGAGTTCGACCAGCGTGTCAAAAAACTGCTCAGTGTTGATGAGGTCGAATATGCCATCGAATACAAGATCGATGGTGTCGCTCTCGCCCTCATCTATGAGAACGGGGTTCTGACACAGGGAGTCACGCGAGGGGATGGTCGCCGAGGGGATGACATCACTCATAATGCCCGTACGATCGGTGGAGTTCCTTTGCGGCTGGATGACCGAAATCCTCCCGCCCGAGTCGAAATTCGGGGAGAAGCCTACATCAGCAACGCCGACTTCGCCCATCTTCGTGCCGAACAGGAACAACGGGGAGAAGAACCGTTTGCCAACCCCCGTAATACCACGGCCGGGGCGTTGAAACTGCTTGATCCGAAATTGTGCCGCGCCCGTAAGGTTCGATTCCTCGCCCATGGTCTGGGGGATCACGAGGGGCTCGACGCCGCGACGCATGAAGACTATTTACGCTGGATCCACAAAGCAGGCTTGCCGGTGACTCCCCATGTGGCGGTGAAACAGGGAATCGACGCCACGCTTTCCCACTGTCAAACCATGATGGACGCACTGCATGAACTGCCGTGCGAGGTCGATGGACTGGTGATTAAAGTCAATCGATTTGACCTGAGAGCACAGTTAGGAAACACGACCAAAACCCCACGCTGGGTCATTGCTTATAAGTGGGAGAAGTATGAAGCGGTCACGCAGGTTCAGGCAATTGAAACGCAAGTCGGCAAGACCGGCACCGTGACTCCGGTCGCTCATCTGCTGCCGGTTCTCATTGCCGGATCCACCATCTCCCGCACCAGCCTGCATAATAACGACGAGATTAAACGTCTCGGGATTCGCATTGGAGACTGGGTCGTCGTCGAGAAGGCTGGCAAGGTGATTCCCCATGTTCTGCGAGTCGAAGAACATCGACGGACCGGAACCGAACAGGAGTTCCATTTCCCCACTCTCTGCCCGGCGTGTGATCAGGTTCTGGTCCAGGATGAAGGAGGCGTTTACATCCGTTGCCAGAATCCCGACTGCCCGGCTCAACTGAGAGAAAGCCTGCGATTCTTCGCCTCCCGGCAAGGAATGGAAATCGATGGCATGGGGATCAAAGTCATCGAGCAACTGATCAACGAAAGCCTGCTCACCGGCTTCGACAGCATTTACCGACTCCACAAACACCGGGAACGACTCGTCACTCTCGAACGGCTGGGAGAGAAATCCATCAACCACCTGTTGAACGGAATCGAAGCCTCCAAGAAACAACCCCTCTGGCGTTTGCTCACCGCGCTGAATATCCGTCATGTCGGAGCCAGCAATTCCCGCGTTCTGGCCGATCAGTTCGGAACATTGGACGAAATCGCGAGTCAGACCGAAGAGACACTTTCCGAAGTCAACGAGATTGGCCCGGTCATCGCCAAATCGGTCGCGACCTTCTTTCATTCTGACGTCGGAAGAAAGATCGTCGAAGACCTGCGACAACACGGCTTGAATTTCGGGGAACCGGTTCCACGAGAACCGGTCGAAGCGAGCCCCGACAAGCCGTTCGCCGGATTAACGATCGTCGTCACCGGCACACTCGAACGATTCAAACGAGACGAGATCAAGGATGTCATTCACTCCCGCGGCGGCAAGGCTTCCGGGAGTGTTTCCAGAAACACCGCATTCGTGGTCGAGGGAGCCAAGGCCGGAACCAAGCTCGACAAGGCCCGCGAACTGGGAGTCGAAATCATCAACGAAGCTGAGTTCCTGAAGCGAATGGGAAGAACCACGGAAGAGACGGAAGTCACGGAAAAATAATTGCAGGGTGCGTTGCAACGCACCTCCAAAACAGCATCAGCAATAACCACCTACAGCACCCACTTAACATTTGTCCCCTAATTCCTAATTCCTAATTCCTAATTCCTAATTCCTAATTCCTAATTCCTAATTCCTAATTCCTAATTCCTAATTCCTAATTCCTAATTCCTAATTCCTAATTCCTAATTCCTAATTCCTAATTCCTAATTCC
>DATMFC010000438.1:0-5476 GCA_035556335.1 Planctomicrobium sp. | reverse complement strand
TTTGGGCCACAGACTCTCGGCGGTTTCATAGCTTTCAACCGGCTTTCCACTTTCCAGAGTGGTCATGGATGCCTTCAACTGGCGGTAACGGAGTCGGCAGGTGGAGCAGGTTTTCAGGTGTCTGCGTACCTCTTCCATGGTCTCCCGTTCGCAGGGATCTTTCCCAAGGGACAAGGCCAGCTCATGGATGACGGTACGACACTTCATTTCAATGCTCAATAAATGTGGGGTTAGGGTCCACGAAAAATAATTCGACGAGTTTGAAAGTTTCAGAAGATTGAAAATTCGAAGCACGAAATTCAAAACAAATTCGAAATCAAAAATTCGAAATGGATTATTGTTTTAATGTCCACTGAGGTCACCTTCTGTCTTTTGAATTTCTAATTTTGAATTTGTTTCGGATTTTCGATTTTGAATTTCTCCGCTCCCGTTTCATCAACGCAATCGACTTCTTTGCGCCTCTCTGATTCCGGCCTTCTAGTCCCTCTGTTTTTCCCAAAGCTCCTGAAAACGGATTCGGGCTTCTGCCAGTCTCCATCGGATTGTTGCTTCGCGTCGGTTCAAAATCGCGGCGATTTCAGAAGACGAAAAATTTTCCATATCCCGCAAAACCAGAACTGTTCGATACTTTTCAGGAAGTTGATCAATCACACGACGCACTTCCTGCTGTACGTCCCGTTTCATGGTTTGGTCAGCAGCTGCCGGTTCGATCCAGCGATCCCGACTCTGGTCAGAGAACAGGATCGTCCAGATCCGACGGCGTCTGCGACGATGATGATCCATCGCCAGATTGACTCCGATTCGAAACAACCACGGAGAGAACCGTCGGGCCGGATCAAACTGGTCAAGACGTTCATACGCCCGTAAAAAAGTTTCCTGTGCCAGATCTTCGGCAAGATCAAGGTCACTGACAAAGCGAAGAATCACACGTACCAGTCGCCGTTCGTAGCGCTGCACCAGTGTCCCGAACGCCGACTGCTCCCCCTGTCTGACTTCTTCGACCAGACGGGTATCGCTGATCAGAGGTTCCTGTTCGGAATCCCTGATTTCAGTCACTCGGGTTTTGGTGTGGTGTGGCATCGGTGCTCCTGCAACCAGCTTTCCCATCGAATGTACGTAATCCGGGAGTCAGATGTTGGGGAATTTTCTGAATTCACGATTTTCCATGAAAATCGTCTCTTTCCCTTTGAATTCAGCCGCTTTCTGCAATCATTTCCAGATATCGTTATTGGTTGGTGTCCTGCACGTTCCATCCATTGAGGCAGGATCTGCAGATCGGGAGTTTTCAGATGACGGCCTCTTCAGTGACAAATTCCACAAACGGAACGCTCCCCAGAATTGCCGTGACGATGGGAGATGTCGCCGGAATTGGCCCGGAGATTATTGCTCGAAGTTTTGCAAAACCGGAATTTCGATCGCAGTTCTTCCCGGTCGTCGTCGGCGACCCCGATGTTCTGGAACGGGCGGCTCAACTGGTCGGATACCGATTTGACATTCGGGAAATCGGTTCGCTGGACGAGTTTTCCCCCACCCCTGACGATGTCGAAAATTCGGTCATCTGGTGCTGGAACCCCACTCAGGCCGACACCGCTGATGTTCCCCCCGGTCGGATCGACGGCAGAGCGGGAAAAGCCGCATATGACTGGCTTGTCGCCGCGACTCAGGCGGCACTGGCGGGAACGGTCGACGGCATTGTGACGGCCCCCATCAGCAAGGCGGCACTTCACGCCGGGGGGCATGATTATCCGGGACATACGGAAATTCTTGCCGAACAATGCGGGGTCGATGATTTCGCCATGATGCTGTATCTGCCGCTCTGCTCTGTCATTAAAGGCCCTTACGGACTGAGTGTTGCTCACGTCACGTTACATACGAGCATTGCCAGCGTTCCGGGACTCCTGTCACAACAGGGGATTCAGGAAAAAATTCAGTTGATGAATCACTTTCTCCGGCGGATCGGCTGCCCGGAACCGAGAATTGGAGTGTGTGCATTGAATCCTCATGCGGGAGAAGAGGGGTTGTTCGGAGACGAGGAATCGCGAATCATTGCACCGGCTGTTATGGAATCTCGACAGAATTCCATTGCTGCTGAAGGCCCATTTCCTGCCGATACCTTATTACAGCGTGCCGTTCATGGGGCGTTTGACGGAGTCATTGCGATGTACCACGACCAGGGTCACATCGCGTTAAAACTGATTGCGTTTCAAAAAGCGGTAAACGTCACACTGGGGTTACCGATCGTCAGAACAAGTCCCAGTCATGGAACTGGTTTTGATATCTCCTGGCGCGGAATGGCGGATGACGGCGGATTACAGGAAGCCACGCGGGTGGCCATCGAATTATGCCGTCGTCGTTCCCTGTGATTGAATGCCCGCCCACAATTGGAGTTTTCATGACAACATCATCTTGTCGAGCAACCATCAGGCTGGTGAATGGACTGATGAATGTGAGGTTGCAATCTTCATTGAAGATCATGTTGCTGACGGCTGTGTTCGTCATAATCACATCTGCGGCACAGGCCCAGGTACGCGACCGTTATGAACCCTTGCGTCAACGGATGGTGGACGATGCCATTGTTTCGGAAGGAGTGACCGATCCTCGGGTGATTCAGGCCATGCGGACTGTTCCCCGACATGAGTTCATGCTGCGGGACACTCGAAATCTGGCGTACTACGATCAGGCAGTGGAAATCGGGTTCAAGCAGACCATTTCGCCACCGTTCATCGTCGCGTACATGACGGAAGTGCTTGAACCTCAACCGGAAGATCGGGTCCTCGAAATCGGCACCGGAAGTGGCTATCAGGCAGCGGTTCTTTCCGGACTGGTCAAAGATGTCTATACGATCGAAATTGTCGAACCACTGGGAAAACGGGCCGCTGCCACTCTCGCCCGATTGAATTACGACAACGTACACTGCAAGGTTGGAGACGGCTATCAAGGCTGGCCGGAACATGCTCCGTTCGACAAGATTATTGTCACATGTTCGCCTGAAAGTGTCCCGCAGCCACTGGTCGATCAACTCAAAGAGGGGGGAAAGATGATCATCCCACTCGGCGAACGTTATCAACAGGTTTTCCACTTGCTCGAAAAGAAAGATGGAAAACTGGTTCAGCAGAAGTTACTACCGACACTGTTCGTCCCGATGACCGGCAAAATGGAAGAGTTGCGGGAAAAACAACCTGATCCGCTACGACCACAAATTGTGAACGGCGGATTCGAACTGGACGAGAATGAAGATGGTGAAGCCGACCACTGGCACTACCAGCGACGCACCACTCTGGTGGAGGATGCCTTTGCCGGAAAACGGGCGGTCTTGTTTGAAAACCACGAGCCGGGTCGATTCTCACAGATGCTGCAGGCCGTTGCTGTCGACGGAAAGAAAATTCGCCGCCTTCGGGTCTCCTGGGCGATGAAGTCGGAACGGATCGTCGAAGGGAGATCTTCCAGTGAACTCCCCCGAATTGCGGTCTATTTTTACAACGCGCAGCGTGTTCCCATCGACCGGGTGATCATCGGTCCGTGGCGAACTGATGAACCGGAATGGAAGCATCAGTTCGAGATCATCACTGTTCCCACTGCTGCACAGGAGGCCATCTTTCAGGTCGGCCTGGGGGGTGCCACCGGCAAACTCTGGTTCGACGAAATCCACGTTCAGGCGATTCAGTAAGGACCAGTCCCGAAATAAGTTCCCGGGTGACCCGGCCAGAATTGGCCGGGTACCGTAGGCACAAGAAGCTCTTCCCTCAGAATACCTATTTCCCAATGACCGTAAATTGTCTCTCGGCTGTTGAATCAGAGAATGAGATCTTCTGTCGAATCGCACACTGAGGGGCAGGCTTCTTGTCGCTGCGCGACCCGGCCAAGTCTGGCCGGGCTACCCGAAATGTTATTTTCAGGACGGTTCTTACTTGAGTTGCTTCAGTAGGGCGTCGATTCCGGCCCGGGCGATTTCGGCGTCTTCTTCTCCAGTGGCTCCTCCGACTCCGACGGCACCGATGACCTGTCCATCAACGATGATGGGAACTCCTCCGTACAGGCTCGTCATCCGTCCGCCGGACGCTGAGGCGGCATTTTGCAGACTGAAATTGAGCAGAAGATTCGGTTCCTGATCTTTTGGGCCGAATGGACCTGTGGGAGCCCGCAAAGTGGCTGCCGAAACGGCTTTCGTCAGTGCTGTGTAAGAACTGGCGGGACGTGCCTTGTTCATTCTCACGAACAGAATTGGATGTCCGCCATCGTCAACAATGGCGATATTGACATTCTTTTCCATCAATCGGGCTTTCGCCTGAGCCGCTTTGAGAATCAATTCGGCCCCCTCCTGCGTCAGTGACACTCGATTGCGAATCACAAGTTCTGCAGAATCCATCTTCTCGTCTGATCGGGCCATTCCCGGAATACACAAAATAAGGGACAGGACAGACAACATTCCAAGTCGTGAAAGTGAAATCGTCGCCATGACAAACTCCGTTGGATGAGATTGTAGAACAGTTTGCTCTATTGAAAGTGTCCGGGAGGGAGAGGCTCCTGCCGAGCCGCAACCAAAGGAAAGCGATCCTCTTGCGCGCGGCTCAGCAGGAGCTTCGCCCTCCCGGGTAACTGTTTCTTACGTCGTGTAATCTGCGTTCAGGTGGATGTATTCCGCTGTTAAATCACAGGTCCAATAGGTCACGTGGGCTTTTCCCAGTCGGAACTGAAGATCAATCGTCACAACGCCCGACTTCATCGAGTTGGATAATGTCGCCTCGTCGTATGCCGCAGGTCGTCCGGCTTCGTAGATGACCACGCCGTTCAGAACGAGTGAGAGATCCTGTTCCTGAAACGGCACTCCGGCGTATCCGGCCGCGGAGATGATGCGTCCCCAGTTGGGATCGTTTCCGGTAATGGCCGTTTTGACCAGCGGACTGTTACAGACCGCCTGAGCGATTTTTCTGGCGTCCGCTTCCGAAGGGAGACCCTGGACGTTCACAGTGACAAAGTGCTTCGCTCCTTCGGCGTCGCGAATGATTTTTCTGGAGAGCTCCATGCAGACATCGTTCAGAATCGACTGAAACTGCTCCAGTTCCGGCTCCGAGTGGCATTCCACACCGGACATTCCGTTCGCCAGCAGGAGAACGGTGTCACTGGTGCTGGTGTGCCCTTCCACGGAGATATTGTTGAAGCTGCGATTGACCGCAACTTGCAGCAATTCACCGACACGTCCGGGGGAAAGCGAGACGTCGGTCATGATAACCGCCAGCATGGTCGCCATGTTCGGGGCGATCATGGCGGCTCCCTTGCAGACACCGGTCACAGTTCCTTTTGTTCCTCCGACGTCGAACCGTCGGGTCACCACTTTTTCGACAGTGTCCGTCGTCATCATCGCTTGAGCCGCACGATGGAGGTGTTGCGATGTTCCATCCAGTTGCTGACTCGCTTCACGAATTCCGGCTTCAATCTTCTCCATCGGTAGGAATCGCCCAATGACACCGGTTGAACA
>DATMFC010000437.1:0-2660 GCA_035556335.1 Planctomicrobium sp. | reverse complement strand
GGGAGTTGTCACCGCTGAGGTGCTCTTGGGATTATCAGGTTCGTGTTTTGTACACGCAGGAAGATTGAGGGGTCGAGCCATGCCCGTCGGGCTACTCGGAAAAAAAGTCGGAATGACACAGGTTTACGGTGAAAACGGGATTATTATCCCGGTGACCGTGATCGAAGCTGGACCATGTGCTGTTCTGCAGATTAAGTCAGCAGAACGTGATGGGTATCAGGCGGTTCAACTTGGCTTTGATGACAAGTTGAGTCAGAAGGATCTGGCACGCGACCCGGAACAGCGGAATCGTCAACGTGCCAATCGTGCAGAACGAGGTCATGTTGCGACACTGAAGAGTAAACGGCAGAAGCGATTGGCGGAGGCGGGACTGGTTTCTCGTCCTAAAGCCGACTGTGAGCCAAAGCGGTTTGTTCGTGAGTTTCGCCTGGATGGTGAAGCGGTTGGCGTTGAAATCGGTCAGGTTCTTGACGCCAGTCTTTTCAGTGACATCAAGTCTGTTGATGTGACTGGGACAAGCAAAGGGCGTGGAACAAGCGGTGCCATGAAACGGCATAATTTTGCCGGTCAGGGAAGCGCTCACGGTACCAAAAAGGTACACCGTCGTGTTGGGGGTATCGGTGCCAACGCCATGAACCGCGGTACCAGCGGTATGATCAAAAAGGGTAAGAAGATGGCCGGTCAATACGGGAATGCCCGTTCGACCGTTCGTAATTTGAAGCTGGTTAAGGTGGATGCTGAAAACAATATGCTGCTTGTGAACGGGGCGATCCCTGGGCCAAACGGCGGTTATCTGATCATTCGAGTGGCAAAATAGCGGCACGCGTTTTTGAGTTCTGAACGCAGAATTTTGAGTAACGCAGTTGAGAGATAAGTTCATGTCAGAGAGTACAACAGTCTCCGCTCCGGTTCGGGGAATGAATGGCGAGGATGTCGGCTCGTATGAGTTTGACGGAAGCGAACTCGCCAATCGGATCAGCAAGCAATTGCTGCATGATGTTGTTGTGATGTACGAAAACAACCGTCGTCAGGGGTCGGTGAAAACCAAGACTCGTGGTGAGGTTTCCGGAAGTTCAAAGAAGCTGTTCCGGCAGAAAGGGACTGGTAACGCCCGTGTCGGAACAAAGCGTTCGCCCATTCGTCGTGGGGGTGGACATGCATTTGCAAAGCAGCCTAAAGATTGGAGCTACCGATTGCCCAAGAAGGCGATTCGGTTGGCCACAAAGATGGCGCTGCTGAGTAAGTTTCAGGATCAGGAAGCGACCGTTCTGGATTCGTTCGCTCTGAGCGAAGTGAAAACAAAAACGATTGCTCAGCTGTTGAAAGTATTGGGCGTTTCGTCAGAATCCGTTCTGCTGGTGATTCCCGACTACGACAACAATGTCTGGCTGTCAGGACGAAATATCGGGAATCTGTGGATTTCACCTGTGCGTGAACTGAATGCTTATCAGTTGCTGCATCAGAAGAGACTCCTGATTACTCGGGAAGCAATCGATCAGGCTCGGCAGGGAACCCAGGAAGCGGTTACCGCGAGTTAGTAGAAATTTGTAGTCGGGATCACATCGAGTTGTCCCGTTATTGGTCTGTGTGGGGTATCAGGGCAAAATTTGAGAACGATGCCCGTCAGTAAGCTGCTGTGGTTGAGGAGTGAAGATCGTGTCAACGCAAACATCCGAAAAAACTGGTGGACTGCAGCTCGAACCGCATCAGGTCATCGTTCGCCCACTCGTGACAGAAAAAGGGGTCTTTCAGTCAGAGCAACTGAATGCCTATGCCTTTCAGATTCATAATCAGGCAACCAAAGGGGACGTAAAGCGGGCTGTAGAGCACCTGTGGAACGTTCGGGTTGTTGAAGTTCGAACACAAACCCGTAAGGGAAAACCGCGCCGAAGTCGAGCACAGCTCGGTCGGACACGCGACTGGAAAAAAGCTGTTGTGCAACTCCACGAAGAAGACAGAATTTCATTCTTCTGATAAATTGTGGGTTTTTGAGTCAACAGCTTTCACCAAGACATTAGACATTTGGTCAGGACAGTACGATGGGGATTCGTTTTTACAAGCCGGTCACTCCTGGACGCCGTGGTGCGTCGGTCAGTGATTTTGCGGAAATTACGGACCGTAAGAAGCGACCAGAAAAAAGTCTGACGATCCGCCTGAAAAAACATGGCGGTCGTAACTTTCAAGGAAAAATCACGGTTCGACATCGTGGCGGTGGTTATCGAAAGATGTACCGCGTCATCGATTTCAAACGTCGGATCGATAACGTCCCGATGACAGTGACACATATTGAGTACGACCCAAACCGGTCTGCTCGTATTGCACTGATTGAATATCAGAATCCAGAGACGAATGTGGCTGTCAAAGCTTACATTCTTGCTCCTAACGGCCTGAAAGCCGGGGATGTGATTTCAAACGGGGCGAATGCCGAACCGAAAAACGGAAACTGTCTGCCGCTGGAAAATATTCCTTCCGGAACACAGATTCACGCCATTGAAATGCAACCAGGTCGTGGTGCTCAGCTCGTTCGCAGTGCTGGTAACAGTGCTGTCATGAATGCAACTGATAAAGGTTGGGCACAGATTACCCTGCCGTCCGGTGAAGTTCGACGACTTCCCGCGAAATGCCGTGCGACGATCGGTGTCGTCGGAAACTCCGACCAC
>DATMFC010000436.1:0-3055 GCA_035556335.1 Planctomicrobium sp. | reverse complement strand
CTCGGAATCAAAACCGCTTTTAGCTCCTCGGCCAATGCGGACGGCTCCAGAAATATGGATATTGTGAACGGGCTTTACTTTCCAGTTGCAACCTGCCCCAGCAACCCGATGAGCCATACTGGTAAACCCGTAAATCAAGCCACATTTGAGGCGGTCCCATCGACTCCCACTCCCATCATGGTCCAGGAAGGGATGTATCGAATCGTGGGAGGCCCTATCGGAGCCACTGCTTCAAAAGATTGCTCGAGTGCAGCCGATTTCTGCTACAAGGGAAATTCAGCAAACGGAAATGCCGGCTGGGTAACTCCTCACAAGTTTCCGAATGCGACGCGCGGCATGGCGGCTCGGGGTGTCAGTTCCATCCGAACATCGGACGTCACGGACGGAACAAGTAATACCATGCTGCTGGGGGAAACCAAGCCACATTATACAATTTACGGTTCGATCTGGGCCTATAATATTCCCATGACGTTATTTCACCTGAAGTTGAATAGCACTTGGCTGAACCAGAATATTAGCAATAATTCCGGGGACTGGGGGAATGGTTCTGGGCATGCCAGCTACCATACTGGAGGAGCCCATTTCACCTTTGTGGATGGATCCGTCCGGTTTATTGGCGACAATATTGATTATCGCACTTATTGTAATCTTGGAGATCGAATGGATGGAGAAGTTCTCGGGGAATTCTAAGAGCGGCAAACAAAACTTCTCCGACGACGAGAACGGACTCGATCCACCATGCAAAGGACATCTTCTGATAATCCGAAAGCAGAACTCATGTTCAAGAAAGCCTCACTCCGTTTGCACGGATTTACACTCATTGAACTACTGGTCGTGATTTCAGTGATCGGAGTGCTGGTGGCCCTGCTGTTGCCTGCGGTCCAGCAGGCACGGGAATCCGCTCGCCGCAGCCAATGTAAAAACAATCTTAAGCAACTGGGACTGGCATTTCATAATTACCAGGATTTACACCGGGTATTTCCATTTGCTTCTTCGTTCTCAGACGACAGTACAGACCTGACTTCTTCGGATCATTATCTGCGAGTCAACGAAAAATCCTGTTGGTTCAAATCCATTCTTCCCTATCTCGATCAAGCGCCGCTTTATCTCAAGCTGGGGTTACGGACCGCTTTCAGTTCCGGAACCAATGCAGACGGTTCCAGAAACATGGATACGGTGAACGGTCTGTTTTTTCCAGTTGTCACCTGTCCGAGCAATCCTCTTTCCCGAATGGGACGAACGGTAGATAACGTTCAATTTGATTCGGTTCCCTCTGGAATTCGGGTTCAGGAAGGAATGTACCGGATCGTCGGCGGACCAATGGCCCCAGATGGCGGAGCAAGAACCAAAGACTGCAACTCGGAGTCCTTCTGTTATAAGGGGAGTTCTTCGGATGGGGAAGGAGGATGGCGCACTCCGCATCGGTTTTCCAATACCACCAGAGGCATGGGAGCCCGGGGGGTAAGCCGAATTGCTATTTCTGATGTGACTGACGGCACCAGCAATACAATGTTGCTGGGAGAGATGAAACCCCATTACACGACTTACGGCTCAATCTGGGCATTCAACATCCCGATCTCACTGTTTCATGTCAAGCTGAACAGCACTTATCTGAATCAGGCGATTGTCAGCAACAGTTCCAGCGACTGGTCGCTCAGTACAGGACACGCCAGCTACCACCCTGGAGGCGCTCATTTTGTGATGGTGGACGGTTCGGTCCATTTCATCAGCGACAGTATTGATTATCGCACTTATTGCAAGCTGGGAGATCGCATGGATGGTGAAGTTGTCGGTAATTTCTGACAGGTAAGAACTGGAATCAATTAATTATGATTTTTCCTAAACTCACACACATTTCATTATTACTGGGAACCCTCTGTTTATTCAGCAGTTGCCAGAACCGGAACTATGAAGACCGCATTCCCGTTACCGGCATGGTAACATTAAATGGAACCCCTCTTCTTAATGGATTTATCGCCTTTATCGGAGACGAAGGCTATGCCGTTGCGTCAGGAGCAATTCGTAACGGTCAATATGAGCTGAGCGAGTCGGCGAGTCGACACGGCATCACCTCGGGAATTTACTCCATTCAATTCGAATCCTGGATCGAAACGCCGGGGGAAGAACTCCCATCGGGAGGTTTTTCAAAAGGAGTTTCAGCAATTCCCGAGAAGTATCAGGACTTCCGGAAATCCGATCTGAAGGCAGAAGTGACTCCTTCACAACGCCACTTCGTTTATGCCCTGTCATCGGATGAATCATGAATTGCCGTCACTCAGTGGCATCGGGCGATTCATTTCCCCATGTAAGGATTTTCTTTTCTCATCCTTACCACACGACACATCATTTACAGATCACCGACATCAGACAATCTTCCTGAGTACCTTGTAAAGAGCTTCAAAGACTCGTCCATAGGGAGGGTACAGCAGCCAGTTTCCGGTGAAGAAAGACTGGTGGAAGACGGGTTTTTCCTTGCTGAAAGTCCGGAAGCCCCATTCTCCGTGATAGGCCCCCATGCCGCTCGCACCAACTCCGCCAAAGGGTTGTTCTTCCTGTGCCAGATGCCACAGGCAATCGTTTACGGTCACTCCGCCGGAGATGGTTTCCTTCAGAACACGGTCTCGAATGGCTTTGTCTTTTCCGAACCAGTACAACGCCAGTGGTCGCTCTCGCTCGTTCACAAAATGGATGGCGTCATTGACCGTGTTATATTCGATGATCGGTAACACCGGGCCAAAGATTTCTTCGGTCATCAGTCTTGTCTTCAGACCAGGAGAGAGAACTAATGTCGGCGGGAGTTTATTGGAGCTTTTGTCGAACACTTCTTCTCCAGATTTGATCTCAACGATCACGCTTCCTTTCTCGCGAGCTTCCTCAATCATCCCACGCAGGCGCGCGAGATGGCTGTCATTGATGATGGCCGTGTAATCCGGATTGTGAAGAACCGTTGGAAACATTCCACGAACGGCCTTCGTCAGATGTTCTGCAATCGTCGACGACTGGCCTTGGGGAACAAGCAGATAGTCGGGAGCAACACAGGTTTGCCCGGCGTTCA
>DATMFC010000435.1:0-34986 GCA_035556335.1 Planctomicrobium sp. | reverse complement strand
ATTTTGATATGGGAGTTATGAAAAAGAACACCGTTCTTATAGAAGAAACGGGTTGATTGGAAGGAGCTGGCATGACATAAAGGAGTGTCTCCCCCTCCTGCGATTCCAAGATAGGAGTTGGTGATGTCATTTCCAAATATTGAATCGGATGGACATTTATATTTGGACAGCTTTCTTTCCCAGGCATCAACATTCACATTGGTGGGGTTCACCCGAAACACGGCGACTGTTGCTCGGGGGAAAACAGGAAATGGGAGCGTGGTGTCGAACTCATTGTATCTTGCGGATTCGTCCAGCATGGGGAGAATCGCAACGGTCCAGGGCGCCCGATGAACAGGCATACTGCGATCTGACCAGACACACTGGTTGCTCGAGTTGGCAGTTACCGTTGTTGGCCCACTGCCTCCCAACGGAAAAGAGTTGTACATGTCGTGATAATTATGAAGTGCCAGACCGATTTGCTTTAAATTGTTTTTACATTGTGCACGTCTGGCAGCTTCGCGGGCTTGTTGAACGGCCGGAAGAAGCAGTGCAACAAGAATTGCAATAATTGCAATGACAACCAGAAGTTCAATCAATGTGAATCCGGTTAACGATTTTCGACGAGACAGAGGCATAGCATTTCCTTTTAGATCTCTAACAGAAGCACAGAAACAGGATGTCGATTTCATTTCGACAGAAGGTCAGGGTGAGAGAGTTGGGCGCGAATCATGGATTGAAATAGTGGGAATTCCAACCTGAGTCGCCAGTTTTCATAGTTCTTGATGTTCCATCCGGCTTGAGAACAAGTCGTTTGGACGGCTTCGGAGTAACGGGGGAATTCCTTAATCAAAGCTGGTCCAGTGCCGATGCGTTCCAGTTCAACGCGAGTCGGTAAAGTCCGTTCTTCAGACCCTGGAGCCACCTGATCCGTCATGGATGTTCCCACCCGGACGCAGGCTGACGGGAGCCACCCGGGGAAGAGTCCGGGTTCAATGAGCAGATCGATCATAACTAACTTGACCGGTATATAAATCTGCGACTGACTCGCGATGTATCGATCGGTCAGTGCCGGATAGGGAACGTTCCGATAGCAACTTCCGAACAGTACGGTGCTTTCTCCCGGGATCCCGATCTCAGCATTCAGCAGGTCTCCCAGTATCCAACCGTCGGCTCCGTCTGAAATTCTGACATTAGGGGAGGGTCCGGTACAGAACTCCGAAAGCAAGTATCCGGTCGTTCCCCGTTCCTTGAAAATCGGCTCCCGTTGCATCCCTTTCCGGAAATCCGCTCCCAGTGCCCGGGACGAAAATCGTGATCGATAGACATTAATCGCATCGATCTTCCACAGAACCCGAAGGTCAACGAATCCACTAAGCATCAACGATTCGCAGAACTGAGGCCGGTCTCCTCGCCGATGAATCACAGTGCTGCACATGACGCCTGCTTGCGTTCCGGTCATATGACTTGCGCCGCGAAAGATGTTCCGTCGGTGCTGGCGTTCTGTCGCATGCCAGTCATCATCCATTGTTGCTGCGGACACCATGGAATTGAAGCAGACTCGTCCTCCGGCCTGTCGCTTCACCAGATTTTCAAATTCCCTGCAGGAATCGAGCATCGATTCGGTTTGTTCTGCCGGAACCCCCAGTCTGATGGCCGCTTTTGCGAATCGTTCCATGGAGACCAGAGAGGGAATGATGGTCGCGTTTTCCAGAGGCGTCTCTGTCTCTGAGACCTTGATCAGTTGCCACGCGAGCGTGCGGTCAAGTTGCAGAAGATGTTCCAGGTCCGTTGGTCGGCGAATCCCTCCCAGATGAATCAGGACGCAGGAAATGGCGTTTTTCAGTGAAGACAGAACAGCAATTGTTTCCCGTTCGAAATCAGCATGACCAGAAGTTTGAGTTGTACTCCTGAACGTCGCTACTTCAATTGAGTTCGTCTGTGATTTCATATTGCTTTGCGTGCATTCATGTTGGTGAACCTGCCATCTTCTGATCGAAAGCTCCACCAGAAATTGCAATCCGGAGGCATATTGTCCCTGACCTGACTAAAATTTTTAAAAACAAAATGTAAAAATTTAGAGAAGACTCACCGCCAAGAAGAGGACGACAAAACACACAATAAATCCACCGGGCACCCGATCCTGCTCCCGGGGAACCCGCAGGCCGGTTCGAGTGTCATGGTGGCGGACGACGGAGCGGCGCTGAGTTGTTACAGCGTGAATCACGGGGCCGGTCGGCTGCTGGGACGCAAACGGGCGATCCGGGAACTGGATCAGAAGAGCATCGATCAATCGTTCGATGAACAGGATATCCTCACCAACTGCCGGGCTTATCCCAAAGATGAAGCTCCAGCGGCGTACAAGGATTTCGACGAAGTGCTACAGTCGGTGAAGACCGCCGGACTGGCCACGGAAGTCGCTCGACTGAAGGCCAGGTTTGTGATCAAGGATGGCGATCAGGCGGATGATTGAGATGAATACCATTCACATCGACGGTTCTCTGGGCGAGGGAGGCGGGCAGATTGTCCGTTCTTCTCTGGCGTTGTCGCTGGTGACCGGACAACCTGTCGTCATCGAGAACATTCGGGCCGGACGACAGAAACCGGGACTGATGCGGCAGCATCTCACGGCGGTGAATGCCGCGGGTCAGATCGGGAATGCGGAGGTCACCGGAGCGGAGATCGGCGCACGATCTCTTTCATTTCGTCCTCAAGAAGTTGTTCCCGGGAACTATCAATTCAGCATCGGAACTGCCGGAAGTGCCACGCTCGTTCTGCAAACGATTCTTCCGGCGCTGATGATTGCCGATGGTCCTTCCACGGTGATTCTGGAAGGGGGAACTCACAATCAATGGGCGCCGCCGTTCGATTTCCTGCAACGGGCATTTCTGCCATTCATCAACCGCTTGGGCTCAACGGTGTCGGTCGAACTGGAACGCCCGGGGTTCTATCCGGCAGGGGGTGGAAGGTTTGTTGTTAAGATTCAGCCTGTTCCCCGATTGAACGGCATCCATCTGCTGGATCGGGGAGAACTCCGAAAGCGTTCGGCAACGGCACTCGTCTCCAACCTCCCCCGCCATATCGCGGAACGGGAAGTCGACACCATTCTGCGCAGAATGAACTGGAATCCGGATTGCGGCCAGATTCAGGAAGTCGCGGCACACGGTCCCGGAAATATTGTCTTCACCACTCTGGAATACGAGAATGTGACAGAGGTGTTCACTGGCTTCGGCCGAGTCGGGACCACGGCGGAAAACATCGCCAAAGAAGTGGTTCGTGACACTCGAAACTATCTGAAATCAGCAGTCCCAGTCGGTCCCTATCTGGCCGACCAGATCATGCTTCCATTGGGAATCAGTATCTGGCAGGGCAGGGATCCCTCTTCTCCATCCAGCAGTTCATTCCGCACCGGCGCACTCACCCGACATTCCACGACCCACCTCGAAATTCTGCGCAAGTTCCTCGCCATCGAAATTCAGATTGAACGGGATGAGCAGTCCGGAGGCAACACCCTCACATTGACTTCCAGTCTCCGCTGAAACGATCACCTCTCTCGGACCAATGAAACTCATTTCCTTCTCGAAACAAAGCAGAAATTGCCGCATATAGGGACTGTTTTCATCGACTGCTTCTCAAATCGACCCACTCGAAAATTAGGGAAACAGAACGCGTAACTCTGCTTCCGCAACAGTCGGTCGATGATCTTCTTCAAGAATGACCGCAGATCGGACAAGTCGCTTAGCACGATCTAATGCATGGTTCTTCCATGATTCGGATTGGAATGGCAACTGTAACTTCAGAAAAGCGTCAAAAACGACCTCCTTCAGTGACAAGCCTTTCTCAAGTGGCTGCATCAGAATTTGTTCTTCCAGTTCAAATGGTGGAAATACATTTCCAGCCAAGAAATTCCACAGTTTAAGAAGACGAATAGCGGGCTTCAATTGATAGTGCAGACGTTGATGCTGCTGCAGCAGGTTTAGATCGAAAGAACAGGGACTGGATCGGATCCAGAGCTGAAAATCAGACGCAGGCGAGGGGATACAATACTCTCCAAGAGAGTCTCGAATAGCGGGAACCAGGTCAAAACGGATCTGCTGTAATTGAACCGTGACATAAGGAGAGAGCTTCAGAATATCTCCTTTCCGAAACTGGGTCGTGACCATCCGGCGTATTCGTTCCATGTAGACTTGCGGAGATTGGCGTTGGTCTTCGAAGACGATCAGATAATCGACATCAATTGTCCTATACAAGGAACGGGAAAGGTCGGTATCTCTGCGGAACGACCCGAAACAGGAATGTGATTCGATCCAGGGATCGCAGTGATAATCCAGCTTTTGAGCGAGAAGATTGAGCGAGGAATGAATTGCTGCGCGCTCACAATCTTTTGGAAGAAGTGCCGCCGATCGTGTCTTCAGTAATGCTTCAACAGACATCGTGATCTCACCGTAATTAACAGAGTGCCCATGGAATGGACTCAGTGTCATGTCGAATAAAGACCATCCACCAGGAACCATTCGCCTGTTTATTAAGTTGATAAACCATACTCCAGAGATGCAGCTTCTATCTGAATTCTCCTCTGCCTCGCGATCATTTATCCCGAGTGTTCCTTCGTAAGTCATAGTGAGAGCAAATTCGGCACTGCTGGTATGTTCATGAGACCTCCGCACAAGTTTCATGACAGGCTCATGATTTCTGCAGAAAACTGGCATTCATTCCTGCCTGCTTCAGTTTCAATACCAGATTAGCAATCGTTCCGGATTCAGTGAACGCTCTCATCTTAACGAAAAGATTGGTTGTTCCACCTGCCAAGAATTTCATCACTTGAGAACGAGATTTAACAAATTGATGAAGATGCAAGCACAAATTAGGTAAATGCCATTGCACAAGAAGCTGTGTGCAAAATTTACACGAATCGACGCCAATTAAATCAACTTAACAAGTCAGGGTCATCGATAGAGTGCAGTGTTTCATACTGCAATTGTGTCTTTCTCATGCTAATTGCATGAAAAGTAGTTTCCCGGACGGATTGAAAGGAAGTTCGACGATGTCGATTCTCATCGCGAGTGACTGCCAAGCCTCAGTGGTCAGGTTGCAGCAGGCTTTAACTCAATTCGGAAAGAATGCTCCTCCCGATCAGGTGGTTTCTGTCAATCATTCTTTGAGTGCAGCAATGAGTCTGGGAAACAAGCTGCAACTGATTGTATTTGTACTTACGGACGACCGAAGACGAGCTTTCCAGCAAATCCACTCTTTAAAGTCGCAATCACGATTAGCAGTCGTTGTCATGGGGCCGGCCATCGATCCTGGTTGTATTCTTGACGCATTAAATCATGGAGCTGATCATTTTATTGATCAAGACGGTGATCTCGTTGGTCAGCTGGAACATTATGTGCGCCGGCATCAACGAGGTTCTGCTTTTCCCGTTGAAGGGAAGCCAATCGCAATCATTTCCCCCTGTGGCGGAAGCGGAGTCAGCGTCATCGCCAGTAATCTGGCAGCAATCCTTGCCCAAGAACATCAGGACTGTGTGCTGATGGACCTGAATCCCGGTCGTGGAGACCAGGCGTCGCTGTTTAACCTTTCTCCGCGGCATTGCTTAAACGACATCTGCGAAAACCTGGAAAGTCTTGATCAGAACATCCTGGATCAGTCATTGACTTCCCATCGTTCTGGCGTACGTGTGCTTGCAGCGAACGAAGAAGTTCTTGATCTCCCGCACGCATATGATCTTGGATTCAGAAAAATCTGCCGTCTTGCAAAATCCATGTATCCGCGAACAGTGATTGATCACTCTCTCTCAAGTCGTGAGGAGTATGCCGGAATCCTTTCAGAATGCGACTCCATCCTAATTGTTATCCGCATGGATTTTACCTCACTAAAAAATCTGGAATACCTGCTGATTCATCTGGAAAATCTTAATATCAGCATGGACCGAATACATTTAGTAGCAAATCGCATCGGTTCTCCACACGAACTTCCTCTCAACAGAATCAAGTCTTTCCTGGGGCGGCCCATTCAGTTGACGATCCCGGATTCACCACATGTCGTGAATGTCAGTGTTAATTGTGGAACACCTGCGGTTCTGGAATCATCGGGTTCCGAGTTTGCACGTTCCATTCGAAAAATTGCTGAGACAGTCTGCCCGGTTGCAGGAGATGTCGAAGGGGCACGGAAGCAGCTTAATGTCTTTCGTTTCCTGAAATCAAAGCTCTTGGCACGTTCCTCGTCTTCACTTGATCAGCGAATGGCTGCACCAGTCCATTAGGCCAGTTTGGTCTTTGTTGTGTCACGCTCGATCTTGAATTCATAAGGGGCCACAGGGATCCGCGTGATACAACATTCAGAACTCCCTTCCAGAGCATTTTTAGAGCCGCGAACAAAACCTCTCAAACGATGAATATTTCCTTTCCGCGAGCGGATCGGAGTCAGTTTTGTTAGGGGGGCATAGAAGATTCGTCCACGGGGTGAAAAGTGAGACTTGCGTACCAATGCATCTTCAAACACTCGCAGACTGTAGAGCAAACAAGCTACTAAATCGGTTGATTATTTCAGACAGGCCCTGAAAGACAGACCATGGATACTGACTCCTCCCCACTGACGATCCGCACCAGACAGAATGATCCGGAGGGTCGATTTAACCAGCTGAAAAGAGAGATTCACAAGCTGCTGATCCAGGGAATGAATATTTCCTCGATTGGAACAATGCCTGACTATGAACTGAGACGGGAACTTCGACGCGGTATTGAACAACTTTGCCATTTGCGGTCTGAACTGATCAGTCAGGCGGATCGAGAACGATTAATTCATGAGGTCATTGACGAGACGCTGGGACTGGGGCCGATTGAACCGTTACTTAGAGATCCCACGGTGTCCGATATTTTGATTAACGGCCCCAAGACCGTCTATGTTGAGCGACGTGGTCGGTTGGAGCAGACCCCTATCGTTTTTCATGACGTCAACCATCTGCTGGAAATTGTTCAACGTGTCGCCAGTCGTGTCGGCAGGCGGTTGGATGAGTCCAGCCCGATGGTCGATGCCCGGCTGAAAGATGGAAGCCGAGTGAATGCGGTTATTGCTCCTCTGGCGATTGACGGAGCCTTGGTCTCGATACGAAAGTTTGGTTCCCGTCCGCTCATGGCCGCCGATTTGGTCGCTAGACACTCCGTTACTCGAGAGATGATCGCATTTCTTTCTGCATGCATTCAGGCTCGTCTCAATATTATGATTTCCGGAGGAACTGGGAGCGGAAAGACCACATTTTTGAACGCGCTTTCCGCATTTATTTCTCCACATGAACGGATCGCCACAATCGAAGATGCAGCAGAACTCCAGCTACAGCAGCCTCACATTGCCCGCATGGAAACACGCCCTCCTAATCTGGAGGGGAAAGGAGCAATTACGGCGCGCGATCTGCTTAGAAACTCTCTCCGTATGCGTCCCGACAGGATTGTTGTGGGGGAATGCCGTGGTGAAGAAGCCTTCGATATGCTTCAGGCCATGACGACGGGACATGATGGAAGCCTGACCACGATTCACGCCAATGAGACCAGGGACGCGATCAGTCGCCTGGAAATGCTGGTCGGCATGGCAGGTTACGACCTTCCGATCTGGTTTATTCAGCGACAGATCGTTTCAGCGATTAACATCATTGTTCATTGCTCCCGGGTGAGTGGCGGCCAACGCAAGGTCGTACAGATCTCCGAACTCACCGGAATGCAGGGAAACGAGTTCACGATGCACGACTTGTTTGTTTACGAGCAATCGGGAATTAACCAGGAGGGCAATGCTGTCGGTGAATTTCGCGCGACTGGAATTCGTCCGCAGTGTCTGGAAAAGCTGAAACAAGCGGGAATCGATCTGCCGGCAGGCCTTTTTAAGGAACGAACGATGCCTCTGGACCGGATCGATGATCTTCAGTATCGGAGTCGACCATAATGTCTTCTTCATTGCTAATTTGGGTGTCATTTATTACGGCCGCGGTGTCTGCATGGGCACTGGGAAGCCTCATCATCGACTTTTTCAACTCATCGAATCGGATCATTCGACAACGTATTCGAACTATTCAAAACAAACATCACCTGTCACAGCATCACTCGTTGTTCAATGAACAGAGCGAACTCAATTCAGATTCAACAGCGGATCTTCGATCCTATTTAGGCTCCAGACTTCTCCGGCTTCTGGAACAAAGTGATAGCCGAATGACGGTCTTTCTATTTCTGTTTTTAGTTCTGGTCTCGGCGGTAACGATCGGCACACTGGCAACCATTCTCAGGCCGAGCTGGATTTCAGCCCTGTTAGGCAGTCTGGCTGGGGGGCTGTTGCCCTACTTCTGGTTGTTCCTTCAGCGACAGCGTCGATTGACACGACTGCGTGATCAGCTTCCCGAAGCTTTTGATTTGATGCGACGTGCCGTGCAATCAGGGCAGACCATGCAGATGTCCATGCAGATCGTTTCCAAAGAATGCTCCCTTCCAATCAATCGAGAATTTGCTCGCTGTTGTGAACAATATAGTCTTGGGCTTCCGCAAGAAGCCATCCTCAAGGAATTGGCGCGGCGAAATGACATCATGGAATTTCGGATTTTCGTCGTGGCGATGCTGGTACAACGCATGAGTGGAGGAAACCCAGTGGAGCTTCTGGAAAATCTTGCTCAGCGAGTTCGAAAAAGAAAACGTCTCAGAGACCGAGTTCAAGCATTTACGAGTGAAGGACGGATGCAGGCGTTTGTCTTATGCGTCCTGCCGGTCGCCGCTTTCATTGCAATTTATTTTCTCGACAAAAATTACGCCCAGGTGCTACTGGATCGTCCATGGCTCCTGGGAAGTCTGGTCATGGCACAAGTCGTGGGGACGGTCTGGATCAGACAAATTGTTCATTTCGATTATTGAACCATTCAATTCTCATTTTGCTGGCAGCAGAAATAAAGCTCTCTTTACGTATGCATTTAAATTCTTCGATGTTTCAGGAGCACTCCTATGCAGATAGACACCTGTATCATTTATGGTGCCGCTTTCCTTTCTGCTGCCGGAGGTGCGGTCGGAATTATTTCCTGGATTGATCGAAACTCCGAGATCGACGACCGAGTCGCGAAGCTTCGGGCGATTCGAGGAGGACGCTCTCTCTTACCGGATGCGACGTCTTCCCTGTCTCAAAGATACAGGAGAATTGTCGCAGAGTGGTTCGTGCCACGATCACAGGAGCAGAAAGTCAGCCTAAGAAAGAGATGCCTGGCTGCTGGTCTGTACAGCCCCATTGCAATTCCATTCTTCCTGATGGTCCGGTCTCTTCTTGTACTGCTTCCTCTCATCGCAACACTCTTGATCCTCTGTTTGTATGATCAACATTGGAGTAGTGTCTGTTTATATGGAGGGGCCGCCTGTGCCATGGGAATGTTGATTCCCGGACTCTGGCTCGATCGGCGGAAAGCCAAACGTCAGGCGATATTGTTTCGAACTCTCCCTGACTTCCTGGATCTTCTGGTGACTTGCCTGGAAGGAGGACTGAGCCTCGAAGGTGCCTTGAAGAGAGTCACGGCGGAACTCCGTCACGTGCACCCGCTGTTGGCCTCTGAATTAAATCGCATTCAACAGGAGATCGATTTTGGCTCGACTCCAGAGGCTGCTTTTAGCAGTCTGGCTGAACGAACGGATCTGGAAGGCTTAAAAAGTCTGGCGTCATTTCTTCAGCAATCACGAAGGTTCGGGAGTTCCATTACAGATGCCTTGCGGTCACATTCGGAGCTACTCCGGGAACGTCGGGAACTGCGTGCGGAAGAATTGGCTCAAAAGGCCTCGGTCAAGATTCTCTTCCCAACACTCGTGCTGATCTTTCCCGCTGTTTTCACTGTGCTGGCTGGCCCTGCAGCAATCCAGTTAGCGGAGAGTTTTGGAAAGTAATAGGCATGATCAGGCGGCACCTTAATTCTATGACATTGGCGTCCAACAACAGACTGGTCTGCTCTGAGAGATTCGTTTCTCGTCGCGGAGCTGCAGCTTTGGAATGTGCAATCGTCCTGCCCGTTATCATGCTTCTCATTCTTGGCTGTGTGGACTTTGGGCGAGTTGCCTATTTTTCCATCCTCGTCAATAGCGCGGCTGGAGCCGGGATGACCTATGCTACGACTCATCGATATACCGCTATGACACAAGGAATCTGGGAGGAACAGCTTCGGCTTGCCATTCGTGAGGAACTTCAGGCACTTCCAAATTTTAGCGAAGAGGTCATGTTTTGTTCGGTGGCGACAAGTGAAAACCATAATGAGACGGTCAGTATCTCGCTGGTTGTTCGCTATCCATTCAAGACCATTGTCAATTGGCCTGGAATTCCACGTGAAGTGCAATTGAAGCATCGTCTCGTCGGAAACCAATATCGCTGAGTTTGCCTGTTCGGAAAGAAATGATGTTTCAATCTGTTTGCTTTAACCGATGGAGAATTGTGGGCCATGTATCGGAAATCCGTAGGTGTTAAAAGACGATCTTTTAATTCCGCTTCATCCCGATCGGGCGTTATGGTCGTCGAAGGAGCTGTCGTTCTCAGTGTGATTGTGGTCGTCTTGTTGGCAGGACTTGACTTAAGCCTTGCTGTTCTTCAATACAACACACTCTCAGAACTCTCCTGCAAACTCTCCCGTCAGGCCATTGTCCATGGAGAGCAAGCAGGTAAGAACAATCGATCCTGGGGCCCGCAGGTCTATAGTAGTACTGCAGACACGAACACCGAACAAGCGAAACTGATCAGAGACCTCATTGTCACTTTCGATCCGAAAGATGTCCATATCCGTCTCGAATGGATGGATGGGGGAAACAGGCTGAATCATCGAGTGAAAGTGACCGTCAGCGCGGATTATGTCCCGATTATTCGGATGCCATTTTCGGGATCGGCTTATCCCCTGTCGGCAAGCTCCGTGAAGCGGATCACATATTAAAGGTCCAATCTGGACGCGAACAACACTTGAATACGCAGAGGTTTTCCGATGTCTCAAAATCTCTCTTCGTCACATAAAACATTACAACCTGAACGTGCGGGATACGTCCTGATTCTTGTCGCGGTGGCATTGCCGACGATTTTCTGTGTGATTGGACTTGTCATTGATAGCAGTCTTTTAATGGTCCGATATCGCCAACTGCAATCTCTGGCGGACGTCGCTTCCACCACGGCTGCACGGGAGTTGTCTCGCGGTAAGTCTGTTAACCAGGCCAAGACTGCGGCGATCAACAGTGTTCGTGAACAAAACGGAATGATGGAAGGTGACGTCACTGTTGAGATCCCACCCGTCAGCGGGCCATTCTCGGGAAAAATGAACTACGTCGCCGTGAATATCAGCCGTGGCTACGACACGTATTTTATGAGAATTATTCCCGGTTCGTCGACTAAAGTCGTTCGAACAAGGGCGGTTGCCGGCATGGAGGATGCGACTGCAGGAACAGTTATCGCTTTGCTCGATCCAGACCCCACTCCCATTACCGTTACCGGATTACCGCTGGGAATCGGAACGTTGTCGTTGCCTCACATTCAACTGGGAGCACTGGAGTTATTGGGAATAGGACAACTTCGGGTTCAGGGAGCCGTTATCGTGAATGCCGGTTGGGGCCGGGTCGACGAGAATGGCCAGGCGGTTGGTGATTCCGTCCTTCCCCCATACGGCATTTCCTGTACGCCGCTGCTCCCGTTGACCAAGCTGCTGGCGACCGATGTTCGAGTTTCAGGAGGAGTGGATCGGGTCTCAAATTACGGGAATATTCAGTCAGGGGGGGCTTCACCATTAACCGCAAACAGAATGCCGGTTCCCGACCCGTTACGGAATCTTCCCGTTCCTACCGTCAGCGTTGATTCCAGAAACGTGAACGCCACTCTGCGAGGAGGAAGAACGATTATCGCCCTTCCAGGGATTCCTCTTCTTCCGGGCCTGCCTCTTCTTAACAATCCTACGATTCTCGAACCGGGAGTCTATGAATGGATTGAAGTCGTTTCCGGTCAGGTCATTTTTAGACCTGGCGTTTACATTATTCGAAATGTCAATCCGCTCACCGGAATTGCGCTCAGTGTGGTGGGTGGACAGATCACGGCGGAAGGAGTCATGTTCTATATCACCAGTAATACCAATTACTCAGCGATCACCGGAGGTGCGGACGCGGCCGAGGGGCAAACCCCTCCTCCCCCTTTGAATCAGACGACATTGCTTCCCAGTGTGGTGATTAATCTGGCCCTCCTGGGAAGCAGCTATTCGGGGTTAAATGATTCCGGCAGTCCCTTTCACGGAATTACGATTTATCAGCAGCGCCATTCCAGAAAGCCAATGGTCCTGGTCGCGGAACAACTCCTTGGGCCCGCAAGCATTTCCGGTATGATTTATTCCAAGTGGGGGCAACTGATCTTTGCAGCAAACGGAAATTATGACTTGCGAATTGTCGCCGGAACGGCCCGCATCGTGAATGTCCTTCAGACAACCTTATCTCCTTCCCAAAAACTGCCTCCGGCGACGGATGTCTTTCTGGTCCAATAGCGACTTTCACGTGTAGAACTCATTGGAGTCGGCTGCACGAAGTCCTGTTTCGTTATGGTTTTGGAATTTCCATCGAATCGATCATGAACGACTGTTTTCGAAACTCCGCAATCCATCCTGAGGACCGACATTAACCTATGGAACACGATGAGGAGTCTGGAGACAAACGCGATCATGCCCATCTCTGCTGAAACGGCCTTTTCTCTCAGGCCGATGTTTTTTCTCTGTAACCATGAAGTCGGAACGATGCCGCGTGCCGACCGGTAGAAGTCGTCTTTCTCACTTTATGGTTACGCCGAACAAGCGTTCTGTATCTCTACGCAAAACAAGGCATTATGGCGATTTTTTGTATTATTCTGGCAGCCGATTTCTCGCGGCTGGAGTTACTTGACCTCTTCGCAGGGACATTTCGCAGGGTGAACGGCAAGAACAAAAGCCGGAAGGGCTTCCCGGGCCAACGTTTCGCTCAAAAGACGATGGAAGCAGTTGCCAAAGCGCCGGTTCGCTGAACCTTACCTCTTCCATGGCAATGGAGACGGCGTAAACGCGATCAGACGGGGACCAAACTGCTGGCGGGGACGTAGCCCAGTTCATCCAGGATCAACAGGTCCAGCCTTGAGAGTTGTTTCTTCAGCTTCAGCAATGTCCGTTCTTCACGGACCTCCAGCAACTCCGTGATCAGTTCTGTCACACGGTTGAATCGCACTTTTTTCCCTTGTGAACACGCGGCGATTCCCCGTGCTGTGGCGATGTGGGTCTTCCCGGTGCCGCTGTTTCCCACCAAGAGAATATTCTCTCGCTTGAGCAAGTACTTGTTCGCAAGAGTTCTGTCACCAGCAACTTGTTCAGCGACGGCTGCGCAGTGAACTCGAACGATTCCAGTGTCTTGTGATGTGGGAACTGAGCCGCCTTGAGTCGTCCGTTCATCGGTGATGTCGCTCCACCGACAACACCAACATATTGCTTAAACTGAATTTGCCACAACAAATATTGCCATCACTATTTACAGGAAATTCCAATGAATAGTCAGGCGGCCCCGTCTTGTCAAGACCCGACTCAAAACCGAATTTCTTCTTCAAATAATCAAGGATTGAATTGACAACCAAACTGGACATGTATACTTTTGTTCACATGGGCCATTCAAGAATGCAACCTCGTATCTATTATGGGCATAGTGTGGAAGGTGACACTGACACCTCGCGCTGGGAATTGCTATTTGATCACATTCTGCGGGTCAGCGATTTCTGCAAAGGCTTCGCGAAAGGTTTCCGTGCTGAAAATTGGGGAAGGCTCGCCGGGCTGTGGCATGATCTTGGGAAGTATTCCGCCCCATTTCAGGATTACCTGCTCACCGCAAACGGTTTCGAAGCCCACCTGGAGCAGATCAGCAGGGTGGATCACGCGACAGCAGGCGCTCAATTGGCGGTCAGGCGATATGCGGAGCTAGGAACTCTGCTTGCTTATGTAATCGCTGGACATCACGCAGGTCTGGCAGACGCAAACGGCAATCGGTCATCTCTCGCAGAGAGGCTGCGAAAAGATATCCATCCGGTCACCGATGTTCCCGATGAAATCAGTAACGCCTCTGTTGAACTTGGTATTCCGCTGATTCAGATGAATCCTGCTGCGAGGAAGGCCGGTGGATTTCAACTGGCATTCTTTACTCGCATGCTGTTCTCCTGCCTTGTCGACGCCGATTTTCTGGCGACGGAGGAGTTTTGTGATCCGGAGAAATCGAAAGTCCGAGTGTCTGGGCTGCGGGCTGTCCTGCCGGAAATGCATCGTGCGCTTCACTCGGTTCTGGAGTCCAAACAGGCGACCGCAAAACCAGGAAACGTCACGATACGTCGACAACAGGTCCTTGACTCCTGCAGACTCGCAGCCAGTCAGCCCCCCGGTATTTTTTCGTTGACTGTTCCGACAGGGGGAGGAAAGACACTCTCGTCGCTGGCATTCGCACTTGATCATGCCATAAAGCACAACAAAGACAGAATCATCTACTCGATTCCGTTCACCAGCATTATCGAACAGACGGCGGATGTCTTTCGAGATGTCTTCCAGTCACTGGGGAATGAGGTCGTTTTAGAACATCACTCAAACCTCGACCCCAATCTTGACCCGGAAAACAAACGTGAATCACGGCGATCCCGACTCTCAACAGAAAACTGGGATGCTCCTTTAGTCGTGACAACGAACGTCCAACTGTTCGAATCCCTGTTTGCAGCCAAGACGTCACGCTGTCGCAAGCTGCACAATATCGTCAATAGTGTCATCATTCTGGATGAAGCCCAGACACTGCCGGTAGATCGTCTTCAACCCTGTCTGGCCGTTCTGGAGGAGCTTGTCCGGAATTACGGCTGCACAGTTGTCCTGTGTACCGCGACGCAACCGGCGATTGTTCAACGGGATCAGTTTACGATTGGACTGAGCAATGTCACCGAAATCATTCCAAATCCAGCAGATCTCGCGGTTTCAATGAAGCGAGTCGAGATTGAAATGATTGGAACAGTGACCGACGAGGAACTCGTCGAACGTATGCTGGAACAGGATTCGTTCCTGGCCATCGTCAATACGCGGGGACACGCAGCGAAGCTCTACCGGGAAATCTCGGCCAAACGGAAAAGGGACGGAACCTACCACCTGAGCACCCTGATGTGCGGGCAACATCGTTCAGACACAATCGCGGAAATCCGCCGCCGGCTTGAAAACAAACAACGCTGTTGTGTCATCAGTACGCAACTCATTGAAGCGGGAGTCGATGTGGACTTCCCCGTCGTGTTCCGCGCGATGGCGGGAATTGATTCCATTGCTCAGGCCGCCGGGCGCTGCAATCGCGAGGGGCGAATGAAGACCGGAAAAGTCTTTGTCTTCGACCCCAAGGAGGTCAAGTTGCAGGGCTACTTGAATTCTGTTGCACAGTCCGCGAAGGAAATTGTTCCCGATTTCGAAGACCTTCTCAGCCCCGCTGCCGTTCAAAAATACTTTGAGTTGCATTACTGGAAACATCGTGGCGAAAACAACTGGGACAAGACGAACGATCAGGGAGTCATGCGGTGTTTCCCTCTCCCGGTACGTGGTTTTGAGTTTGATTTCCGAACGGCCTCCGAGCGTTTTCGATTCATCGAGGAACAAGGGGAAACGGTCTTTGTTCCCTATGGAATTCAAGGACAGAAACTGATCGAACGCCTCCGTACCGAAGGTCCAGACCGGCATCTCCTTCGGCGACTTCAGCGTTACTCTGTCACGTTATACGACCAGATTTTTCGGGCCATGTCCCCGGACATTGAACTGATTCACGGGCAATATGCCGCCTTAGGCAACCTGAGTGCCTACGACGAACACCTGGGCGTCCGCATCGACCGCCCGGGTTACTTCGAACCTTCCGCATTGATTCTGTAAACCAGAAAGAGAGCTGGCGAGCAGAGAGTCTACTCGCCAGCCACCTCTTCGTCTTAGATACAAACTGATAGTTTCAATCCGCAGCTCCATGTGGGGCTGATGTTCAAATGGTATCCCCCCAGTTGAAAGAGAGCTTCCTGATTTCCGATTCGGTTTTTCATTTTCTAGTTCAAAACTGTGAACAAACAAAATGTCTCCAATGCAATTGAACTTTAGAAACAAATTGATAGAATGACAAAATTGGCCAAGTGAGTTCTTCTTGGAAGTGAGGTGTTCGTCATGGTGTCCCCGATTCGTTTGAAAATCTGGGCGGATTACGCCTGTTTTACGCGGCCTGAGATGAAGGTTGAGAGAGTGAGCTACGACGTGATCACTCCGTCGGCTGCTCGCGGCGTTCTCGAAGCCATCTACTGGAAGCCACAGGTCCGCTGGGTCGTGGAACGGCTGCATGTCCTCAAGCCGATCCGCTTCACCAACCTTCGCCGGAACGAAGTCTCATCGAAAGCCTCGGCAACCAACGCCCGGCAGGCTATGTCCGGGAAATCAAATGATCCGCTGTCACTTTTCATTGAAGAAACACGACAACAACGGGCGGCCACCATTCTCACGAATGTGGCTTACGCAATCGAAGCCCGCTTTGAGCTTCTCGATAACAGTGACCCGATCGAGAAGCACTACAACATCTTCAAACGCCGCGCGGAACGGGGGCAATATTTCCATCATCCCTATCTGGGCTGCCGCGAATTTCCCTGCGACTTCGAATGGATTGACGGCGAGATTCCGCAGTCGGAGCTGACCGGTGAACAAGACATGGGCTACATCCTGCATGACATCGAATTTCGCCCTTCCAATGGCAAAACCGGTGACACAATCTGCGGTCATACCGGCGAGCGACGCGACACGCTTCCGCACTTCTTTCGAGCAGCGATGCGAAATGGCGTCATCGAAGTTCCCCCACTCGAATTCGCTTTGCAGGAGGTGCGCTCATGATTCTTCAAGCTCTCAACAGTTACTACGAACAGCTCGCTGCTGACCCGGATTCGGAAATCGCTGCAGCCGGGTTCAGCCGTCAAAAGATCTCCTACGCCGTCGTCCTCAATCCGGATGGAACGCTGGAAGGAATCGAAGATCTGCGAACGGGTGAAGGGAAAAAGCGACTCGCTCAATCTCTCCTCGTGTGCGGAGATTCCAAGCCATCAGGTTCCGGCATCAACCCCTGTTTCCTCTGGGACAATCCGGCTTACATGCTGGGCTATAAACCGGAGGACTCTAAACCAGAGAGAACGAGGGAAGCGTTTGAAGCCTTCAAGAAACGGCATCTCGATCTTGAACAAACGATCGGTGATGCGGAATTCAATGCGGTTTGCCGCTTCATGGAAAATTGGAATCCGGAGCGTTCTGACGAACATGAAACGCTCATTGAGATCGGGACAGGCTTCGGAGTTTTTCGAATCCGGGGAGCGACCCATTTCGTCCATGAACAAGTTACCGTCCGAGAGTGGTGGCTCGACCAACTGAAACAGGCGGAAGCAACATCGGAATCAGAGTTGGGACAATGCCTGGTGACAGGTCGCTTCGCTCCCATCGCCCGGTTGCACGACCCCAAAATTAAAGGGGTTGCAGGAGCCCAGTCATCCGGGGCGGCAATCGTTTCGTTCAATTTGGACGCTTTTGAATCGTACGGAAAATCGCAATCCCGAAATGCTCCCGTCAGCGAAACGGCGGCGTTTCAGTACTGTACCGCACTCAACAGCTTGCTCGCCGATCGTAGCCGGCGGGTTCAGATTGGAGACGCCACGACTGTTTTCTGGACGGAGCAAGCGACACTCGCTGAAAGCTACCTTGTTTTCATTTTCGGCAGTCCTCCCCCAGAAGACGAGGCTCTGCTGAACGATCTGAACAAAACTCTCCGTATGATCGCGCAGGGTAAGTATCCAGCGGAATTCGGAGACAAAGCGACACCGTTCTACATCCTGGGGCTGTCTCCCAATGCCGCCCGAATCTCTGTCCGTTTCTGGCGCGTCAGCACTCTGGGGGAAATCGTTTCAAACCTGCAGCAGCACTTCGCAGATCTGTCACTTCAACGTCGCGAACACGAACCAGAATTCATCAGCCCCTGGCAGATTCTGAGGGAAACAGTGCGCGACTCGAAAGATATTCCGCCACAACTCAGTGGGGCATTGATGCGAGCGATTCTGACAGGACAGGCCTATCCGCAAATGCTGCTGACCGCACTCATCCGTCGCATTCGAGCGGATCGCGAGTTGAGGTACATCCGGGTTGCCGCCATTAAAGCCTGTTTGAATCGACAGTTTCGATTGAACTCCCTTTCCTGCAAGGAGATTGTCATGTCACTGGATACGGATCGTGAAGACGTTGCCTATTGTCTGGGGAGGCTCTTTGCGGAGCTTGAAAAGACTCAGGAAGATGCTCTTCCCGGAATTAACGACACGATCAAAGACCGCTATTTCGGTTCGGCATCGGCTACCCCGGGCAGCGTTTTTCCTCGCCTGATCCGGCTGAGTCAACACCATCTCGGAAAACTCGAGAAGCCCAATCGCATCTTTCACGAAAAGCGAATCCAGCAGATTGTCGACAAACTGCAACGTTTCCCCGCCCATCTGAACCTGCAGGATCAAGGGCTCTTCGCTGTCGGCTACTACCACCAGCGACAGGATTTTTTCACTAAGAAAGACAAGGTCTCAGCAGTCTGAGATTGACCACCCCACTTTTCCCTTCAGAACTCAGAACACAGGGCACTCATGAACTCTCGTTACGATTTCGTTTATCTTTTTGACGTGAAAGATGGAAACCCGAATGGAGACCCCGATGCAGGAAATCTGCCTCGCGTGGATGCCGAAACCGGTCAGGGGCTCGTCACTGACGTCTGCCTGAAACGCAAGATTCGGAATTTCGTCGGACTTGTGAAGGAAGAGCAGCCTCCTTACGACATCTATGTCAAAGAAAAGGCCATTCTCAATAATCAGCATGCCCGGGCATATCAGGCACTCGAGATCGATCCGAAAAAGCGGACTGCCAAAGGGAAAGATAAGGCAGAAGAAGACCGACAACTGACAGCCTGGATGTGTCAGAATTTCTTCGACATTCGCAGTTTTGGCGCTGTGATGACAACGGAAGTCAATTGCGGACAAGTTCGGGGGCCAGTCCAGTTCGCGATGGGACGAAGCATCGATCCGGTGATCACGATGGAGCATTCCGTCACCCGCTGTGCAGTCACGACAGAGCGGGAGGCAGAGAAACAGGACGGCGGAAACCGGACGATGGGACGGAAGTTTACCATTCCCTATGGCCTGTATCGGGTGCATGGATTTATCAATCCCCACCTCGCGGCTCAGACCGGCTTCGACCAAAATGCGGAAGACCTCGATTTGTTCTGGACGGCTCTGCTGCAGATGTTCGAAACAGACCGATCGGCCTCACGCGGTGAAATGTCCCCTCAGGCATTGATCGTTTTCGAACATGCCAGTCAACTCGGAAATGCTCCTGCCAATAAGCTCTTCGAACGGGTTCAGGTGACCCGAAAAGGAACGCCTGATGGTGATCCGGTCCCGGCCCGGTCGTTCAACGACTATGTAATCAGTGTGGAGGAGGAAAATCTTCCGGAAGGCATCACGCTGCACCGTAAGCTGTGAGGAACCTGACGTTGCCCTACTCCGAAGACGATCTCCTGCCGATCTCCGCGCTGCAGCACCTGCTGTTTTGTGAGCGGCAATGTGCCTTGATTCATGTAGAACGGCTCTGGGCCGACAATCTGTTCACGGCACAAGGAAATCATCTTCACGAAAAGGCTCATTCCGGGGACCCGGACTCCCGCAAAGGAGTCCGGACCACCCGGGGGCTCGATCTGCATAGTTTCACGATGGGGCTCGCAGGCCAAGCAGACGTGATTGAATGGGAACCACCTCCGGGATTTCGAAAGAAACACCAGACGCTGGCCCAGTCTCTGAAGTCTGCATCTTCGTCGGATCGCGCCCATTGGCGGGTGACCCCGATTGAGTACAAACGGGGACGGCCCAAAACCAATGACTGTGATCGGGTTCAACTGTGTGCCCAGGCAATTTGTCTGGAAGAAATGCTGGGAGTGACCGTTCAGACCGGGATGTTGTTCTATGGTCAGCAACGGCGGCGGGTAGAAGTCTTCTGTGATGAAGTGCTTCGTGGCAAGACTCGTTCAGCTGCCGAGAGGCTTCATGAAATGTTCACTCAACGTCGAACCCCGCCTGCAGTTCGCGAAAAGAAGTGCGACACCTGCTCGCTGCTGTCCTTGTGTCTGCCGATGGTCACATCCGGAACAAAGTCCGCTCGAACTTATCTCGACAGGATACTGGCACAGCGGGAAAGTGAACCGTCAGAAAGCCTCTGGTAAACGTCGCTCATCAGGAAACGCAGTTTATCTTCTTCGCTCACGCAATCAGTAACAACCTCCTGGGAGTGCCATGAAGACCCATTTGAACACTCTCTTCATCACGACAGACGGAGCCTATCTTTGTAAAGATGGGCAGGCGGTAGCCGTCAGGATCCAGAAAGAAACCAAACTTCGTGTTCCACTTCACAATCTTGACGGCGTGATGTGCTTCGGTCGAGTCGGCGTCAGCCCGCAATTGATGGGGGCTTGTGCCGATCAGGGCGTTTCGATCACTTTCCTCTCTTCGACCGGACGGTTTCGTGCAGCGGTCGTCGGCTTTTCTCCGGGCAATGTTGTTTTGAGACGTCAGCAGTACCGCCTTGCAGATGATCCAGTTGCATCGGCCGCTGCGGCCCGCAGTATCATTCAGGGAAAACTGGCAAATTGCCGGACGTTGTTGCTCCGAGCGGCCCGAGATACTGGTGAACCGCTTCGGGCAGATCGCTTGAGAAGAATTGCAGACCGCCTGAGTGCCAACCTGATTGATGTGAAGGCCGCCCACAGCGTGGAACGCCTGCGTGGCCTCGAAGGAGAAGCGGCTGCCAGCTACTTCGAAGCATTCAATGACCTGATGAATGGTGTTGATGGATTTGCATATACCCGCCGTTCGAGGAGACCTCCACTGGATCCACTGAACGCGTTGTTGTCGTTTATCTATGCACTTCTGTCTCATGATGCCCGGTCTGCCTGTGAATCGGTCGGGCTGGATGCCGCCGTCGGATATCTGCATGAAGACCGCCCCGGCCGCGCAGGAATGGCCCTGGACCTGATGGAAGAATTCCGCCCCTATCTGGCAGATCGTCTTGTCCTCTCTCTGATCAACCGTCGACAGGTGTCTGCCCGCAGTTTTGAAACATTGGAGACGGGAGCCGTCCGCATGAACGATTCAACCAGAAAAGCAGTCCTCGTCGCTTATCAGGAACGAAAGCAAGAGGCCATCACCCATCCATTTCTCGGAGAAAAGACATCCGTGGGACTGCTGATTCATCTGCAGGCGAGGTTGATGGCGCGCTGGATCCGAGGGGACCTGGATTTCTATCCCCCCTTCGTCTGGAAGTGATCCTCGCCGTCCGAACTGCATTTCGAACCAGAAGGAGCCAACCTGATGTATGTCCTGGTGACTTACGATGTCTCAACAAGCACTCCCGAAGGGAAAAAACGACTCCGGCAGGTCGCGACAGCGTGCCTGGATTTCGGACAGCGCGTCCAGAACTCTGTTTTTGAAATGAAAGTCGATCCCGCGCAATGGACTCGCTGCAAAACTCGCCTGGAGTCGATTATTCATCCTCAGGAGGACAGCCTGCGTTATTACTATCTGGGAACGAACTGGCGCAGACGAGTGGAACATGTGGGAGCAAAGCCTTCCTATGATGTGGATGGGCCATTAATCGTCTGACGCGAACCGGAAGTGATCACAAAACCACCGGGAGGTTCGCGATCGCCGCAAGTCCCACGTAAATATAGCCCTACAAAACATCCACAAGTCAGCCATGGTAATAAACCAGTCCCAAAGCAAGAGTTCGCGGATGTCATGCCGTAGATTCGGGAGGATTAACCACTTAAACTGCCGGCATCGTTCCCTCACGGGAGCGCGGATTGAAACCTTCTCCAAATGATCCGAAAGGACCAAACCCTAAGATCGTTCCCTCACGGGAGCGCGGATTGAAACGTGATTTTCGGTGCCGTTTGTTGCACGATTTGTATCGTTCCCTCACGGGAGCGCGGATTGAAACTTTACGCTTGCGGATCACAGTCAATCGAGTGATATCGTTCCCTCACGGGAGCGCGGATTGAAACCAATTTCCGCTTCCCTGTGCTGGTTCTGCGTTGGATCGTTCTCTCACGGGAGCGCGGATTGAAACTGCACTCTTCCAGAATCCCCACCAACTCCTGAATCATCGTTCCCTCACGGGAGCGCGGATTGAAACAGTTGGACCACTGACAACCGGAACAGGGGTTGCGGATCGTTCCCTCACGGGAGCGCGGATTGAAACAACTGCTCGTGACGCCCGTTTTTGCAAGCATGCACTATCGTTCCCTCACGGGAGCGCGGATTGAAACCGGATTGTGCGAATAGCCACGCAAAGAGATACCGTCATCGTTCCCTCACGGGAGCGCGGATTGAAACTGAGAGATTCTGCATTGCAGCGGATTGGACGAAGGGAATCGTTCCCTCACGGGAGCGCGGATTGAAACACACCAACAATGGCAACCTGTTAACGGGAGCCGATCGTTCCCTCACGGGAGCGCGGATTGAAACAGGCCACTGGTCACCAGGATGATGACCTGAAACGATCGTTCCCTCACGGGAGCGCGGATTGAAACTGGGCTCATCTCTATTACCTCTTCACAGTGTTTCCAATCGTTCCCTCACGGGAGCGCGGATTGAAACAAGCCGGAGCTGCAGCGCTGGCAGCCACATCCGGATCGTTCCCTCACGGGAGCGCGGATTGAAACAATTCGGAACGTCCCCAATTATTCACAAGGTTGACGATCGTTCCCTCACGGGAGCGCGGATTGAAACAATTTATGCAGCCGTTTTTAGCTAACGGCAAGCATATCGTTCCCTCACGGGAGCGCGGATTGAAACAGGGTCCGGCATGGCGTCAACATGGATGTTCGACCCATCGTTCCCTCACGGGAGCGCGGATTGAAACAACGCAACGGGCGAATTTCGCTCGGATCGATGGGATCGTTCCCTCACGGGAGCGCGGATTGAAACGTCGGGATCCGGATACTTTCCAACTTGCTGGACCAATCGTTCCCTCACGGGAGCGCGGATTGAAACCCGGCTATACCCCCTCTGTCGGACTGCGACCCGCCATCGTTCCCTCACGGGAGCGCGGATTGAAACTCTGCAACGGAGTTCCAGCAAGTCCGCACAGTTGCGGAGTGAAACCACGTCTATTCCCATCGTTATGGTGAGTGAGATTCTATTTCCGGAAATAGAATCTCACTCCGACATCGGTCGGTGTGGACTTTGTGCCGGTGATTCTGTGATGGATGAACCGCTTTAGGACATCTTTTCAAATCGTCTTCAGCGTTCCGCAGGCGAAAAGTGAGGCTTTCATGTGCCCAGATGCCTCCAGTCGCCTGCACATGGTAGAGCAAACTGCTCTATTCCTCGGCCGGGTGGAGGTTTCGGGGATCGATGGGGAGGAGGTGGCGGTGGAGGTCGGTCCACATGGCCGCTTCGCCGTCCAGGGGGCTTTGGATGTTATAGGCTTGAAAGGCGATCATTTCGCCGATGCGGATGATGAGATCGACCAGTCGTTCTCCAGCGGTCCAGTGGTCGCCGATGCAGATGAGGGCCGGTTCGATGTTGGGATGAAAGATGGGAGTCAGCATTTTGCATTTGGGGCTTTGCCGGGGATAGTCGCGGGTCAGCTGGATTTCCACGAGATGCTGATCGCGCCGCACCGGTTGTCCTGCGGCGCCTCGGACCAGTCCCTGAACATGGTATTTTGCCTGATAGACTTCCGGAGGTTCCCCATGGACCGGCCAGACTTCGATCAGATGGGAAGAACGGAACGTCGCTTCAATAAACGTGGCATCCGCCATGAGCCGGCGTGTTCGAACGGAGAGACGTTTCTCCACAGGGACTGAAGGGCTGGCAGGGCTTTTTTCTGTCGGCGAGGGGATCTCGATCACGATTTTGTCAGGCTTGCCATTCGCCGGAGCAGGAATGACCAATTTGGCCCCGCACTGCTTGCAGGTCCCTTTTCGACCGGCATAGCGATCCTCCATCGAAAACGATTTGCCGCATTGATCACAGGAGAATTGAATCATCAGTCTGCCGGAAATGAGGTCAGGGGCCAGGATCCAGGGAAACGAGGGAACGTCATGAACGCCAAACGTGAAATGAGATGAGACTTCCTCCCAGAAAGCCGACGACGGACAGGATCACCATGGTCTTCAGCACCCATGGAGAAAGGTCTCGAGGCTGCAGACTCAGGGTGATCACCGCAATGACTCCCGTGATCAGGCAAGGGATTCCAACGAGGATCAGGCTGAAGAACATGGCGACCATGGTTCCTCCCAACAAGAGGCATGCCCAGAAGATCGCCATCGTTCGATCTGCGGAGACTTCGGGGTCTCCTTCGGGGTTCCTGTTCGGGAGAGGGGGAGGTGTGGTGGGAAACTCAATACGAATCACGGAATCGTTCTTCAGGAGGTCGACGTTGGTGCAGCCATAAGCGGAACAGCCCCGATTTTCTTTCCAGCATTCCGTATGAAACGGAAGCCCACAGGCCTCGCAGCGGGTATTGGGTTCTTCGTCCAGAATCACCGTTTGACAGATGCTGCAGAGTTGCTCTGCCGTGTCCTGCTGGTAAAACGTGGAGGACGCTGAACTCTGGGATGGGGAAAGAATGGCCTCCGGGAATGGAGAAGAAATCTGAGATTGCGGAGACGTCACCGCCGTTCCTCCCGAAACCGTAACCCGATCTGGAACCGGCTCCCGTAAGGACTCTGGATCCGGTTCACTGGAAAATGGAGAGACGACGAGACGCATTCCACATCGGCGACACGTTCCTGCTTTGCCGATCCGGGCCTGCGGAGCCTTGACGGTGGCGCCGCAGGCGCAGCTGAATCGAATGGGAGAAAGCAGTTCGTCATTCTGCGGTGGAATCGGAGGAGGTGGCGATACAGGCGTTGCTTTTGTGAAATGCAGGAACAGTTGAAGGGTTCCCGCGACCGCAATTCCCACCAGAACCAGCATGCACAATGCGGCCGGATCTGATTCGGCCATTCTCCTTCCGTATTTCGCCAGACCGAAGATTCCTCCGAAGACGATCACGGAGATAAGTCGGCGTGCCAGGTAAACCAGTAATGGTTCCTCTTCTTTCTGAGTCATTGATCCACATCTCCACACATTTTCCTGGACCTGATCGCTTCATTCAGCTGAGTGACGGTGAGGTGTTTTGTTTTTCCTGAAACAGAAACGTGGTTCCGCCAATGTGAACCTGATCGAGGTGACGCAAACGGGTGCGATGAACAGGTGATCCGTTGACGAGTGTGCCGCCGGAGGACTGGAGATCCTGAATCTCGAATCCGTGGGGAGTGCGATGAATCGCCGCATGATGTGGAGCGATTCGAGGATCCTTGAACAGGTAAATCTCACATTGAGGGGAACTCCCGATCCGAGTGGGATTTTTGTAGAGAATGAACTGTTTCCCGGCGATCAGTCCTTCGGTCACTTTCAGCCAGCCGGTTTTGGCCACATTCTCGATCAGTCCTGTCGCCAGACCGGCAACAGCTCCGATGGAAGTCAACCCGACCAGTCGACTCATCCAGTCCGAACCGGTCAGCAGGACGACCGGGTCAAACAGGACTCCCCCCACAAGACCCCCGATCCCCCCGCCGCACAGACCGATGATCAGTTTTTTAGAACTTCTCATGGCGATACCGGGAGCTACAGCGAGGAAGATTCCCAGAAAAGCCCAGGCTACGGCACGGGCGAAGATTTGTTGTCCCATTCCGATATCCGAGGATCCTCCGCTCAGGCCGTGATAAATTGAATCGACCGTCAGAGCCACCAGGATGCCACCGACCAACCCCAGGCAGAGGCCGATGGCTCCATTGATCATCACATCCCTGAGGTTTCTTCCCATCACCCCATCGGCAATGGAGAGAAAGAAAGCGATACTGATGCCTGCGACGGTGAGCAGGAACATGCTCGCGATTTTCGTGAATAACTCCCAATCTTCGAAAAGCTGAGCCAACGGTTGGTCTCGTTCCGCCTCTGTCAGCGTCTGGTCTGTTATCAGTGCGGCGTAGGTGCCGTATGGATACTTCTCCCGGAGTTGTTCGAGGCGTGAGGGGACAAGATTTTCCGGCAGATCTCCTTTGTCAACTTCCTCACGGAGTTTTTCAAGATCCTGGTTGATTCGTCGAGCTTGATTCTCCGGAAAATTCATCACCTGCCAGACCGCTTCTCCCGGAATCCAGGCACACAAACCTCCCAGGAATCCGAACAGGGTCATGTAGACCAGTGAATGGCGCCACAGGCTGCCTGATTTTACAACTCCCGAATTCCCCGGAAGAGGTGTCTGTTGCTGATAATGCACCGTGGCCCGATTCAGGGCACTCTGCTGCTGGAGTTTCCGGTCTACCTCGGCGGAATTGAGATCGTCCAGTGTGATCCTGATTTTGTTGTCGTCAGACATGATGGACTGGCCCTGAAGGAAGTGTGGGAACGTTGCGAGGAGTCCGCTCGACTCCCCTCAGAACGCGAAATTTCACTTTCGAGATGGCTTGAGTTGGTTGAGGAGGTCCGTTACCTGCGGAGCACAACTCCAGAGAGGACGTTCGAGCAGGTAATCGGCCCGCAACGAAAATCCCAATCCATGACCGTATTCCGGTTTCACCGTTTCCGTATTCACTCCGACCACGATTCCCTTCTTCGTGATCAGAGGTCCCCCGCTGTTTCCGGGATTGATGGGGGCACTGGTCTGGATCACCATGCCGACCCGCTTCCCGGAGACCACTCCGCTGGTGATCGAGTAATCCAGTCCGAAAGGATGACCGATGGCGACCACCTCCATACCGGACCGGACGTCAGCAAAATTTCCCAGCGGTCCCAGGGGCTGCAGTCCTGCCATCACCACCTCGACCAGCGCCAGATCCACTTCGTCATCCTTGGGGACTCCCACCACTTCCCCTTGCGAAACGAGGTCGCTGCGGAGAGCGACTCCCACGAATGATGCCGCGCCGACCACATGCCGGTTGGTCAGAATCAGATGTCTCCGGCCACGGCTGGCCACGACGAATCCGGTTCCGGAAATCCCCTCCTCACTCAGAATCCGGACCACGCTCCAATCGGCCCGCTGGGCCAGTTGTTCCATCCATTGCTCCTCTTCTTCCCCCCGGACGAATGCCAGCGCCAGGAGAACTCCCAGCACGAGAAGGACCAGCAGAAAAGGAATCCAACTCCAGAACCGACTGGAGGGGGACCGAGGAAGGGGAGGAGGTGGCGTTACGGCGGGATCAGGGGGCTGATCAGAAATTTCAATCCGCAGAGTCTCTGGAGGGAACAGATCCTCGTCACGAATGATGATCTTCTCTTGAGATTCCGTCTTTTTTACGACGCTGTTCATGACTGCGGCTCTTCCCGTAAGGATTGAAGCTTCGAGAACATCTCATTCACACGGGGGGCCGGTGCCACGCCCCGACGGACTTTCTCCAACGGAAACCACCGCCACAGCACCAGGGCCAGTCCGCCAATCACCAGAAACAGAATCGACCACAGCAGATGTCGTTTCCGCAGAGAGTGTTGTGAGGGGCGGGAACGCGGTTCTGCCCCCTCCTCTGTTATCACGGCGTGAGAGAAACCTGCTCTCCGGTTGGAACGGTGGGGAGGAACATCCTGATCGATGACAAAATCCTGCGGCTTCACGTTTCCCTGTTGCCAGGTGAAAAGTCCCCGTTCCTCCTGGTGTGGATCGTAGACCAGCGCCAGCTGGTCACCGGAATTGAAGAAGTTTTCATGGATAAACAGATCCATTTCAGACAGGAAAATTCCAAATCCCGGATGGGTGTGATACCACCCCAGAATCCGCAGATCGGCATACCGTCGATCCAGTTCCTGGTGAATGTGACTCCAGGTTTCCGAGGTGAAGGTGACCTGGGTGAGTTGATTGTCCGAGTGTTCCCCCGGAATACTCGCTTCCACGAAAAGAAACGCTCCCAGTGCGTCCCGATATCCATTCCCGACCAGCACACCGCAAATTTCCGCGTCGAGTCGGCTCTGGCCATGTTTCATAATGGCATTCAGAACCGATTGACGAATCACCACGGGAACGAAAGGACGCTCTCCCATGCCGGAAACCGGAAACGGCTTTTCCGGCCAGAGGCGGGTGGCAGCCGAAGCGAGATCCGGCCGGGGTTGTTCCTGTTGATCCCTGTTCAGGCCCATTCAACATCCTCCTCATGGCCGATCAGGCCACCCAGTACGGACGAAGCATCTTTGGTCAGTTCCAAACCGATCAACCGTTCGTCAGTGCTGGCGAAAAGGATGTCAAAGGGGGGAACCCCCAACGCCGCGAGGGATCGAGTCAGAAAGGGCTCGGAGCCGGTGAGACGAAAGAACGTGGTGACTTCCCGTCGTACGCCGGAACAGGTGGGACACCACACTTGTGCCGCCGAGACTTGAGAGAGTGACCGAAACAACTCCTCCTCACTGTGGCATTTCGGGCAGACCAGTTTCGCCAGCATTTCGCGGGGAAACTCCAGCACCGCGGTTGGTCCCAGATGCTGACGGGCGATCTCCAGAAGGTCCACCCCCGTCAGTTCGGTATGACCGAATGGGAGTTCGATCACGTCATCCAGCATGTCATGGCTTTGGCAGTCCTCTTTTCGCTGATATTCGATGCCGTAGGAATCCCCACTCAAGCCCTCAAAGATCCAGCCTTTTCCGGCCAGTGTCTGCAGTCCATGCAGATGCTTCACCGCCTCCTGACACTGCACTCCGGCAATAATGGAACTGATGGTCGGCGTGGTCGGTGCCCGCCCCCCTTCCATCTCCCCTTGTGTGAGGAGATTACAGGAACGTCGTTGTTGCAGAATGGCCCAGTCCCGTTCCGACATGGTGCACTCATAGCAGGGACCATCTGGAGCAAAGAACCGGACCCAGCCTTGAATCTGCTCAATCGCTCCATCAATCCAGGGACGATTCACTTTCCAGCAGGAGCGATTGATCGCCAGTCGGGCTTCCCGGTTATCGAGTCCTCCCACCACCAGATCGGCCCAGCGAAAGACTCCCAGTCCCAGATCATGAACGACATTCCCTCGAAAGGAATGCACCTGAATCTGAGGATAAATCGATCGGGCCGCTGTTGCCGCGACCTCCGCTTTCGGGGCTCCATTGTCGGACCCACGGAAGAGGACAGAACGGGACAGATTGGAGTTCTCCACCCGGTCCAGGTCGACAATGAACAGGTGACCGATCCCCAGCAGCGCCAGGTTCTTGATCAGCTCATTTCCCAGGGCTCCAGCCCCGATGACCAGGACTTTGGCCTGTGTGAGACGGTTCTGGTCCCACCAGCCAATGCGTCGGAACCGGTCAAAACGGTCCTCCTCCGGGGAAAGCATTTCGGGAGTGACACGCAGTTTGGAATCAGTCATGAGGCAACGATCTCCTCAACTCTCTCTGCACGACAGAAAGCTGCCAGAACAGCCTGTTGAGAAACAATTGAGCACAGGCCACGGTGGAACGCGAAAATCATCCCAGTGGAATCACGTGCACGCCTGGGAATGTTCCAGCGGTAATCTCGGGATTGAGGCGGAGAATATCCCCTTCCGCCACTCCGACATCCGCCAGGCACTGGTCATCCAGCAACTGCTTCCCGGAGCGTTTATGATGGAACTTGTAACTGAGGGGCTGACCGTCCGGGGCGGTCTCCGGCAACCGCATCTTTTCCAGCAGCACCACCAGAATCCGGCTCACCGGCACATCATCCGGAAGTTCCACGTCCTGACGCTTGTTTCCCGTGGCATCCAGAACCAGCACATTCACCCGGCCCATTTGATCCCCTCTCTGACTCATGACCGTTTCTGATCCGTGCGGCGGGTTTCGCGATAATTTCCGTCGCGTCACAACTCTGCACGGACAAGATGTTTCCGTTCCTCCCTGCCATTTCTCCGGAGAACGCCATTCCTCCGTTTCCTCTCCGCAATGTAGATGATCGTCTGTCATAACATACTCTGTAGAAGCATGGTGTGCAAGCGTGCAGGATGATGCTGTGACCAGTGATTCCCCAAGGAGTTCCTTTTTTCTGGTCACGTTCATCACTCACGCGACAGGAAGACATCATGGAACCCATTGAAATTCGTTTTGGAAAAGCGGTTCGCGCAGAACGGGAAAAACAGGGTTATTCACAGGAAGCATTTGCCGTTCATGCCGGGATTCACCGGACTTATGTCAGTTCTATTGAACTGGGAAAAGTGCAGGTCAGCATTCGGATTGCCCAGCAACTGGCCGAGGCCCTGGGGATCTCCCTCAGCAAACTCTGGCGGCGAATCGAGCAGGAGGGGTGAGCGGCAAGGAAATTAGAGCAACTTGCAAAATGACTTACCCGTCCTCACCACGCGGAATACAGCGTTTTTACTGTCGAAACGCGCGCTGCGCGGGCACATGGTAGAGCAAACTGCTCTAATCAGACAGAGAACCGCAGCGTCCGGTTTTGACCGGGATCTTGAGGAATCGCATCCCGCCTCTGTCTCACCGACACTGGCGGGCACAGGAGTGAGCAGACTGTCTTCCTTCAGGGATTCATACTCGCAAGCCGGGAAGCACGGGAACGGTGGAGCCAGACCATGGCCACCACCAGAAACGCGAACTCCAGAATTCCCCAGGCCAATTGGAAAAGCAGAAGGAAAAGTTCACGACCGCTCAGAGATTCAGAGGACTCTACGAAATCGGCGGGATCAGCAACCACAAAGAGCAGGAACCACAACACCAGTTGGACGACGCCGAAAAGCATTCCTCCCCAGAATGACGCCAGGATGATGTCCTCACCAGAGTGGATCAGTCTTTTGAGGCGGACCGCCCCCAGGATTCCGGCTCCCATCAGAATCAAGGAGGATCCCGCTGAAACAAATAACAACCAAAGTTCCAGTCCGTGGATTCGGGACGATTCCACAAACGTCGGTCCGGAGAGTCCCGTCAGGAACCAATTCAGCAAAAAACTGACCGGGGAAAAGACAAAAGAATAAAGACAGATCCAGTTCGCCAGGGGAGGCAGATTGGGGTTGGTCAGTAGCGGCATGTTGGACGGAACCTGCCGGACATCGGCAAACTCCGGCCAGTGAGTCAGCGGCTTCCACTCCTGGCCCTGAACCGGACAGGCCAGAGTTTTCGAGGAGACTCTCCCGGCGCTCAGTGCCTGGGCCACCGCCTGAAAGGAATGAGGCCCCGTCGGTTCTCCCCTCCTGGCCAGCCACCACATCCCTGTTGAAGAATTCTGTTTCACCCGTCGGCCCTCTCCTGCTTGCGACCTGACTCCGACACGGTCATGGTTCGGAACAGATCGGATCAACTCAGACGATCGTCTACACAATAAATACGGTCTGAGGGAAGTGAAGGCAAGTCCTCATGGTGGAAACGGCTCTAAATTTGGGGAGGAATCGTGTCACAAAAGAGGAAGGGAAGTTTCCCCCTCAGCCGGTGAACTCTGTTGTGATCCGTCCCGATTTTTTGTTTCAACAGGAAAGAAAAATGACTCCACCACGACGTCGCCCCGTCCGGAACCGTCATCAACAATACCAGCGATCAGCGTTTCAGAAGCCGCTGGACAAGTCCCCGCTGCAGATCCTGGCCCGTCGTATCGGGGAACTGACGGGAGATCATCTGGCACGCCTGGAAGGGCAGAACTCTTCGTCCCCGCAACGCACGATTCCTTGAATGAATCCCGTTGCATTTTATTAATAACGCCTAACAAAACTCCCCCCGATCCGCTCGCGGAAAGGAAATTCTCATCGGTAGAGAGGTTTTGTTCGCGGCTCTATGACTGTTCCTCCCCTGCTTTCAAGCGACGGGCCATTTTCAACCGGATCGAACGGACCGTGTCAGACTGAACCGGCTTCTTCGATGTTTTCGTAAAGAACTCAGCAAAGGCCTCGTCCAGTTTTTTGACGGAACGTCTTAATTCGTCTCCGTAGCGCCGTTTGAGAGCCAGTTCTAAATAGACATGAAGTTGCAGCATGATCCCATAACGATCGATTCCATACTTATCATGGTTCGTCGGAGTGAGCCACTTGGCCACTCCTGACGCCGCCATCTGGTTGTGGTTCGAGATGAGATCCTGAAGTTTGAGGTCCTTCTGAAACAGCAGATACCAGGGGACATACAGCAACACGCCGACTTGAGGGCTCAACCGGTTTGCATCGTAAATCTGGGATTGATTGATCTCCATCACGACAGGAACAGGCAGTTCCCAGGTCGCCAGCCGTTCCAATGACCAGTGATTGTGCAATTGGACGAATTCCCCGACCAACTCCTGTCTTGCTGTCAGCCGTGGCGATTCCTCTCTCCTGCGCGCGGTGGAAGAGCGGCCCGAACGTTGTTGCGGAGATGAGGAGTGAGAATGCCAGTACTCGTCTCCAGGAGGAGCATATCCCAGGACCGACTGCCGAACTGCCGGAAAGATTCCGGACGCCTCCCTGATCAGGGGAGACCATTTCTCCTGGAGGAAATGGACGTCAGAGCGAAATGCCGGATGAGTCACCAGCCAACCGGCATAGCCCAGGGCGATCCGATTCAACTTCCCTTGCATGTCCTGCTGTGCTTTACGAAAGCGGGTGATTTGGGCCGTTGTCATACCGTGAGCACTCTTCAGTTCGTCCTGGAGTTGTTGAAGCTCAGCATCTTGATTCCCAGCCCACTGACGGAAGGAGTCTTCCGGTTCAGGATGGAGATGACTCAGAAGCGGGTAGGAAAATGGTCTATCATGAAACCACCCTGTTGCCGGCAACTGTGCCAGACTCCTCTCGAATGCCAGTTCGTCCTTGTGAAAGAACTTTGGAGCATGTTTCGTGATCGCGGTGATCAACGGTTTTGGAAGTGCATACCCCGTCTCTGCCTGGAGTGCTCCATAACCCCGAAATCTCTGGAGGAATTCCTGATACGGAGTGAGTGTTTCGTCGGATGACATCGGATGAAAAGTCCTCGTTTCATGCTGGGAATCGAGATCGAAAAAGGGGGAAACGAATTCAAAAACATTTCCCTCGTCAGTTTGGCTGGAGAGTGTCAGGCTGGTGAAAACGTTCATCAAGGATGTGAACGATCGACCTGAACCGGACCAGTGCCTTGCGATGAATGCCCACGATCCTCTCGTTTCGCTGCCGAATTCGACGTCATTGCCGGACAACGACCGGAAACGGCGGATGGTGGCTGCACAGTTGCTGGGAAGTCATGCCCACACGACCACCAACGGGGTGAATGTCACGATCAGCCGGCGGAATCATCAGTATATTGCCCGCGGACGCTGGAACCGACGGCAATTTGGAAAGACGCTCGGTTCCGATCCCAATTCAGCCGCAGCGGAATTGAGACGGCTGCTGGTCGACATTGAAAGCGGTGCCTTTCTTCCGCCCAGCGAAAATCGCCATCGTCTGTTGCCGAACAAGGGAATTCCCAGTCTGACATTCCGACAACTGTGTGACGATTTTCTTGCAGAACGACGTCAGATTCGAGGACAGAATACGACCAGAGATTATCTGAATCGGCTCCGCCCCGTTCTGGATTTTGCCGAACGGCAGGAGAACCTCAGGAAATGGAAACTGGCCAGAGACGTTGATCGTCACTTTGCTCTCGCCCTACGGGAATTCCTGATGCACCGAGAAACCACTCGGAACGGCCGTGCTGGAGCCATTCCCCGGAAGATGTCATTACGCCAGGTTCAAAATTGCCTGGAAACAATACGAATGGTTCTGGCGTGGGCTCTACGGGCAGAAGTGCGCAAGCTGCCGCCAGAGTTTGTGCAGCCGATCACGTCCGAAATCATCGGAGGAAAACCCCCAAAGGATCCCCTTCGTCCCGTACTGGTCCCCCTGGACAAACGAATCGAATTGATCCAGAACATGGATCACTGGCAACTGTTGACGCTGTCGTGTCTGACCATCCTGCCGCTCCGATTTGAAGACCCGGCCCGGCTGTTGATCTCCGACATCGATTTCGAACACCGGACATTGAGACTCGGAGGGCATTTTGGAGGAAGTGATCACAACAAAGGGAAGGTCGAAGTCACGATGCCTTTGCCGGAGGAACTGGTGATCTTGTTCCGCGCCTGTGCCGGAAATCGAACGGAAGGCCCCCTGTTCCTTTCCCTCAAAGCCATCGAGAATCCGCAGAAATTCAAAACCACATGGGAATCCACAGAGGACCTCCAGCAGTCCTTCGAAGAACAGTTGTTGACGACAAGACAAAGTGTCAGCAATCAACAGGACCGGAAGAATTTCTTCTGTCAGGTCATGCAGCACGAACTGGGTGCGGTCTCTTCAGACCGAATCGGCAAGGAGATGAAAAGTCTGTTTGGTCTGATTGGCCTCGAAGGAGTCCGCCCCTATGAAATTCGAAGTGGAGTGACCACAGAGATGGCGCGGTCCGGGTGTCGCACCTGGACGTCACTTATCTCACCGAACACACCGTGAAGGATATTATGAACAGCTACACAGCCCTCGATCCGGTCGCGGCCATGCAACCGTATTTTTCAAGAATCGATTCCTTACTGTCAGCCCTTCGGAAGCGGATGGAGGAACTGCAAATCAATTGATCCCTGTTGCCGGAAAATGGAGAGACCGATAAGATCCTTAAAGATAATGAGCAGTCAGAGTGGATTGATGAATCTGACGTGGTGCACGGCTGGTGCACAATGGGTGCACAGGCGAATATAAAAGATCATATTACGAAACATTCGATTTAAAGAGAGCATTTAACGTAAGTGCTGAATTATCAATAACAATCGCACCAGAAACGGTCGGTTCGAAGGCTAAGTGGAATGATAAATTCGAGAGTCACGGAGAGTCCCCGTCTCTCCGTTGCCGAAAAATCGCCTCTTGTAAGTTCTTGTCAAGCAAGGACTTGCGGAGGCGTTTTTGATTGGCACACTCGAGTGTGCCAATGAGTGTGCCAATCCTTCGGAGAATCGGGGCGGACATTTCAGGCGTCTCCCGGCTGACTCGG
>DATMFC010000434.1:0-2486 GCA_035556335.1 Planctomicrobium sp. | reverse complement strand
AGAATCAACTCTTCACCGTCCAGAAGATGAAGAACGCCAGACAAAAGTGCCGCGATCCTCTCGCGGAAAGGGAATTCTCACCAATTGAGAGGTTTTGTTGAGAGGTCTTGTTCGCTCTGACACGACAGTTCCACTTCCCATGATTCGTGGATCGGATGTATTTCTCTGTCGAGGAGGAAGATGCCATGTCAGAGGCGGTCACGCCACGGGATTTGCGGCGCTGGGAACAAGAGCTCGATCGACCGTCGTCGAGGCGTCCTCATTTTCTATACCGAGAATTTCAGGATGTGATTCTGCACAAAAAATCAAGTTTTGAAGCCATTTTTTGTGCAAAGCCGCTCCCAATCCTTCAACCCCAATTTCGCAACAACCAAATCGCAAAATGGGCCAAAGTCGCACTGAGAGGATTTCGAACAACGTGAATTCCTCTGGTTGTGGCCGGAACAAGCCAGCCACGCTCGGTCTTACCGTCTCCTTTCTGAACCGTTTGCTTGTCTTCAGGAAAACCGGCAATAAAAACAGGATCGACTTTTGACGTCGGGTCCGTCACCACGTACTGAAACAGGCTTTCTTCGATGGCGTGCTGGATAAACAATTCTTGAACTTGTTCACCCTCGGCAAATCCCATTTCAGAGAGATCAATTCCCACGGCAAGAACCCGAAAACGGAGTTCGTAAGTGCCCATACGAGGAAATGTCTCTTCCGTCTCCAATTCCATCAGAGACTCGATTGGCTTCGAAAAGCGATGTCTCCAGAAATGCACAACTTCAAGTGATTCCTTGGAATTCATCGTTAAATCGAATCGGCGGACCGTCAACGGTTTCAATCCGGGGCGAGAGTGCACCGGGTAGACATGAAATGGATCACCATCCAGAGGATGCAGGAAACTTTGAATTTCAAATAGCACCACATCAGGACCAGGACCATTCACGACGGGGGTTCGAAAGCGGATTCCCATCCCAGGTGTTCCTGTGACTCCTTCCTGGAGATTCGTTTCCATGATGGGATCTTTGTCGAGCGGTTCGGCTTGTCCACCCGGATTAATCATTCCGGTATAGAGCTTGCGGTCCTCCAGTAATTCCTGGGGACGGACCGGACGTGTATAGTCACCAATGAGATGACCGACCGAGTCAGGTTTTGTATCGCCACGAAACCAGGTGACCTCGATGGGAATCAATTCTTCGACCGAATACGTGTGAACCTGCCCGCCACGTTGCGCTGTGACACTCACCAGATCTTGTGCATATCCCTCGCTCGTTCTGGTTGCTTCATAACTGACAATCCGGTCTGGCAGTTGGTCAACATATGTTCTGGAATCGAAGTCAATCAAATGTTCCCGATATCCATCAACCCGAATTGCCTGTTGTTTGTGAAGCGGGATCTTCTTCAGTGTTGCAGCGGAATCAGACCACTGCTCCTGACTCTTCCGTTCCGGCACCTGCGCAAGTGAAGGATAGAGCTCGGCTTCCCCCTCAATCACATGGACTTCAGTTTCATTTCCGTCATTCACCTTGACTGAAAAGCGGGTTCCTCGATCGATCACTTTTGTCGAAGGGGTTTCCACTCGAAACCCTTCCGCTCCATGCGGAGCATGAACAGAACACGATCCTGCCACCAGCATCAGGCAATTGTCATCGATCACCCGAAACAAGGCGGGCGCTTCGATAATTGCCGAGGCCGCATTTGGAAATGTCAGCTTGACGATTCCTCTTTGTAATCGGTATCCCTGTCGAGTCTGGAGAGAACTTCCTGTGGTTAAGGACACCTCCCCAAAAAATAGAGCATGGTGTTCCTCGGTTAAAAAAACATTGCTCAATAACACCGGATCGCCGATTGGGGGCAGGGGAGCCGGCAATTCAACCTGTTTGCCTCGATCGAGAGGAGACTGGATGAGAAATGCCAGCACAATCAGAAGTGATGCAGCGATAATGCTGATCGCCACTCCATATCGCTTCGTCCATCCGGTCAACAGGGAAAGTGTTGTGACCGGTCCCAAGTTGTCTGGAGACACTCCCGGATCGTTATAGATATCCCAGCGCAGGACTTCGTGAATGGCAGCGGATTGAACTTCCAGATCAATGAACTTTCTTCGTAAATCTGGATCGATGCGGATTTGTGACGCGAACGCCTCCAGTTCCTGTTCCGTCAGCTGGCCATCCTGATACTGCAAGACCTGTTCCAGGAATGATGGAGGTTCATCGTTTCCCTGCAAATGACGTGTTGAATCAGTCATGGCTCCCAAGCTCCGTGTTCACCAGGCGAATACGAATACATTCACCTAAGGATTTATGAATTCGTGAAATCGCCTGATAAATCGTTGCGAGTTTTCTGCCAAAATGTCGTGCCAGATCACTTCCCGTTCGACCTTCCAGATATCGCAACCGTACAATTTCACGATTGTTCTCAGTCAATTTCCTGAGGCACTGATTCAAAGCCGTCAGCGTGACTGGATTCCAGGATTCGCTTTTGGGCCAGTCTTCTGCAAG
>DATMFC010000433.1:0-2849 GCA_035556335.1 Planctomicrobium sp. | reverse complement strand
GGGCACCAGCCGCAAATCGAAATGTTCCGTCGTGCGATCGAACGGGAGCGGCTCGCTCATGGATTTCTGTTCGTCGGCCCCAAAGGAGTTGGAAAACGGTACTTTGCCCGGCTTCTTGCTCAGTGCCTGTTCTGTGAACGGATTCCCGATGTCGAACTGGATGCCTGCGGAGAGTGTTCCAGTTGCCGTCAGATGATGGGGGGAACACATCCCGATCTCCTTTCTATCGGACTTCCGGAAGGAAAGAAAATTCTTCCGATCAGTCTGCTGGTTGGAGACGATGCTCACCGTGGTCGGGCGGGCTTGTGTTATGAACTGGCCCATGCCCCGATGGAAGCCAGTCGTCGCATCGCCATCATCGATGACGCGGAAGCGATGAATGAAGAAGCGGCGAATGCACTCCTGAAAACATTGGAGGAGCCCCCCCCGGGAGCAATCCTCATTCTTCTCACTCCTGACACCGAAGCGGTGTTGCCGACAATTCGCTCCCGTTGCCAGCCGGTTCATTTTTCCTCATTGAATGACGAACAACTCGCCTCAATCCTGACGGCACAAGGGCATGCAACAGCCGATGTCGAGCCGATTCTGAGTCTGGCCGAAGGGAGTCTTGATGTTGCTCGGCGCTTGCTCGAACCGGGATTACTGCAACTCTGGAAGACTGTGGAGCAACAATTCCAGCATTCGAACATCGACGGCATGAGTGCAGTCAAAGCAGTGCAGTCGGCACTGGAAGCCCTCGGAACAGAAACGGCGGTGCAGAGAGACAACATGTTTTGGGCCGTCCGTTTCACCATTGAATCACTTCGCAAGAAACTGGCACAGACAGGGAATCCGAACGAACTGGACCGGCTCGGGGAAATGCTCGACCGTTGTTTTCTTGCGGAACAGCACCTCAAACAGACGATGCCAGTCCCGCTGTGTCTGGAAACCTTGTTTCTGGAATTAGGCCGCCAGTCGCGAATGGTCGTTACATAAGAAACCGGGAAAATCAGTTGAGCAACGGTGTTCCTCAGGAAATTCGAAATCAGAAATTCGAAATCAGAAATTCAAAACAAATTCGAAGCACAAAATTCAAAATCTGATGCATCGTTTTGAATTTCAGATTTTGAATTTGTTTCGAATTTCCTGCTTCGAATTTTGAATTTCTTCCACATCAGTTCAACATATTTCACAGTACCTTCTCCCTTTGCAGGAAACCAGCATGAACACTGTTCGAGACTTTGGAGTCACCGGAGATGGCCAGACGGACGATACCGATTCTCTCCAACATGCCATCAATTACAGCAGCGGTGAAGTGATTCTTCCAAAGGGAGATTATCTCATCACGCGACCACTGGTCGTCGACCTGAATCGCCTCGGACGAATTTCATTCTCAGGTTCCGGCGGAACCGCAAAAATCATCATGCAGGGACCGGGTCCGGCGATTTTCTTTCAGGGAACACACCAGGGTTCCGCCGATCCGAAATCATTCAAACCGGGCGTCTGGAACGATGAACGTTTTCCCACCGTGGACGGTCTGGAAATCGAAGGGCAACATCCTGAAGCGGACGGGATCCGGATTGAAGGAGCCGTACAGGTCACGCTCACTCGACTCCTGATTCGTAAAGTGCGAACGGCCATTCACGTTCACAAACGGGCCAGAAACATCCTCATTGATTCCTGTCACATCTACTACAACACCGGAATCGGCATTCACTTTGATGAACTGAGCCTGCATCAGGGGGTCATTACATCTTCGCACATCAGCTACTGTCGTCGGGGAGGAATCCGAATTGAAGGGGGAGATATCCGCAATCTGCATATCACCGGAAACGACATCGAATATAACAACATTCGAACCCATCTCGAACAATTTCCGGACGAAGCGGAATCTCCTCCGGAGACGGCCGAGATCTATATCGATGTTCGAAAGGGTTCCGTCCGGGAAGGAACGATCGCCAGCAATACCATTCAGGCGACCATCAGCAAAGGGGGAGCCAACATTCGTCTGATCGGGTCAGACCGCGACAAGGGAATGTTCGGACTCTGGTCCATTACCGGCAACCTGATCGGGCATCAGGAAACAAATATTCATATCACCAATTCCTGGGGAGTGGTGGTCTCCGGAAATAACATCTATGGCGCAACAAAACGAAACATTCAGGTCGAGGGGTCTCGCAATGTCGTGATCAACGGTAACATGCTCGGCCAGATGCCGGACTTCAACCGGTCGAAGCTCTGCAATGGAATTCGAATTGAGAACTCCATTGACTGCCTGATTTCCGGGGTGCAGATTCAGGACCCGCAGGAACTGGAAGGAGCCGGTCCGGTGACGATTCCGGAAGAACGTGAAGCACTGGTGGAGCTTGTTAACAGTGATCGGGTGAATGTCACCGGGAGTCAGCTTCTTGACGGAATCCCGGTGGGACTGCTGATCGATTCCTGCCGTGAGACGAGCGTGAACAACTGCCAGATCATCGACCAGCGCGACACTCCCCGCATGGAACAGGGGGTTCTGCTGCGAGGCGAGTTGAAGCATGTGATTCTGTCAAACAACCAGATTCGCCGTGCCACCGTGAAAGCCGTCGCCGGAACACCTCACCCGGGAGTGATCATGACGAACAATGTGACCGATTGATTTCAACGCAGTCTGCTCCGGGTGGCCCCGATTGCTCGCAGTCGGGGCCACAGGAATGGCATGTCCCCCCTGTACGTTTCAATATCGGGGAGGAGGCAACCACTTTTTGAAGTTCGGGCAATGTGGCGCAAAGCGGACAAGGTAAATCGCCAGAGAAGCGATCAGGGATATCGACAACAACATCAAGGCGAAACCAGTCCATGGCTCAACAAAACAATAGGCGATTCCCATC
>DATMFC010000432.1:0-4293 GCA_035556335.1 Planctomicrobium sp. | reverse complement strand
GATTTCTTCGGGTTGCGACGATGTGTGACCGTCGGCGGACGATTTTCAATATCGGATTTCAATTGCGGGACAGTCCGCCCCGGCGGATCGGGATCGACGAAACGGCGGGGGGTTGCTTCACGTTTCCCGATCCGCAGGGCGCACAGTTACGGCGTCTGTTCTCTATCGCTCTCATGAACTCGGTCCATGCGGGATGAATGCGCTCGAAATGGTTCATGTCACTTCCTCCGGAGAAATTGAAACACCATCCTAACGACAATCTGGGCTGGCTCATCTTCACGAATCGCCGACTGAGTCCGTCAGTCTTCAGAACTCTTTGCCCATGACTTCCCGCTTTGTCGTCAGGTACGTCGACTCCAACTCGCCGATCCGGCGCAGGCCCGCTTCCTTGTCGTTGTCCGCCTGAATCTTCAGATTCGCTGCGAGGGCAACCGTTTCCAGCCAATATTTCAGGCGTTCCAGCTTGACGACCTGGAGTTCCTGTTGTTCGCTCTGAGCCGACAGGGCTTTAATCTCCTCGGATTCTTTCTTCAGTTCCGCATAGCGTTCATGCTGGAGAATCGTGTCCCGCACGGCATCCCCCTCTTCGGTCAGAATGCGGGCTATTCCGGGATGCCAGGGACTGGAAATCTCCGGCCAATGTTTTTTCACGGCATTGCTGATGTCCCGTTTGATATTGGTGACCGTCTGGCGATGTTTCCGCAATTCTCCTTCGATCTTCTGCTTCTCGGCCCGCTTCGCCTTGATGGCGTCATCGACCTCGTTCGCCCGATCACTTCCCGTCAGTTCGAACCGCTGGCTGAGTCCTTCAATGACCGCCCGCTCACTCGGATTCGCATTGCTAAGGAGTTCTGAAATCGGAGAACTTGTCGTCAGCAGACCTTCTTTCCCCCGTGTGGTCGAGACCTGACGCAGATAGATGTCGGTCGTTCGCACTGGAATGTCGATGGTGTCTGCCGTCAGTGCGGTGTAGGCATGTGCTTCGAGGAAGGATGTCTGACCATCCTGATCATAATCAGGGGGCGTTAATGTCTCCCCGGTCCGGGACTCTCCGCACAGTGCTTCGAAGAAGTAGGACGAATACTCGCGGTATTCCGCCTCATTCACTTTGGGAGTGCAACCGGCAGCTACCCGATCCGGAACGGTCGAGAAGAATCCGGCTCGAGGATGATCGGCCAATCCGTTTGCGGGATTGCCCCCCTTGAAGACGAAGTTCCCGAAGCCACCGCTATAGCATTGCACCATCACGGCAATGACCGGGACATCGGTGGGGAGCTTGTCCAGCTTCTCCGTCCACTCGGTCACCGAAAGGTCGGTGCGATTCCACAGATGCAGAATATTATTGGCAAAGGCTTCCCGACGTGGACCGCGTCCCCCCGGTCTACGCCGGGAGGGACGTTCCCCTTCATTGTCATTCAGTGAACGCTCTTCTTCGGCAGGAGCACTCTCTGCGGGCGCGCTTTCAGTGGACTGGCGGTCTTCCCCTTCGGTGCGGATCGGGGTTGGTTCCGGCCCTTCAGATCGGGAACGGTCTTGATCAGTCTCACGCGGCTCGCGTTCTTCTGTCTGCAAATCTTCCCGATTGGAATCACGACCTTCACCCGAAATACCTTCACCGCCACCGCCGCGTCGACCCCGGAACTGTCCTTCTTGTTCTCCCGGTCCCGCTGATCCCCGGGCACGACCTCCATGACCGGTGAAGTAGACGATCAACCGGTCCCCATTGACCAGTTGGGCACTGTATTGCTTGAGGGTCTCTTCAATGGTCGCGGGTTCCGCCGTTCCGTCCACAATCGGGAGCAAGCTGGATCGATAATCGAACTTGACCCCAGTAGACGGACCAACGATGTCCGCCAGCAGGCTCTGCAAGTCTTCCGGATCACGTTCTCCTTCGTATTGCAGATCCCGCTGTGGATCTCCCCCGTCTGAAAACAGGATCTTCTGTTGAACTCCTTTCAATTGCAGACGTGACAATACCCGTTGCAGATAACGGACGTTGTTCTCCAAAGACAACTGATTACTGCCAGCATGAGGACCACCCCCGATCGTTAAAAGGTGATCGTTTGCTTGAACCTGACCGGTCAAACCCAGGAGCAAACAGGAGAGCAGACACACGGACACACGACGTCGACACATAAATCAACCTGCTGTTTAAAGTTGAAAGGCTGGCGGTGAGAAGGGATTCGAGATCATTCTCAGAGACACCTGAATATAACGGCGCAAGCGATATTCAGGTGTCTTGAGAATTGACGAATTTATGACCGCGACGCCGTTTTGTTCTCGGCACTCCAGCGCCCAAGCAGCTTACGGAAGTACTCCACTCCTGCTTGATCCGGAAGTTTCGAGTCAATCTGCTTGTCCAGATCGGCAGCCTGTTGGGCCAGTTCCTTCGCTTCAGCAGTCCGTCCTTCCCTGGCAAAAGCAAAGGCGGCTTCCAGCAGGTAGACACCTTGTCCCACTGTCGAAGTCGATTTTCCAGCCAGATATCGGAGAGCGTCTCCTTGTGATCCTTTGGCAATCCCCAGTGTTTCCTGGAGCGACTCTTGTGTAGCCTGTTCCGTGTCTGTCGCCTCGTCGGTCAGATTCAGTGCGGCAATCGCCTGCTCAACGAGATCGAACCGGTCGGCGGCCCGAAAGCTGACAGCAGCCAGCGCGGCTCTTTCCTTTTGGGATTGACGCCGCTCTCCCCGTTGTCCGGCGCCACTCCAGGCCAGGAGCGAACGCCCCCGCAACTCGTGATCCCGGCCCGTCGATTGGGTCGCGAAATCAATCGAGGCAAATACGGGCTGATTCTGCAAAGACTGCTCTGATGTGGATTGAGGTTGCGCAGGTCCGCCCAATCTGATCAGTCTGGCAGTCCTTCCGGATCCTTCAGCCCTGACCTGATCCTGAGCTTCCTCCAGATTTGTTGTTTGCCAGTATTTCAGAGACTCGGTGTACTGACCGGCTTGAGTCAGCTGACGGGCGATTAGAGAATTTGTGAAGGACTGGCGGGCCTCTTCGGATGGAAACTTCCTGTTTGCCAAGGACGCGACGACCAACTCAATTCCTTCATCGAACCTGCCCAGGTTCAAGAGCAACTGCTGCTGAAGCGAAACCAGAGATTCCCGGTTGCGGCCCTGCGTTGCAGACAGGAGTTCTTCGACGTTTCCTAACGCCTTCTCGTATTCCTGATGTTCCTGAAGAGTTTGAGCTTTGCTGATCAGAAAGAAGTGAATCTGTTCAGGGTGCCCCTGCGCTTCTTCGATCGAGGCGTCCAGGAACGCGAAAACGTCATCCAGGGATGCTCCAGCCCCCTTCTTTTCTTGAAGAGTTGCGATGTTCTTCGAAAAACGCCTTCCACGTTCCTGGTGGGCGATCGATTCCTGAACTCGATCCCGTGCTTTCGACCATTTTGCATGCAGCTCGGGGTGTTCCGCGCTGCTGGCTGCGATCAGTCGTTCGAGATGCGGCGTCCAGCCGGATGGGATCAGTTCTTCCGGCACAATGGAGAGCACCTGATCGAGCGTGCCCGCGCTGGTGACGGCCGACACGAAGCCTCCTTGTGTCGCCTGCCGATATTGCGCGGCGCGTTCCAGCGAACGGTCCAGCCGGTTATAAAATGTCTCGCTGCCTCCGAAACCGACGATCTTGCCATAAGGCAGGATCTCGGCATCAGCAAAGTAAATCGACGGATATCCACTGTTGTTCAACTGGCCGCTGAGTTTTCGATTCTGTTCAACCTGTTCCTGCGGAAGTTCCGTCCCGTTCGGAAAATCCAACTCCAGCAGAACATACTTGTCATTGATCCGTTCGGCGAACTCCCGGGTGTCCAGTATCTGTTTTTTCAATTGCCTGCACGGGGCACACCAGTCCGAACCGGTGAAGAGCAACAACAGGTCTTTTTTCTGTGCGCGGGCTGCCTCCTGGGCTTTCTCCAGATTCGTGAACCAGTTCAGGGATACTCGGTCGGCAGTATCCACTGGGGCGGTTTTCGGGGAGTGGCCTGCATTGCTCAACTCCGTCGCGATTGTCGATTGGATCGCGGCCTCTTTCTCTTTCTCGGAAGGATAGTCCCATTCCGCCAGAGTCTCTCTGATCAGGGCTACTCCTTCGTCAATCCGTCCCAGTCGCAGAAGCGCCTGCCATCGCAGGGAACTGACGGTGGACCGGTCCTCGGCATTGACCCAGGAAGAAGAGAGGATCTTGTCGACCACCTCCAAAGATTTCTCATCATCTTTCTGCTCACGAAGATACCGTGCCTTGGTCGTCAGATAATACCGCTGCAAAGCCGGGCTGTCCGGCGATTCCGCA
>DATMFC010000431.1:0-7426 GCA_035556335.1 Planctomicrobium sp. | reverse complement strand
AGTGCCTGTTAAAATACGGTTGTTAGTGAATACAAATTGTCTAGCGAAGTGTTAAATTACGCGGTTTTGAAACACGTCCTTCTTTTTGTAAAATTCATCTGATCAGACTTGTACTTTCGGTCGGTTTTCGTATGCTCGCTCCCCTCGTCTGATCCGTTTCCGTGATCTGCAGTGAAGGGAGTGGTGAATGGTTGCCAGCCCGATGAAGACGGCCACTTCTCTGGCACTCGATGGCGATCTGTTCGCCGCGCGGCAGCAACTGGAAGCCCTGCTCCATGACTCCTCGCTGGAGTCCTCTCTCATTCCTCGCTTACAGAATAATCTGGCGACAGTGGACGCGGCGTTAGGGCATGTGGACCAGGCGGTCGCCCTCCTGGAATCGATCCCGGCCTCCCAGCGGTCAGCTGCGGTTCAGCAGAATCTTTCACGCCTTCAGACTAGTAAAAATACTGGAAATCACCAAAGGCGTCTCTCTTCCACTCGTGTGCGGGTGGCGATTGTCAGTTTTCTGTTCAACTGGCCCTCGACCGGGGGCGGGATTGTTCACACGGTCGAGCTGACCAAATTCCTCCGGCAGGCGGGCTATGAGGTTCAGCTCATTCACCCCGTGCTGCCGGAGTGGGGGATTGGACAGGTGGACCACACCTGTCCGGTGGACACGATTCCGTTGCGGTTCTCGATTCAGGACTGGACGATTCCCCGCATTCAGCAGCGGTTTCGGGAAGCCGTCGACGAGTTTGATCCTGACCATATTATCATTACAGACTGCTGGAATTTTAAGCCCTATATAGCACAGGCAATGGAGGGCTATTCTTATCTGTTACGAATGCAGGCGAGTGAATGTCTGTGTCCGTTCAATAATTTGCGTCTTCGACCGGATCGATCGGGAGGGGTTCAGCAGTGTTCCCGCTCTCAACCGGCCACTCCTCGGGAGTGTATGACCTGTCTGGTCGAGAATGACCGGTTCTCCGGAAGTCTGCACCGGGCGGAACGACAACTCAGTCAGGTCGGAACAGACCGTTATCACTCATTGCTTCGACAGACCGTTCGCTCGGCCACCGCGGTGCTGGTCTTGAATTCATCGACTCAAGCCTTGTGGGAGCTCTGGTCAGACAACGTGCGGGTGGTCACTTGGGGGATGGATGCCGAGCGGTTCCCGGAACCAGAGTTTTCCGGCCCCTCTCATACAAAGCTGCGACTATTGTTTGCGGGACTTCCCCAGGAACCGATCAAGGGATTTTCGGTGCTGCAGGCAGCCTGTCGGCAACTGTGGCAAATGCGGCAGGATTTTGAACTGCGGGTCACGGCGGATGCCAATCAATTCTCTTCTTCGGAACCCTTTCTGAAATGCATCGGCTGGCAGTCGCAGGAGCAGTTGCCACAGCGGTATCGCGAAGCGGATCTGGTGGTGGTTCCCACGATTGCCCAGGAAGGACTCAGCCGCACGGCCGTGGAAGGGATGGCCTGCGGAAAGCCGGTGCTGGGAAGCCGCATCGGTGGGATGCCGGAGGTCATGACTGACGGCCTGACCGGACTGCTGGCGGAACCGGGAGACGTGGCCGACTGGGGGCAGAAACTGAACTGGTTCCTGGACCATCCGGAGGAACGTCTGGAAATGGGACGCCAGGGACGAAAACGATTCGAACGAAGTTTCACCTGGGAACGGGTGATTGAGGAGCAGTATGCGCCGTTACTGACTCCGGCCACGACACGGAATGAGGCGACAATGATGTGCTGAAACGGGGACCAATCTGATAACCACCATGACGCGGAGGGCTTATGCCGCCTGTGGGAGTGATTTTTGACGACGGGCCGCGACCGGAAACCACCGGTCAGTATGCGTTGCGGGCGCTGCAGTGTCTGACCGATGCGGTCCACTTGAGGCCAGCCGATCTTCCGCAGGTGGATCCGAACCGGTTCCGTCTCTTTCTGCGGGTCGATGACGGGCTGGAGTATGACATCCCTCCACAATTGCGGCCGCTGGCCTGGTGGGGGATTGATACGCATCTTGCATTTGACCGCTGCCTGAAGCAGGCCCGGCAGGCGGACTTCGTCTTCGCCGCCCAGAAGAACGGAGCCGAACGACTCCGTCAGGCCGGGATTCCAAACGTTCGCTGGCTGCCGCTGGCCTGTGATCCGGTGATTCATGGACGGCGGCAGGTCGAGAACCGCTTTGACGTGGCGTTCGTCGGCAACTTTTTTCCCGGAGCCAGAACCGAACTGCTGAACCTGCTCCGGGAAAAGATTCCCCGTTGCTTTCTGGGACAGTGTGATTACCGGGAGATGGCGGAGATCTATTCCGCGTCAAAGATCGTGTTTAATCGCAGCATTCAAGATGATGTGAACATGCGGGTTTTCGAAGGACTCTGTAGCGGTTCCTTACTATTCACAAATCACATAGCAGAGAACGGTCAGGAGGAACTCTTTCAGACAGGTGTCCATGCGGAAACCTATCAGGATGCGGACGAACTCTTTGATCAGATTCACTATTACTTAACACATGACAGCGAACGGGAACGGATTGCCGCGGCCGGACGGGAGCTGGCTTTACAGCAACACACTTATCGCCACCGGATGGAACAGGTGCTGCAACAGGTCTCTCCCCTCTTAAATCGAACGTCAGTGATTCTTCCAGCTACTCCCAATCTGAAGGATCACAGTTACTTCGAGTTTGACCGCCCTGATGTTCTGGAACACGTTCCTTCGACGGCCCGTCACATTCTGGACATCGGCTGCGGGGGCGGACGGCTGGGAGAAGCGATCAAGCGTCGTCAGGCTGCTCACGTCACCGGGATCGAACTCAATTCCAACGCGGCGGAGGCCGCCTGTCAGCGATTGGATGACGTCTACATCGGCAACGTGCAATCCGAGGGAATCGACTTCCCTGAAGGAACGTTTGACTGCGTCATCTGTGCGGACGTGCTGGAGCATCTGCGGGATCCCGCCGCTGTTCTGAAGAAGATCCGTCGCTGGCTGACACCAGAGGGAATGCTGGTCACCAGTCTTCCCAATGTCCGCAATCATACGGTCATTCGGTCTCTGCTGGCCGGGAACTGGACCTATGAATCAGCCGGACTCCTGGATGAAGACCATGTCCGGTTCTTCACCCGGCGGGAGATCGAAAAGCTGTTGTTTCGCTGTGGATTCGACGTCCAGGAACTGCGCGCCATCGGCGGACCGGGATTCGCGGAATGGGAGCAACAGGGCTGTCCGCCACAGGTGACCATCGGACCGTTGTCCCTGCAGGTCGGCTCCCAGGCCGAAGCGGCCGAGTTCTTTGCCTACCAGTTCCTGACGACGGCGACGCCGCAACCGGTCCCAAATCTCCCCTTCACATCGATCATTCTGGTGACTTTCAATCAATGGGGACACACGAAAGCCTGTCTGGACAGCATTCGACTCCTCACCGATGAATCGTACGAAATCATCGTCGTCGATAACGGTTCCACGGACGGCACCGTCGAGTTCTTAAGATCCGCTCCCGATGTGCGGCTGATCGCGAATGGTCAGAACCGCGGGTTCCCCGCCGCCGCCAATCAGGGGATTTTGGCGGCGCAGGGAGAACAGGTCTTATTATTAAATAATGATACGCTCGTCACCACGGGTTGGTTAAGCCGATTAACAGCGGCATTATATTCAGTTCCCGGGGTCGGCCTGGTCGGTCCGGTGACGAACCACATCAGCGGCGAACAACAGGTTCCCGTCCCTTATGACGACCTGGCCCAACTGGACGGGTTCGCCTGGGACTGGGGGAAGCAGCATCACCGGCAATACCAGCCCACCGACCGGCTGGTGGGGTTCTGCCTGCTGATCAAACGAGAACTCATCGATCGGATCGGCCTCCTCGACGAACGGTTCGGGATCGGCAACTTCGAAGATGACGACTACTGCCGCCGGGCTTGCGAGGCGGGGTATCGCTGCCTCATCGCTCAAGACACGTTCATTCACCACACCGGCAGCGCTACATTTCGGGGCAGTGGCACCGACTTGAACGCGCTGCTGCAAACCAATCACAAGCTCTATCAGGAGAAGTGGAACGAAAGGGGTCAGGGGCCAGAGGTCAGGGATCAGAGAGAGAAAATGCCTCGCAGGGTGGGGTACCACCATTTCCTGCTGGAGGCCAACGAAAACGGCGAATTGCTGCTCCAACCCAATCCGATCCAGTTGTCCGCCTGCCTGATCGTGCGGGATAATGAAAACACGATTCGTCCCTGCCTGGAGAGTCTGCGTCCCTGGGTGGATGAACTGATCGTCGTCGACACCGGTTCCACAGACCGCACCCCGGAGATCTGCGAAGCCCTGGGAGCCACCGTGCATCACTGGCCCTGGCAGGACAGTTTTAGTCTCGCGCGGAATGAATCGTTCCGGCATGCCCGAGGAGAGTGGATCTTCTGGATGGACTCCGACGACACGCTGCCGGAACACTGCGGTCAGGAACTACGGGAATTAGCCGACCGGGACCATCCCGAGAATCTCTTGGGGTATCTCATGCAGGTCCACTGCCCCGGCCTCACCCCGCAGGACGTCACCGCCGTGGACCACGTCAAACTGATCCGCAACCGGCCTGATCTGGAATGGGAATTCCACATCCACGAACAGATTTTGCCCTCCATTCGCCGGGCCGGAGGAGACGTGGCCTGGACTGATCTTTACGTCGTCCACTCCGGCTCCGACCACAGCGAGGCCGGGCATCATCGGAAGTTGCAACGTGACTTTCATTTACTGCATCGAGACCTGACCGAACGTCCCGATCACCCGTTCGTGCTGTTTAACCTCGGTATGACCCACGCCGACGCCGGACAACAGGACGAGGCGATCCGATATCTCCAGCGCTGTCTCCAGGTCTCCGGAAAAGACGAATCCCATCTTCGTAAAGCCTATGCATTATTAATTGGTTCCCTGATGCAGTTGCAGCAAACAGACGAGGCCCAGCACTGCTGTACACAGGGACTGCGACTCTTCCCCGATGACAAGGAACTCCTGTTCCGCCAGGCCATGCTGTTTCACGCCGCCGGACGACTGAAGCAAGCCGAACAGACATACCTCCGCATCCTGCAGGAACAGACCGAACGCCACTTCGCCAGCGTGGACCTGGGGATCACCGACTACAAAACCCGGCACAACCTCGCCCTCGTCTACGAAGACCTGGGACAACCCGAGATCGCCCAGCAGGTCTGGAATGACATCCTGCAAACCCATCCCGACTACGAACCGGCCAGGGTCGCATTGGAACAATTTCAGCGCAGAAGTTTACAGACATTTTCTTCGAGAGTCACAGTACCTGAACCACAAAATTGAGGCGACGTGATGCCACGATTTTCCGAAGTGCTCATGGAGCATTTCCAGGAGCCTTACAATCGAGGAATACTCCCAATGGCGACGCATGTCGGAGTCGTGGGAACTCCGGGACGCGGACCATTCTTCGTGTTGCATCTGCGTGTCGCAGGCCAGCACATCGAAACTGCCAGATTCGAATGCAATGCCTGTGGAGTGACGATCGCCTGTGGGTCGTTGCTGACGCAATGGTTACCAGGACGACGTTTCCAGGAATGCACGGAGTTCTCAATCCAGCAATTGGCGGAACTGGCCAGTGGAATCCCGCCGGACAAGCAGCATTGTGCGGAGATTGCAGTTCGGGCTTTACAGCAAGCTCTCTCCGGTTCTGTTTCCCCTGACGGAGAACAGGCATGAGCAATACGACATCGACTACCGACGAAACGCTTCTCTCCTGCAATTACCGTGAGGAGACGGAAACTCCCCATCTTTATTTCTGCCGCCACACTCAGGTGCGGGTCGCGAATGGTCTCGTCACCGCTCCGATCTGCCAGCGGTGCAGCATGCGATTGAAACCATGCCTGCAACCGCGCGACCGGAGTGAAATGGTTCAATGCGCTCCCCAGAACACACAAAGGAATAGTGGACATGTTCCTCATCGTCCTCCCTCGTTGATTCAACAGGGCTGGAACCTCACCCAGGCACTGGCCGCGTTCACCGCCAACGGATTTAAAACGGTGACCGCCGAAGAATATGCCGCCCGACTGGCCATCTGCGATACGTGTGAAAAACGTCAGGGAACCCGCTGCATGCAATGCGGATGTGGACTGACATTAAAAGCTCGTGGGAGAGCATTCAGTTGTCCCCTTAAGAAGTGGTCGTCGCCTGCTAAAAACTCCAGGTAAAACTCAACTCCAGGGATTATTTCGACAATCTCCTTCCCCTACTGAAAAGGTGAATCGATGAGCACTCAACTTTCCTCCCCACCCGGGCAGCCACAATTACCGCAACAACTGCTGGTCACTTTGCCGGAGTTTGAACTGCCTGATTGCCCGGACAGCAAGCTTCTTGCGGGGGAATATGTGCTGGATTTAGCGATAGTGAATCATGATGTGGCGGCTTGGTCTGTTTCGTTCGAACCTCTTTGCGGGTATTTCGAGGTGATTGCCAGTCTCTCATTTCAGGAGAGACCTCTGCTCATCACATTGACCCTTAAAGGAACCTCTGGCTTTCTTCAATGGACCGCGCCTCTCTCGGACATCAAGACGATGTCGCAGGAACTTCTACTTCAAAGTATTAATGGTAGCATTCCCCAAAATCCCCTTCAACTGCCGGACGCCGGACTCAAGGCCCTCAAGTCTGATCGATCACAGCAGGCGATGGAGGCGTCCTCCGTATTACCTGAAGATTGTTGTTATGGAATCCGAGACATGACGGTTCAGGTCCGGTTTGACGGCATTCTTAACAATATGTGTAACAACTGTACTGCTCTTGACGGGATCACCTTCAGTGAAATGTCCTTTGCTTATGATTGTGAATGGTCCAAGAGCTATGGCAGTGCATTCGCATTGTGTGATTATGATCCTGTGATTCCATATGCCAGATTCGGGATCTGGCCAGTCGGATGCATTGTCGATCTGAATGCCGGATTCTACTATTCTAGTGGAGCTTATCTCCTGTTTCGCGGAAGCACAACACTACCGAAATTCATTGGATCTACTAGATTCAATATTAATTTTTGGCAGTCCTCAGGCACGATATTCTGGTTTTGGGATTGCTCTCCCGCATGGGTTGCGCGGGCGACGTTGTCACCTCCAGACAACTTTGAAACACTCCTGACCGGCTGCTTTGCCACGAACACTCCTGGTGCTAATCCGCCTTCCAATACACCAGGTCCCGAAACTCAACAATCGTTCTCGATCGACTGCTATCCGTGCTCAGAAGGGAGCTGTGGATCGAATGGAAGTTCCAGCCCGAATGCCTTTGGCGCAGTCTGCACATCCTCTCCCGCTCCCGGAACAGGTGTTGGCGGAACAAACACGGGAGCCAGCAACTCTTCCGGCGGTGGACAGACCTGCTCTTCCAACATCATCGATGAGCAGATTGCCTCTGGTGGCAATTCCATGGATGTCCATAAATGCGATTGTAGTAT
>DATMFC010000430.1:0-9368 GCA_035556335.1 Planctomicrobium sp. | reverse complement strand
TGGGAGAGATCATCGCGAATCACACCCGATCCCATTTTCTGGTGCTCAACGCGGCATCTGCGGGAGTGAAGGAACTTCGCGCGGCACTTGACGAAGCCCGATCGCGACTGAACAGCAGCGGTGACCGGACGATTCTGTTCGTCGACGAGTTGCATCACTTCAACCGGACACAGCAGGATGTGTTGTTGCCGGATGTGGAATCTGGAGTTGTCAGTCTGATTGCGGCGACAACGGCCAATCCGTTCTTCACACTGGCATCGGCATTGATCAGCCGGAGTCAGGTGTTTGAGTTTCAGATGCTCGGACAGGAAGAGATTCTCGTTCTTCTGAAGCAGGCGTTGACCGACAAAGAACGGGGACTCGGTTTACCGGAGTCCTCTGCAACAGAGGAAGCGCTGAACTTCCTTGCCGAGATTTGCGACGGTGATGCCCGGCGTGCGTTAACGGCTCTGGAGATCGGCGCGAAGTCACTGGATGCTTCAAAGCCGGTGCTGGATCTGGAAGTCGCACAGGAGTCGATTCAGAAGAAAGCCATTCTGTATGACTCGAAAGGAGATCAGCACTACGACGTCATCAGCGCATTCATTAAAAGCTTGCGAGGGAGTGATCCTGACGCGGCGATTTACTGGCTGGCACGCATGCTGGTGGCGGGAGAAGATCCCCGATTTATTGCGCGTCGCATCGTGATCTTTGCTTCGGAAGATGTCGGCAATGCCGATCCGCAGGCGATTGTGCTGGCGAACGCGGCTGCGGAAGCAACGGAACGAGTCGGCATGCCGGAATGCCGGATCATTCTCGCGCAGGCGGTGACTTACCTGGCTTGTGTCGCGAAGTCGAATGCGTCTTACATGGCCATCAATGCCGCGATGGATGACGTGAAACACGAACGGATCATTCCGGTTCCGGTTCATTTAAAAGATGGTCATTACGCCGGAGCGAAGCGTCTTGGTCACGGAACCGGGTATCAATACGCTCACGACGGGGCCGGGGGTTGGGTCGACCAGGATTATCTTGGTGTCGAAAAACATTACTACGAGCCCACCCAACGGGGCCACGAACAGCATTTCAAACAACGACTCGAAGAGCTACGGCAAAGAAGAGGGCTGGGAAATACTTAGGGAGTGGGAAGCATTCAACAAGAGGGATTAGGAGTTAGGAATGGAATATTTCTATTCCCCTGACTCCTAACCCCTCTCTGGCTCTGGGGAAACATTATTTCCCGGTTCTTTATCTCTTCTTTCATACGATGAGAAGGGATGAAAGTCGAGCGGAGTCCTACGTCGCTGGACCGATGGCTTTCTCTTCTTTCAGCATTTCTTCAGAAGTGGCTTCGACAGTGTCGTTCCGGAAAGTGAATGCGAACAGGAACATCACGATCAAGGCCATAACACACGGGATCAGCCAGAAGGTTTGCCATTGTGGCATCGTCAGAGTCGGCGGGGTGGTCTCACTGAGTGCGGAGAACATGAAACCACAAATCTGAGCACCAATCAGCATCCCGAGCCCTTGGGTAACAAGAACCAGAAAGCTCTGGGCCTGTCCACGAATCTTTTTGTCTGCACGTTTATCAACATAAATGTAGCCGGTGACAAAGAAGAAGTCGTAACAAATGCCGTGCAACAAGACCCCGCCGATGATCATCCAGAACGCTCCGGACGACGCGGCCCCGGCAAATAATCCGTATCGAACGACCCAGGCCAGCATTCCCACCAGCAGCATCCACTTCACACCCAGTCGAGCGAAGAAGAAGGGCATGGCCAGCATAAACAAGACTTCCGACATCTGTCCAAACGACATAATGAATGCCGGAGTTTCGCTCCCGGCATTTTCAATGAACTTGGCAGCAAATGCATAGTAAGCAGACAGCGGGATACAGATGAGAAACGAACAGATAATGAAGATCGCAAAACTCGGCGATTTCATGAGTTTCAGACTGTCAAATCCCAGAATACTGGAGACGGAAGCGGGTTGTCCTTTGGCCGGAGGAGCGGTATGCGGCAGAGCAAGACTGTAAAGTCCGAGCAGCAATGAAGCACCCGCTGCTATATTGAATTGCAACGGCAACTTGTCTGCTTTCAGAAGTCCGCTGACCAGCACTCCGGCAGCAATCCAGCCGATGGTCCCTGCAACACGAACGATCGGGAATTCTTTTTCCTGATTCGTAATATGATGGAAGGCCAGCGTGTTGGAGAGCCCCAGGGTCGGCATGTAACAGAGCATATGGATGAGCAAAATTCCGATGAATGCCTCACCGGAGAATTGCGGAGCGATAAACAGCGTAACGGCTCCCAGAAGATGCAGAACAGCGAGCACCCGTTCGGTTGCAAAATAGCGATCCGCAATCAGCCCCAGAAAGAGGGGAGCCAGGATCGCGGCGAGAGGGCCAACGGAATAGGCATGGCCGATCAATCCGGACATCCCTTTCGCGTCCATGTAATTGCCGACTGTCGCGTACCAGCTTCCCCAGATGAAGAACTGGAGAAACATCATGATCGACAAGCGGGTGATCACGCCAACATTCATAGTCACTCCGTTTTCAGATGGCTTCGGCGACGCGGCAACACCGGATCAATGCACCCCCGTCGGGTGTTAATTCAAAATTTCCCTCTCACGCCGCGCTGGCATGAGCAGAAAACGGTATCACTCTCTTTCTGAAGACCGTGAAACGGTATCGGCGAGAGAAATGAGACGCAACCAAGTCGCAGGTTCTCTTGATCGGCGCAATTTTTAAACCGGGAAATGCGAAGCAGCGGAATAATAAAGAGCAATTTGCTCTCCCGGTATGCACCTTAAGTCAGAGGGTTCGACTTCTGCGACATTAATCTTGCGGCTTCGCGATGTCCGCATGAGGTTTGACAGCGACCCAGTTTTCGAGGCTTTTGGATTCAAATGGTCCCTTTAAGACCAGTGAGTTCTCGTCGACACGAATCACCTGATAGGACAATGTTTTTCCATAGGCTTCGGTCAACTTGTCGACGTTGGCTTTGGGCTCTCCTCCGGTGACCGAATGTGTCAGGATCCCGTTTTCCAGGGTCCAGTTCAAATTCATGACGAGTCGACTGCCGTAAATCAGACTGGAAATCGGGTCCAGCTTGCATTTCATCACGGCCGTTCCGTCGGGATGCATTTCAATTTCCCGTTGAATCATTCCTCGCAACAGCCATTTGCCGACCAGTTGCTCCGAACGCCACTGAACAACCGGTTCCTCAGCAACGGTAATGCCTTCTTCCTTAACGGGGGGGCTCTCAGGTGAAATGGTCACCGTTGCGGCATCTGTGACGGTGGAATGGCTGGCTCGCCAGAGCAAAAGGACCAGAAGGGACACGCTCACCAGAAGAAAAATTCCTGCGGATGTCGCCGCCTTCCACCGGTGATGGACGGCTGTCGGAGTTGCGGATTCGGTCGGCAGTTTCGCGGAATCGTTTTGTGGCATGTTTTTTTACTTGTCATTTCAACTTCTGTTTACATTTTACATTCTTCGCCACATACGCCACAATTCTATTTGCATCGATCCGGCTTGATTCGACGTCAGGCGTCTGGTCTGTCCCACCTGTTTTTCCTGCCGAAACCGTCACGGAAAGAAGAAATATGTCACGAATTGCCGCCTCGCTGGCTCTGCTTGCTGCGTGGAGTTTTCAATTTGGCCCGCTCTTGTCCGCAGGGGAACCCCTCTCTCTGGAGCAAGGGGATAAAATTGTGATCGTCGGCAATACCACCGCCGAACGATTGCAATATTTCAATAACTTCGAAACCCGACTTCACGCCCGATTTCCTGAGAAGCAACTTGTTCTCCGAAATCTCGGGTTTTCCGGCGATACCATCAATGTCCGCCTCCGTTCACTCGACTTTCCGGACCATGGTCATACGCTCATCGACCATCAGCCCAACGTGATTTTCGCTTTTTTCGGGTTCAATGAATCGTTTGCAGGACCGGATGGCCTTCCCGCGTTCGAAAAGGATTTGACCACATTTCTGGCCGATCTCAAGCAACTCAAATACCCCGTGCAGACGTACAGCGGTGGTCTGAAAATCAACGATAAAACCGGAGAAGTGAAAGTTGCTCCGCGAATCGTTCTTTTCTCCCCTATCGCCAACGAAGACCTCAACGACCGGAACGTGCCGGCCGGAACACGAAACAACGAGAATCTGGCATTGTACACGGCCGCGATGAAGAAGGTCGCCGATCAGGCTCAGGTGAAATTCATCGACCTGTTCACTCCGACAAAGAAACTGCTCGATGATCCCAAGACGAACCTGACGATCAACGGGGCTCATCTGGATGAACAGGGAGACGCAGAACTCGCCAAAATTCTGGACCAGGCATTGTTCGGTGAGGCCAAAAATGTTGATCCGGCTTTGCTGGACCGTCTCAAACAGGAAGTGGCTGAGAAGAATCAGCAGTTCTACTACGACTATCGGAGTGTCAACGGTTTCTACATTTACGGGGGACGCAAGAACCCGTTCGGAGTGGTGAACTTCCCCTCTGAGTTCGAGAAACTTCGCAAAATGATCGCCGTGCGCGACCAGCGTGTCTGGGAGACCGCACAAGGAAAAGCCCTGCCTGCGAAAATTGACGACTCTCAAACCGGTGAACTTCCGAAAATTGAAACCAACTTCACCAAAGAAATTCACATCACTTCACCAGAAGAATCTCTGAAAACCTTTACCGTACCGGAAGGGTTTGAAGTGAATCTGTATGCCTCGGAGATTGAATTCCCGGACCTTAAGAATCCGGTGGCGATGACCTTTGACTCCAAAGGCCGCATCTGGGTGACCACGAACGAGACGTACCCCCAGATTCTGCCGGGAGAAAAACCCAACGACAAAATTCTGATTCTTGAAGACACCAACAAAGACGGCAAAGCAGACAAACAAACCGTCTTCGCTGATGGTCTGTATCTTCCTATCGGACTGGAACTGGGAGATCACGGGGCCTACGTTTCCTCACAGCCGAATCTGTTGTTCCTCAAGGATACTGATGGTGATGACAAGGCCGACATCAATCGCAAGATCCTCCATGGCTTCGATTCCGGCGACACGCACCATGCGATCCACTGCTTCGAATGGGGACCGGGGGGAGAACTTTACTTCAATGAAGGGGTGTTCCATCACTCCCAGGTCGAATCCCCCTACGGGCTGACCCGTTCTGCCAATGCCTCGGTTTTCCGTTACGATCCAAAGTCAGAAAAGTTCAGTGATTTCATTGCTTACGGCTTCGCGAATCCCTGGGGACATGTTTTCGACAAGTGGGGACAGAACTTCATTGCGGATGCCTCAGGTGGAGCGAATTACGTTGCCGGTCCGTTCTCCGGAAGTGTCGATTTCCCGCACAAACATCCGGGGATGAAACAGTTACTGGTCAAACAATGGCGTCCGACTTGCGGATGTGAACTGGTTTCCTCACGTCATTTCCCAAAGGAGATGCAAGGGGATTATCTGCTGAACAACTGCATCGGATTTCAGGGAGTTCTGCAGTACCGTCTGAAAGAAGATGGATCAGGTTTCCATGCCGATCCGGTCGAACCACTGCTTCGTTCGTCCGATTTGAACTTCCGTCCGGTCGATCTGCAGTTCGGTCCTGACGGAGCGTTGTACGTTCTCGACTGGTTCAATCCACTGGTCGGACACATGCAGCACTCGATTCGTGATCCAAACCGCGACAAGATCCATGGCCGGATCTGGCGAATCACCTACAAGAACAATCCGCTGGTCACTCCTCCGGCCATTGCAGGGGAATCGGTGGAACAATTGCTTTCATTGCTTTCCAGCTATGAAGACCGAACCCGTTACCGAGTTCGTCGCGAACTGCGGGATCGTGATCCCCAGGAAGTTCTGGCCGCCGTCGACAAGTGGCTTGCCGGTAAGAAAGCAGATGATCCTGAACTGGATCACCTGCAACTCGAAGGATTCTGGGTGAAACAGCAGCATGGTGTTCTCGACAAAGAACTACTGACGACGTTGCTGGCTTCCAAAAACGGACACGTTCGGGCCGCTGCCGTTCGGGCGGTGAGCTATGGGATTGATCAACTGGAGAACCCGCTGGAGATTCTTCAGACTGCGATCAACGACGAGTTCCCACGTGTCCGGTTGGAAGCTGTTCGAGCACTCAGCTTCTTTGATAATCAGGAAGCGATGGACGTTTCCGTCGAGGCTCTGTTGCATGATCAGGATGAATATCTGGAATATGTCTTCAAAGAAACCCAGAAGACACTCCAGCGCCGAATCGATGCCAAGACCGCAAAAGCTGCTGCGAAATAAGCAACGGGATTGGTGATCTTCAAACGTAGCCTGTCGGAGTCATGCCTGACAGGCTACGGTCGTTTTCAGCCTGGGCTTTCGCTTCATTGATAATGGCTCGGAAGGGCGAGCCCACCAGGAAGTTCGATAAGTTCAATTCCGTGAAGGATGAATGCAAATGGCCTCCCTCTCACGGGACCGTTTCCATCATGAACCAGTGACAGTACTTCCAAGTCTATTTACATCGAAGCAAGGGGTCAGGATTCAGGGGCCAGGGATCAGAAAAAGGCTGGAAATTCATGCCATTTCCTACCCACTACCCACTTCTCTCCTATTCATATCAAACTTGGGAGTACTGAGTGAGGAATAATCAAGTCAGGTCCGGTCTCCCCAGTCGAGGTGATAAATCCCTTTATCCTGAAGACCGACGACGACCCATTCTCCCAAAGGGTCGCACAGGACATCGACGATAGGGTTGTCGACATTTGTCGACCAGAGCTGATCTCCGTCAGCGTCCATCCAATAGAGTGACCGTTCAACCGTTGAGACAATCACCCGATCCGGCTCAAAACTGGCATCGACCCGATTCACGGTTCCATCAACGATATAGGCACCAATGAACGAGCCGTCACCGTCGAAGGCCTGAACTCCGTGTGCAAAGCTGGCGGTGTAAACCAAATCTCCTTCGCCGGTGATCGCCAGCTTTCCGACATTGGCAAGATTGCGTTCCTGCCAGACTTCCGCCCCTGTCAGATTGAAGCAACAGACTAATCCATTCTCTGCGGCACCAAACAACAGCGATTCCGTAGAGCAGAACTGGAGAAAGGAAAGGGGACGCAATGTTTCGAACTGAGCGATTTTCTTGCTTCGTTCGTTATAGATCAGTGTTTTTCCATTGGCGAGCGAAACCGCGAGATGGTTTCCATAAGGAGAAATCGCCAGACCCAGGCAGACATCCGGAAGCGACAGTTTGTGGACAGTTTTCAGGGATTGCCCCAGCCGGACAACTTCATCTTCCCCAATGATTGCGGCCCCTTGTGTGCCGTCATCACTCCAGACCAGACTGACGATGGAGGGAGACACCCGGGTCAAGCCTGCAATATTTCCTTTTCGATCGATGCGGTGAATGGTCCCCGTCTGATCGGCTGAGAAGATCTCGCCCGTCTCACGACTCAGGCACAAGCAGGCCAGCGTTCCATCTGTGCCGACGCGCCATTTCAGAGTGGGAGCAAGTCCGCGTCCGGAGAGCCAGGAAGGCCCGTTTCGAAAGTCGGACTCGTCGGCATTGCTCATGAAGTGCAGGGAGTCTGAAGAAGAGGAAAGGAAATTCGAAATTCAAACGAGGAAAATTCAAAACAAATTCGAAATCAAAAATTCGAAACAGCCTCGCTACTCAATAACAGGTGAGTGTTTCAGGTTTTGAATTTCTTCTTTTGAATTTGCTTCGAATTTCTCTTCTTTGAATTTCGAATTTATCCCAATACCCGGCACAATAAAAGCCACCCCTTACCGTTGCGTATATTCCCGATCATTCAGTTGCCGCAGGGCTTCACGCAGGTCGGGGTCGTTATCGAGGTCCACTTCCCCCAGCATCCGATGTTCCGGACCGTTCTGGACGACGACGTCAGGCTGCAGACCGATTTTTCCCCAGGTACTTCCGTTTGGAGAGTAAAACTTTGCGGTTGTCAGTCGGATCGCGGTGGAATACCGGGAGTCGAAGATCGACTGCACGCTCCATTTTCCGAATGATGTTCGACCGACAATGACTCCTCGTTTGTGATCCCGGATGGCACCGGCCACGATTTCACTCGCACTGGCACTGTTTTCATCAATCAGCAGTACCAGTCGGGTATCCCATGTGCCGGGTTTGTGAGCCGTGTAGGTTTTGTTCTGATCGGGAGAACGGCCTCGCGTCGAAACAATCACTCCTTCATCAATGAACCGGTCCAGAATTTCAATGGCGGCCGTGAGCAATCCACCTGGGTTCTCACGCAAATCCCAGATGAGTGATCGCATTCCCTGACGAGACAACGCATTCAAGGCATGATCCATTTCGGTGACGGTACTCTGTTGAAAACCGGTCATCTGAATATAGGCGATCCCCTTTGACTGATCGATCATTTTATAGACCGGGATACTTTTCACTTTCACTTCACGTCGCGTGCAGTTGACGTTGAAGATGGAGGAATCGTTCCGGGTGACTTCGAGCGAGACCTGACTTCCCGCCAATCCTGCCAGCAGACCGGCGGCTTCTTCTGTCGACATATTGCGAATGTCTTTTCCATTGACGCCGGAGATTCGGTCACCGCGTCGCAGTCCCGCTTCTGCAGCCGGACTTTCCGGAAGAATCTGAGACAGATTCATTCCTTTTCCGGCAACCGCTTCCATGACGATTCCGATTCCGACGAACTCTCCCTTGATGTTGCCGAAGAGATCCTGCTTCTTGCCAGGACTCAGCACATTGGAATAATCATCAAGACAATTGCAGGCTCCAAATACATACTCCATGACGATTGGTCCGGGTTCCAGACCAACACGATCACGACACAAATCACACACTTCGGAGATCAGTTGACGAGCCCCGGCCATACCGGTGACCTGTTTATTCCAGAACTTTTCGTACAGTTCCCGACGAAGTTTCTGAACCTGTTCGTCAGAAGCCCCGAACAGATTCTCATCGAGAAATCGGGGATTGCCGAGTGCCAGCCACAGGCTTTCGGTTCCGTGAGCCGCCAGTGAGGTCGTATTGATCGGGTCGACATAATATGTCTGCACGTTGATCAACACGTCGTCATACAGAGCGAATGCCGTGTCGCGTGACATCGGTTTCAGCGACCGTACAAACGTCTCATCTGAATAACGACGGGCGATCGAAAACTGAAACTGTGACCGTCGCAGTCCCCGATTCAACGGCTCCTGATCTGGCCACTGCTTAACCGCCTTCTTGTAGAAATCAACCGCTTCTTTCCAGTTTCGCTGGTCTTCAAGCTGGGTGCCGTTGTTGACCGCGGTCTGGATATCTGGAACGTCTTGCGCACTGGCAATCCCGACGCTCAGCATCAGGCCGAGAATCAGACCGGTGGCAAATTTCATCGTGCGAACACGAAATCCGTTTCTGAAAGTCGTCAAAT
>DATMFC010000429.1:0-6926 GCA_035556335.1 Planctomicrobium sp. | reverse complement strand
ACAGCCCAACAGAAAGACCAGACACAGGCAGCCTGCACACGCCAGAAGCCGGGAACGATTATCCATCATCCGTATCACATCCTTAGAGAATGTCGTGAAGCACAACGCAGATGCGGAATTGTGTCACACATCCCCGTCAACGGCAAGAGGCATCAATGAGGAAAGCCCGCCAAAACAGGCAGGCTTTCCCGAATTCAGCACTTCCAAGCCAATCTCGACGAAAAGAGAAGTGGGGAGTGGGTAGTAGATAGTGGGTAGGGAATACGGGCTTTTTCCGGCTTTTTCTGCCCCCTGAATCCTGATCCCTGACCTGTTATTCCTCCATCAAAATAAACCTGGAACGACGGAAATCGATCCATCATGATTAAGAGGAACGGATCACTCTTTGACCAGTTCCTTGATTTCAATATTGCGGAATTCGACCGGATCGCTGTGTCCGGCGAATCCGAAATGCCCGCTGGGACGATTGAGGCCTTTGTAGGGCTTGTCTCCCATGAATTCCGTGACTTTAGTGACATCTCCGTCGAGAATTTTCGAACCGTTCAGCTCGACGGTGATGTGCGGACCTTTCACGGTCACTTCCTGGTAATTCCACTCACCGGTGGGACGCAGGTATCCCCGAGCGGCCGGAATTGCCCCGTAAACGGAACCGTGAGCCTGACGAGGGTCGATTTTCGAGTATTTTTCATGCTCGGAATCCAGAATCTGAATTTCCGTCATTCCTTCGAGATGAGGATTTCCCTGGCCAGGATAACGGATTGCCAGTCCATTGTTTCCGGCGGGGGGGAGCTTGAATTCCAGGCGAACGACGAAGTCTGCGAATTCTTTATCAGTATACATCGTGCCCCCTTTTCCGGACTTCCCTTTAATGGCTCCGTCAACAACTTCATAGCTGTCAGTGGCGCCGGTCCAGCCGGTCAGGTCTTTGCCATTGAAGATTGAGGCATAGCCGTCGCCGGAATGCTTTTTCAGAATTGCAGTTGCTTCATCTGCTGGAATCTCGCGAACGGCAATATTCCGCCAATGAACTTCAGAACCGTGTGTCTGGAGCTGAATCTGTCCCTGCAGTGGAAGCGGAGCCCCGCGATTGAAGTAATTCTCGTGAATCGCGTGGTTGACGACGAGCTTGTCGTTCAACCAGACGCTGGTACGGTCACCGATCTGGCGAACTTTCAGCTTGTTCCATTCTCCGAGCGGCTTATCAGCGTGAACGAGGGGATCTTTTCCGGGAGCCCCTTTGCTATTATTCCAAAGACCTCCAGAACCCTTGTCTGCCCCATGCTTCCAGCTTCCACCCGACTCCAGGGTGTCCCACAGTTGGACCTGAGGAGTATTTTTCAGGTAAACGCCGCTATCCCCTTTCGGGAACATTTTGACTTCGAGAACGAGTTCGTAGTCCCGGAAAGATTCGTCGGTCGTCAGATAGACCCCTTTTCCGTCGTTGTAGATGTAGCCATCTTGAACTCTCCAGTGTTCAAGCAGGTCGGCCTGCCATTTCGCAAGTATCGCTGTGCGTTCTTCTTCCGGCAGATTTGCCAGTTTGACGGGATCGTAATGGGGCATCCCGTGCCATCCGGTGAAATCTTTCCCGTTAAACAGAGAACGGAAACCTTCAGGCGGGGTCCAGTCAGCAGCGACGGCCATGGTCGCGGAGGCCAGACAGAAACAGAGGGTCAACAGGCAGGTCTTCAAGGCGAACTCCTCTCAAGTCCTAATATCGATCAGTGAACAGACATCGAGTGTATTTTCGTACCACTGGTGCGCAATTCTGAGAACTGACGTTGTGTCGTTTTCTGCCGATCCTTTATCTTCCCGTTCCATGGTATTGGCTCCGTGGCATTGGAACGCCCGGAGACGTCCCCATGTCAACAATCGTCGGAACAACGTGAGTGTCCAGCAGGGAGGCCCTCAGATGGGCGCGAAAATCGTCAGCTTTCTGGCCACATTATTACTATCCATTCCGTTGGCCGCCATCGGCTTGATGGCGATTTTTGGGGTTCCGCAACTCCTTCCGGCGGGTCCTGAACGGGATCAGGTCGTGCGAGGATTGCAGAAGGCATTCAATTGGCGCACGGATAGTGAAACCGCGCAAACAGACGCGGAACCAGCGTATGAAGACGCCGTTCCGTTCGGTCAGGAAAATTTTCAGAATTCTCCTCAGGAATCTTCTCCGTTCCGTTCCGCGACCTCCTTTCAGGGAGAATCCCGTCAGGAGAACACCCGAAATCCGAATGAACGCCGCACCTCTTCAGACCAGTGGACCAGGGATTCTTCCCGTTCCATCAATTCCGGAACGGGTGCTGGAACTGGAACGATGGCCATGGCCCCCTCGTCGATGACGTCGGATCCCTCGAATCGTCGTGGTCCGTTTTCCAGCGGGAACAGCGCGAACGGAAATCCCAATGGAAATCGGAATCAGGCGTTTCAGAATTCTTCTCCCACTCCATTTAACGGGCCGCTGCTGTCCTGGCGTCAGGCAACCTCCCGCCTGAATGAACTGGGAATTCGGAACTATCATCTGGAACGGGGAGCCACCGACGGCACGTTTCTGTTCGTCTGTCTCTATTCTCCTCCAGAGGCCGCACAAGTCATTCATCGATTTGAATCAGAAACAGACGATCCGCTGGTGTCAGTGAATCAGGTGTTGCATCAGGTTGATGAATGGATGCGAACACGGGTTCCATCCCCAGGATCACCTTCGTCTCCGTTTGGTCCTTGATCTCAGGAGTTCACCTGTTCTGAGTACAGCACTTTGTTTCCCGTCTGGGGCCGTGAACGCCGAAACAGAAGGACACCATGTATCGCGCCCCAGCCACCCCACTGTCTTCGCTCAGAACATTCCAACGTTTGCCAACTCCAACCGTATTGGAAACGTCGAGCGGGTCCGGCTGGAGATGGCGACAGCGGTTGTCTCGAAAACCGGTCGAGACAATTTCGTTCTCCAACCCGCTTTCCAATTATGTTCGCAGCCCGAAGATGGCGCGACTTGAAGCGGCACTGTTTGTGGCAGACTCGGCACTTTCCGCGAAGAAACTTTCTCAGATTGCCGTACTGGCCGACGTGCGTGAAACTCTGGACCTGATTGAACAACTCAACGTGGCATATGACGGCGGTCGTTCCCCGTTTCGGATCGAACAAGTGGCCGCCGGGTTTCGGTTACTCACCCGTAGCGAACTCTCTCCCTGGCTCGATCGGGTTCACGAACGACAGGCCCGATTGAAACTCTCTCCCCCGGTTCTCGAAACGCTGGCGATCATTGCCTATCGCCAGCCCTGCACCCGGGCGGAAGTGGAATCGGTACGTGGCGTGCAATCCGCCGAACTGATCAAACAGTTGATGGAACGAAACCTCGTTCGAGTGTGCGGCGAAGATGATTCGCTGGGGCGCCCATATCTTTACGGAACGACGCGACTTTTTCTGGAAACCTTCGGACTGACGGACCTCAAAGATCTTCCCTGGTCCGAACGGTTGCGACGGGTTGTCGAAACCAAAGCCGAAGAGAGCGATTCCGCCCCATCCGAGGACGCGGCATAACCCGGAAAATGCAGAGGAACCACGGAAAGAACGGAAGACACGGAAATGAAGAGGGGAGTGGGCGATTGGTCTCGCCCTCCCGAAAATTGCCCATCTTGAAACACGCAAAAGCCCTGGCCTCACCTCGGAAGCCTGCTGCTGTGTCAACATTAAAAAATGGGTTTGGGTGGCCGGGGCTGGACTGAGCGAAGCGAGGGAAGCCCCGGGGTTTCGCGAGTACGCTCCAACCCCGGCCACCCCCATTTTTCGTGCTGACAAAGCACTACGCCCTGGCGAGCAGTTCGCGTAGTGTCGCCAGATTCTCCCGGATGGCCGCGATCTGAACGTCAGGAGGATCTTTCGTCAGATATTCGACATGGAGCGAAATCGGGTTTGACGGATCCGATTGCTTGAGCATTGTGAAGAACTTCGGGTCGACCACTCCATCCGGCAGTCCCAGTGCTCCATCCTGAAGCTTGCGTCCCTGCCATCTGGTGTCTTTCACGAAGACAGAACCCAGATGAGGTTGAGCCAGATTCCATGTCGTCTGCCAGGTGGTTCCCCCTTCGACGGTCGCGTGACGGATGTCATACGCCAGTGCGATCTCTTCTTTCGGGATCCCTTCGAGGAGTCGTGCCATGTCCCAGATTCCGGCCCCGACAAAGGTGGGTCCGGCGTGATTCTGATAGACCCCTTGAATTCCGATTTCCCGGTTCAATGCGGCGAGATCCTTGATGACGGGTTGAAGTTCCAGAAGCTGTGGCAGGATCGGTTTCTTGAGATCGTACCGATAGTAGTCCATCCGGTAGCGTTTGATCCCCAGTCCGGCCGCCGTTCGCAAGACCTTCTCGGTCAGCGGCTGATCCACACTGCTGACGTTGCTGGTCATGATCGTCACGTCCAGATTTCTGCGACGGAGTGCTTCCACCAGCTTCGGCAACTGCTCTTCAACATGCTCCGGGAGAATCTGTCCTCCTTTGCGAACCGTGGCTTCGATGCCCGCGACTTCCATGCTGGCGATCGTGTCCGCCAGTTCATCGAATGAGAGTGTCTGCAAAAACTTGACAAAGATGCAGATCGGATGGTGCGAAGAGGTCTGTTCAAATGCACTCATCACCGATTTCGGCGTGAGAAGACTTCCCCCAAACCCGGTGGCTGCGGCAATTGTGCCAACGCGGGTCAGAAAGGAACGGCGTGACAATTCTTGATGAGGCATTTCGTCTCCAGAAACATCAGGCAGTAAACAGACAATCAAGCACGAGGCATCATAGTCACATCACAGTTTACCGCTCCCAATTACCTCAACGCAAGGTGATAGAAAAGCATCACTTACAATAACTCCCTGTTTTCTTTTAATTTTCAGTTGACACTGAGTCTCAGTTTCATATTATTTCGTTTCAGTCAGTTGCCACCAAGATCCTGATCTGGTCAGAAAGTGTTCCCCATGATGTCACTTGAATTTGCTGTCTGTTCTGCTGTCGCCACATTGCGAGCCCAGGGACTCCCTTCTTCCGCACTCGAACTGGCCACCCTGTCGCTGGATGATGACTCAGACCAGGGACGACTCTGGGAGTTGAAAGGATTGCTTCACGCGGATCAGGGGGAAGTGGAACTTGCCAGAAAAGCACTGGAGACGGCGAATTCACTTGTTCCGCTACAGCCGGAAGGACGCTGTACACTGGCGGAATGTTATACACTGGAGGGAATGACCGATCTCGCCCGGGATTTGTTCTGCTCACTGGTGGAATGGGATCAGACACAGACAACATTGCTTTTGCGCATTGCTTCCAGCTTCGACCGCATTGGTCGTGCCGACCTTTCCGTCCATGCCTGCCGTAAGGCCTCGTTGCGTGACCCCGGATTTGCCAGACCGTTCTACGAGATGGCCTATTACATGCGGCGTTGCCAGTATCCGCCACATCTGATCGAAAGCATGGCCCGACATGCCGTTCAACTCGATCCGGATTCGATTTCCTATCGAATTGGACTGGCCGCATTCCTGCACTCTCTGAATCGCATGCAGGACGCTTATCAAGTCATCAGCGACATGACATTGGGACAACTTCGCCGGGTGACATGTCATTGCTGTCTGACCCGACTGGTCGATGTCTGCGAAGCTGGCAACGATCTGGAGCGTACGCAAGCGTGTCATGAACGACTGCTGGAGATCACCTCCGGAATCGGAGACGAAACCGACGCATCCCACTCGGATACAGAAGCCTCACTTCTGTGGAACAACCGTCTCCGTCTGGGGCAGGGAGAATAGATGATGGTCATACCCACTTTGATTCTGCTGCATTTCCTTTGGTTCGCCGGTGCCGGGCTTGCCGTGTGTGCCCTGTCGTGGGCATTCCGTCATGCACAAATCATAATTCAAACACGATCTCAGCGACGACGGGCACTTCTCAATCTGGCCCGTCAGCTGGAATCAGGTGTCGTTCTGTCAGCCTGGAAGACATTCGCCCAATCCGGCAACGGAGGCCCCGTCTGTCAGGCAACTCAGGGCTTTCGCTTCATTGAAAATGGCTCGGGAGGGCGAGGCTCCCGCCGAGCCGCAACCAAAGAGATCGCGTCATCTTCTATGCGATTCAGCAGGAGCTTCGCCCTCCCGAAAGATTACCCACTTTGAAGTCAGCAAAAGCCCTGGCCCACTCGAGGATGTGGAATTCCGGCTCGGTCTGCCGTACACTGATCTTTTATCGATTTCCCTCGGATGATTGAAAATTCTTTCGATCACGGATAATTACGGGGAACCGAAGCTCAGCGGGACCACTGCGATGAAGAATCAAACAATCGCCGGGATGATCTTACTGGTGTTACTTCTGGGAGGTTGCGGACAGCAGCAACAGCAACCCGGTCCTCCTCCCCCGACTCCGCAGCAACTTGGCCGGGGAAGGGATTCGGCGCCAGCACCCTCTCCTCCTGCTGCTTCATCTCCTGCTCCGGAAACTCCACCTCCGGCGAATTCTTCTCCGCCTGCTGAAGCTCCCGTGGCAACAATGGTTTCCGAGAAACCTGACGCGACCACTTCCGGCCAAAGCACAACGACAAAAGCGAAGGTGGAGCCGACAACGGAGATTTCCTATCGCGTTCATGCAATGCTTCAGGCAACGAAACGGGCCTCTGTTCAAAAGCGACTCCGCGAAGTCGCGACGGCCATGCATGAATACCACAAGGCCAATCAGCACTTCCCGACAATTGACGGGATTGGAAAAGAGTCTGGTCTCAGCTGGCGTGTCTATCTACTCCCTTTATTGGGGGAAGAGGAACTCTATCAGAAGTTTCATCTGAATGAGGCCTGGAACAGCCCGCACAACAGTGCTCTCATTCCAGAGATGCCGAACGTTTTCGGGTCGAATTCAGAGGGAAAAACCCGACTTCATCTTTTTACCGGTCCAAACACTCCCTTCCAG
>DATMFC010000428.1:0-14769 GCA_035556335.1 Planctomicrobium sp. | reverse complement strand
ATTCAGGCGTTCCCCCATTCGCAGAGCTTCCCGGAGAGCGCCGACCGCTTCAAACCAAAGCTTTTCGATTGTCCCCCGGATCGGTGGTTCCAACGAATCGGGCCGACGATAGAACCCACCGACCACGAGATGTCCGATGTCCAGCAGACGGAGATCTTCTTCGTCCAAGGCATCGCAATACTGCATCAGCAATGCATACCCCAGGTTTGCCCAGCCTTCGTAACACTCAGGGAATTCTTCAGTCACATTGCGGAAGCAACTTTCCGCGTGTGCATAATGCTGGTTTTCCAGGAACATTACCCCTGTCTGAAAGGAACTGAGCGACCGCCAGAGTGCCCGTTGCTGTGGCGTATCCAGCAGGTATGCCGCCCGATCCTCCCACGACGGATGACCGACAGAAAGCCCTTCGAACTGACAATAGGGTGCGCTCGAATTCCGCCAGGCTTTGAGGTCCTTCAACAGACCTTGTCTCGAATAACCTGCTTTGAAAGAGAGTTCCATCCCGAACTGGTCGGCTTCCAGTTCCTGCTCGCGTGTGAACGCGAGGCGAATACCGGTGAGCTTGTCTCCAAACTCTTTGTAGTGCTTAAGGCGCTTGTGGCCGTGTAAGTAGTAAAGGTGCCCCAGTTCATGGCCAATTGTGAAGGCCAGTACATCAGGATCGAAGTTCGCAATTTTTTCAATGGTCGTGACAGTGACCTCGACATACGGAACATCGACTCCGTCCACTGTATGAAAGGACGCATACGCATTGGCAATGCCGGGATCGATCACCGTGATTGTCGGCGGCCACGACTCCCAGCCATCAGGTGTTTCCATCACGGCCAGCAGCCGCGTGAAGACCTGATTGACAACCTCACGATGACGGTCCGTGATCTCAGCATTGGCGGAACGAATTCCCCCACATATCACAAACACCATACAGAACGTGGCATAAAGAATTTGACGTCGTATAGACATGGTATCATTTCCTTAAGAGGAGATAGAAAAGGGCGAATCATGGCCCCTAACTCCTATCTCCTGATTCCTAACCCATAACTCTTTCAAATTCAGGGAAGCAATTGATTCACGGTTCCTTAGTTAATGATCCGTGGCAGAGAAAACACTTCGGGGTTGATCGACGACTCTCTCTGAGAGGAGCTTCCAGCGGTCCGAGCCATCGCTTCTGGTGTATTGCTGCTGACCTCTCCACGGCCCGATATTTTGCTCACAGCCCCCGTCCAGGCCAGTTCCACTCCGCGAGTCCCACTTTCGACATTTTCGACCGTTGCTCCGGCCCGGGCAGCAGGCATCGCGAACGTCAATGCTTGCTTCGTCTGCGTTTTGATTTCAGGAACGATGGAATTGTCGGCATCCACACGCAGGGATTTTGCTTTCGCGGCCAGTTCCGGCGAATCGACGTTCGCAATTTTGCCCTCATTGCTGACCCGACTTGGTCGCAGGTCCGTCGTGTCGCGAAACCCCTTGGTGAACGACGACGGCGGACTCGTCTTCTGTGCCAATGCGACGGATGACATCCCGATGATCAGGCCGCCGGTAACGCAGGCTGCAAGGACGGATTCATGCTTCTTCATTGTTAACTCCATGTCTTGTACAGATTTCCGGCGACCGTAATTTAACCGCAATGAAAGGTAAATTATGCACCGTCAGGATCCCGATAGCAAACCTTACGCTCTGTAAATAGAAACGAAACCAAAGATTGCGTGGGAATCGGGACCACATCCCTGTACAACTGCAATGGTTCACTGTGACACCTCTCCGCCAGATTTCTGAATACGATTGAGCGAGGGGATATCAGTGCGTCGACCTGAATATATGTAGCAATTCACGACGTCATTGGCCCAGTGGACAATATTCGACCGTGTGCGCTGGTCTTGGGAACCGGGAGGGGGAGACCTGGCACTGCGAACTTATTGACTCTTATTCAGCATCCGGCAGAGCAGACGGGCCGTCGGAGCTTCCTCTTTGGGAAACCGAAGCATCCCGTGTGACACCTGATTCCTGTGTGCGCATAAAAAAAGCCTCGATCCTGCAAAGGAAGGAGGCTTGGAACCGGCTCGGCTGGATCAAGCTTTATTGAACCAGAAAGTGGTGTTGAGTTCCGGGTAATTGATCAGCAGCTTTCCATCCTGGAACCAGAAGGGAAGATGCAGCGCTCCGTCGCTGGTATTCAGAATCAGCGTGGTGTTCTGAATCGAATACTTCCCTTGTTCGAACTCCTGATTTCGATTGCCACGGGCGTCCACGGTGATGATCTGCATCGAATACAGGCCATGCTCAGAGAAGGAGGCTTCGATGTAGAGCTGGGCCCCATTCCCCTGATGCTGCAAAACCCATCGTCCGGCGAGTTGAGTGCTTTCCTGAGCGTTCGGCTCGACATCGCTGTGTGGCAGTTGCTGTTGCTTTGGAGGGGTCGGGGAAGTCGGCGCAGGTCTCTTGGTGGACTGATTGTCTTGTTGCGGTGCGCCAGGATGTTGCGCGACGGGCCGTTCCGCATCGACGGGTTGGCGACCCATCAGGCTGGAAAGCGGATACTCCGGCATGTGGACGGCGTGCAGAAAGGCAACGTCTGTTTTGGCATCGAAATGCAACAGCTTGGCCACCGATGCCTGCATTTCTCCAACAGGCAATCCTTTAATCTGAGGAAAGGCGACAGCCAGCGTCTCGGCACCTTCAAGCATGTGATATTGCGTGAGAATGATTCCGCGTTGAGCATCGATAATCCAGCCGGAGGTTCGGTATTTCTTCCCATTTGACTGAATCGAGTAGACAAACACCGTTGATTTCTCGACCGACGCGGTGAGGTCGCCAGGGAGACCTGAGGCAGAGGACTTCTCCGCTTCCAATTCCTTCTCAGCCTTATCGATCAGGTTGTCCAGCCCTTCTTTTTTTCGTGGTTTTGTTTCTGGTTTGGTGTTTGGCTTCGTGTTCTGTCTGGGCTTAGGGGGTTCCAGTCCCCATTCTTCGTACTCGGAACGGCTGGTCTTGCTGTTGCTGGTGACATTCAGAATCGGGTCGGCGACAGCGTTCAGCGTTGTGGTCCCTAAAGCGGAAATCAGCGCGAGAGTTCGGGTGAGACCATTGCGGAACAGTTTGGTACGCAGGGAAAAATACATTCGACTGTCTCCAGTTTGGGGTCGGGTGAGTTCGTTGGAACATCTCCCGTACAGAGACCCTCTCGTATTGTGACGTATTGTTGTCGCTTTCTCGAAGAAAAAACCAAACTCATTTCGACTTTCACCCATTTTCCAGGATGGACAAAGTGCGTCCATATTCAACGGGATTGGGCTGAGATTGGTAGCCACCCGCTCTATCGTCCTGCTCCTGACAGCAGCTCATTCATTGCCTCCCGGAATTCGATCCGGTTCTTGTGGACATAAGCACAGACCATCCAGATCTGTGCCGGCGTCAATGCTTCGCTGGGAACAATCGAAGAGAAGTAGACCGTATTGAATTCCTCAGTCATGCTGAACGCGCCGATGCCACTGGCATCGTTTTTGGTGATCGCGGCCTTGATGACCGCCGGCGGCAACACCCCATCCGCCTGAACGACTACGGAATAGGACGACAAGCCGTACACGGGTTCTCCGTTATACTGTCCCAGATTGCGAAGTTCGAGATGAATTTTGGACACCTCGCCTCCCTGTTCCCACATCACCACATAAAAGGGGACTCCGGATTTCGATTTCGCCTCCTTAAAGAACAGATCGTTCACTTCGTCCAATGTGGCCTTCAATTTGGCGTGTGCCTCATCAAGAGGATTCGCTTCCTTCTCGTCGTCAGCGGACACCGTTTGAAAACTGATGCAAGCGAAAACGGCGGCCAGCATGAGGCATCGAAGCAGTTGTGTCGTATTCATATCGATTTCCTTAAATGTCCATCTCGGACAATGAGTATCAGTGCCGCGAACAAAACTTCTCGATACCGGAAACGTCGACTCCATCGACGGTACGAATTCCGTCGATGGAGTTCGAGAGGCCATCATCAGTCACGGTTCAGTCACGGTAATGCCCGGATCAGTCCGCGATTCGGGGCCGTGAAAAGATGTCGGGATTGATCGACCTCTCGCCGGTGGCTGTCTCCTCAGTTGACCGCGCGAGTGAGGTTGGAACGATGCCGAGCCCTTCCAGTTTGGCCATTTTACTGACTGGGATGGTCTCATCGATCTCCTCATCTCGTGCGACCTTCACCAGATCTCCGGCAGCGAAACTGAGCGACGAAGCCGTTCCTGCGGCCGCCGCGAACCGTCCCATCTCACTTTGCCTTTGGAAGTCTGACAGCAGATACGACTTGCCATTGATTTTGATGCTGGCTTGTTGCTCAAGAATTGGAGCTGCGATTCTGAAGATCTCGCCAACAGTATTTGTACGAGTCGGCTTGGCTTCCGAAACGTTCTGTTTCTCTGGACTCGAGGGTTGAGCAGGTCGCGGTTCCTGGCTGTTTGCCACAGGGGTGATTCCACAGATCATGCTGCCAGCCACGCAGGCAGCCAATAGGGATTCGCGTTTCTTCATCTTAATCTCCAACTTGTGGACAGACGACGACCGCATCTCACTCACTACGAGGCAAGCAGATTATGCACGATCGTAGCTCCAACCGCAAACATGACGTTTTGTGACATGAAACAATTAACGTGATCTGCGAGAAGATCGGAGCCATCTCCGATACAGATGACATTCGCCTTTGTGACGCTGTGACAGACATTTTTGGGACAATTGCTGTCTGCTCAGGAACACCAAACCGCCAGGCCCCAGCACCTGAATCATTAGGTTCTGTCCCTAAAGTCATATTTCAATGATTTTCAGGTATCTTTGGATGAATGCCATTTTAATCATACCGGCGAAGTTGATGGCCGTTTTTCATAGCGGGCGAAGACACTCCGGCATTCCTTCAACCAACCGATCAGTCGCTCCACGATGCTGCGTTGACGGTAACGCTCCTGATCAAACTCCACCGTACGGGCATCACGATCTTCATTCTTCTTCGAAGGGATGACCGGAGTGGTCCTCATCTCCACAAACATCTCGACGATCCAGTTGGCACGGTAGCCTTTGTCACCGGCGATCGCTTGCGGCCATGGGACAGGGACTCCTTCACCGGTGGTCATCTCGTCATCAATGCCGTTGAGCAGGTCCAGCAAGTTCCTGACATGTTCAAACCGAGCCGTTAAGGTTTGAGCTTCATGCCAACTCATCAGCACGCAGGCCGTCAGGGTTGCAGAGAATCCCAGAGGGTGTTGCCGTGCTTGTGAGCCGAATTCAGGCCGGCGCCAACCAATTGATCAATCGCAACTTTAAGACCGCTGAGATAAGCTGATGGCTGTGGCATCCGTGCCATGTTCGAGTCTCCTGTGAACGGAGTGAGTGTGGTAACCCAATCCCTAACGGAGACTCGAACTTCTTGGGAAGACCGAGGTTATGGCATAGAAAAATCATGAACGGCGTAGCGTGCCATCCCAGACCTCCTGCTGGAGTTCACTCTGACTGAACCATTCTCCAGACTCAGCATACAATTCGAAACACCAGTTTAGGGACAGAACCTAATATTCAGGGCGGTCCTTAACAGTGCGCCCAGTCGGCGGTATGTCATTGGGGTCATGACGAAGCCTCTGCCGCCTCCGCGAGTGTTCGTGTTTTCACGAGATTCTGGAATTCAGCGAGGATCTCAGGATAGTTTGAAGACAAATAACGCGAAACTCGTGTATTCTCGAGTAGTTTCTTTAGATAACTGGCCACAACCGTCAGATCCAGGACGGTTTTGCCATGGGTTTCTTCGATCGCCTTAAAGTCTTGATTGAGGCCCTCCATTTCCCGCTCGATGCGGGTCAGATCTTCCGGTGACAGACCGTAAGCCTTCTTGGATTTTTTCGCGTCCACCAACAGTTCATCCGACGTCGCCGCGACCATGCACTTGGCATACCCGGATGTAAAGTTGTTGAACGACTTCATCATCTCCGCCATTTCGATCTGACGGATCGGCTTGACACGCCGCATTTCGCGAATGGTTTCTGATCGTGCCGGATAACTTTTGAGCAGTTCCACCGCTTCCGAACAAATTCCCTGGAGGAGATCTCTCTTCTTGCGGATGCTGGCGATATTCACATTCAGCGCTTCCGCAATTCGCTTCTCCGAGACTCCATTGGTGATGGCTTTGAGGATCATGAAATGTTCTTGTATTGGCGAGAGATGGTTGACCTTGTGATTATATGTGAATGCTTCATCATCATGGGCGACCAGGCAGTCGACGTCCGTATTTCCCATTTCCTTGAGGACGTGGAGTCGGATATGTCCGTCTAACAGAATATAGGTGCCTTCAGTGCCTTGTTGAGGATGGATGATCAGCGGCTCAATCACGCCAATCTCCCGAATTGAAGCGGCGATACACAAGTATTTCCTTCCGGACGTGAGTGAGGGACTCAGCTTCTTGAGCGGCAACAGTTTTGTAACGGGGATGGTGACGATCTTCGATTGACAGGCCAGAATCACGCGGCGGCTCATGGATCCTTCTCCTGGTTTAAGGTTTTTTCCGCAAGGAACTGAGGCAGCGTATCCAGAGATTCGGCGCGGAGGAGTGTTACGAAATTCTCATCCTGAAAGAGTTGCCGAACCGCCGAGACCGCGAACAGCAAGCGGGTTTCGGCAATCCTGGCCTTTTGAATCACGATTCGCTGACGCTGGGTCTCGCGCTGATATGTCTGCAGGATTTCTTCGGAAGAAATCCTTTTCCCTTGCGGCCCTGATCGATCACCGTTCCCATTGAGTTTCCGATCGGTGATCAGGCGGCGGGCCGCCATCAACTGTTTTCCCCGGAGCGTCTTATTCTCATAGGCTTCTGTTAATGCCTTCTGGATGGCCTTACCGTCGGAGCGAGCAATGATAATCGCAGTGGTGATTGGAATTTTTCCTTTCTCCACGGCGCGAATCAGCTTCTCCTCGCCTTTATTCAGCAGCACGAGAATTCCTTCGACATAGCTGGGCGCCAGATCGATTTTCTTTGAAATTTGCGAATATGTGTAACCCCGATCCTTCAGGTTGCGGATTTCATTGACCAGTTCCACGCAGGAATGCTGTCGCCGGGCGAGATTTTCCACGAGGCTCACCAGCAGGAAATCCTCCTTGGTGCCGTTGATGACGATTGCCGGGATCTTCTCCTCTCCCAATGCCTTGAAGGCTTCCAAGCGGCCCTGGCCGCAGACCAGGAGATATTCCGTCTTGGAAAGGTTGCGGTCGTTTCTGGCAACGGTGATCGGTTTCTTCAATCCGATTCTGCCGATGCTTTCCACAATTTGCTTGAACTTCGTCCGCCCTCGGGTGCGAGGGTTTAACACGGTGATCTGATCGATCGGAACCATTGTGATCTGCTGGTCTTCTCGCTTAATCATGCTGCCACCTTGATTCTGTGCCTCGCCGCTAACGTCGTGAAGTAATCCAACGATTCAAACTGATAAGTCTCCAGATGTATTCCGTTCGACTCACAGAGCAGGATCTTGGAGGACTCGACGTCCATGATCGGAAACAGGTAATAGTCCGTCGGTAGTTCGTTGGCGGGGTCCATCCGTGCCAGGATCGTGATGTCCGGGACGATGCGCTGATCAAAACGAATCAACCAGCGGAGCGAACCGGCGGGCGTCTGACGACAACGGGACAGCACGACCGAGGCGCTGTACTCATCATTGATCAACAGCAACCCGCTTTGAGAATCGATGTTGACCGTGGCTCCCACCTCGGCAAGTTTCAGGACGACATCATCGACGAACCGCGGATGGAGCGTGCGGAGATGCCGATTGATGTCGAGAAAGCTGAAATCGCGGTCTGGGACGTATCCTGCGAGCCGGTATGCCTGGATCAGGCTTCCAAAGCGCGCACGATATGCCGAGCTTGAGGGCATATTGTCAACGGAATCAATCAGAAATGCAGTCAGTGTCGTGTGCTGATCCATGAGGGCCCGCAAACGCTGAATCATCTCTTCATTGGAATATCGCCGGTTTCGTTCGAGGATGATTCCACGCGCGGTGTAGAAAAGTTCCAGACTGACGAGCGGCTGGAACGCCGCATCATTGCGGACCCACATGTCTGGAGTATTGCGGATATGCTTCTTTTTGAGCTTGAATGACGTCCGGTTATAGACATTCCGTCCGACGTACTTCTCGTTGGTCAGAATCTCACGGATCGCCCCCCGGGTCCAAGTGCGTCCGAGGTCCGTCCGAAGCCCGGTGGTATTCAGAACGGCGGCGATTTCAGACTCTGATTTCCCTTCCTGAGCGAACGCCCGATAAATCCAGCGGATGGTTTCCACTTCATCATCCGGACCTGGTACAAGAATGACCCGATCTGTTTGAAGGCTTTTCCGCTCGCCATGCTTCAGGAGCCCCTTGGGGATTCCGGCCTGGTCAATCAACATCCTTCGCAATCCGTATCCGGCGCTCCCTCCTTGACGATACCCCAGTTCGATCAGTCGGCACTGCCCCTGAAAGACTTTCGTGGACAGTTCACGGCTGTATTCGCCCGCCATTACCCGCTTGACATTCTTGATGATCGTGGAGGTGGTGCCACCATCGTTCTCGAACTGCTCCGCACAATAGTGGACTTTGATTCCGGACCGCTTGCAGAGGTACTCGTAGTAGGCACTTTCGTCGGCATCTTGAAACCGCCCCCAACGGCTGACGTCGTAGACCAGAATCGCCTCAAAGTCGGGCGTGCCGTTCTGGACGTCCTCGATTAGCCGTTTCAGAGATTCACGACCTTTGAATTGAAGCCCGCTTTTTCCACCATCGGTGTAGGTTTGAACGATGTCGTATCCCCGTTTGACGGCATACTCCCGGATGACGTCCTGCTGATTTTCGATGGAGTATTTTTGGTGTTCGGAAGACATGCGGACATACTGAGCCGCACGCATGCGAGTCGCTTCGTTCGACACAAGGACAGGGGAGGGCGGGATCTGCTCCATTCTCAGTCACCTTGGCATGAGAACACCTCCCTGCGGAATTCGTATCGTTCCTGAATCAGTGAACGAGCAGCAGCAGCGGGACTTCCGGAGCTTCTCTGCCACTGAAAACATTGTGTGGCCTTGCTGTTTGAAACGGCGCACGTTCGCTGTTTGATTCCTGTTTGATTTTTCTACTTCAGGCGATCAAGCCGTAGAACGTAATGACCGACGACACGACCGTCGATCGCTTCCGCCAGTTCCTGCATGCCGTCCGTCGTGAGCTTGTCCCGCAGCCGTTTGACCACGTTACGGATGCTTGCTTTTGCGCGAATTTGCCCCTGCCCCCAGATGTCGTCTAACAGATCTTTGTGCGAGCAGTAGCGGCCAGGCCGGCGGGCGATTTTCTCGAAGAATCGAAACGGCAATCCGTTGCCGAGAAAGCACGACTTGCCCTGCCAGACGATGGAGAACGTCGTCCGGTCGGCAAGTGGACGGTGCGGTTCGCCGAACCGTGAAGCGGGTGGACGATTGTGAAGAGAGAGGTCGGACCAGACGATTTCCTGAATCTCAAGTTCACGACACAACTCGACGAGACCATTTTCAAAGTGCCGAATCTGCTCTGCGTAGTTGGCCGCAAGAGACCTCAAGAACTCGGCAACCCGTTGTTTTTGATAGCCTGGAGGCATGATCGTTCTCCGGAAAGTAAAATGAAGGCCTCAAGCATGTCCGCCAAAATTTCATCGGTTGCTTCGCGGCCCAAAGGGATCATCTCAATACAGAAGACTCAGTTCAGTATTGAGATATTCCAGAAGAGCATGCATGCAGATATTTGGGATTTCCGAGTGTTTCTCGCTGAACACGGATTGACAAAAGCCTATTGTCGGCTTTATGGTTTGAGTATGTCACAAACCATTCGACTCGGAGACATCTGCAAGCGACTCAGTGTCCCAGAGCGAGACGCTCGTTACGTGATGGAGCGAGGTTTTGTCCCGAAGGGAATTGACGGATCGCCTCAAAGTGGAAATCACCGACAATTCGGGCCGGCACAGGCCTTTTGGCTGGCGATAGTCCTGAAACTCAAGGAAAACGGAATTCCTGTTCCTCTGGCTGCAGCCATTGCGACGCATGGGGAGCAGGTGTTGCGCGGCACGGCTCAGAACCTGGGCTGGGATTGGAGTTTTTCTCCTCGAAGTGGGAGGTTTGACACGGAACATCAGTATTTCCTGGATATCGGCGATCGAACGTATGTTCGTCTCGCGACCAACGCCAACCCCAGCGGCAGAGGGAAACTGGAATGTTTCCCTTGGCACAACGTCCATGACGTCAAGAAAGCGAGTCAGGATCTGACACCGTACCTCATGATGAGGCTCGATCTGACATTGATTGCTCGCCATTTGGCCGGTCTGTTCGACGATAAGACAGGCTCGGAAAAGTGAAGTCGCCGAATTGATCGAAGTGTTTGAATTGGTGTGATTGATTTTTATTTTCCAACCGATGGGTCTAAAACCCTCGCCTTCAGGCGAAACCTTCAGGACGCTTTTTGACAAAATTTAAAGGATCAAACGTCTTGTTCGAAAATTGGTGCGTCGATTCCAACCGTTTGTCGGAGACCTCCATATTTTCACATGCGTGAGCGTCAGGACTTTCAGTCCGTAGCTCACGCCATGAACCTACCGACTTCAGTCGGTAGACCCGGTCAGTTGTTTCACTGTCGGGATTGATGGTGAGACGCCTGGTTGCGGGGCAGGTTCCTCCTGAAAGGTCCGGAAGAAATACGCGATCTCAGGTCGCCAATTCGCTCAATACGCCAGGAATCTATTCACTGGTCAGACATCCTCTGTATCTAAATAGAACCTCCATCGAACCGGAGTGAGCGTTAAGCGGCTTTGGCGAAGGAGTGTCGCATGTCGAGGTAATGGTTGTTGTTTCCTTCGAACCATTCATACGCCTGATCGATGAGTTCTTCCAAGGTCTGGCGTTTGTGGTTTCTCGTGATCGTTTCGTGCAGGCGCCACCAGACACGTTCGATTGGGTTTTTCTGCGGAGCATACCTGGGCAGGAAATGGACCTCAACTCGATGCCCTCATTTCTGCAAATACGCTTGAACCGCCCGGGAGGCATGAAATTTAGCGTTGTCGCAGATGACGTGGATTTTTCGGTAACTCCGCAACCGGAAATGCAGATCGTCCAGATGATTCAGAAACTGCACTGTGTTTCGTTGCAAGCAGGGTGGACTTACAAGGAGAGTCCCTGTGCCCCAGACATGCGAACCAGCCACATGGTATTTGCGATTGTTCCCTGGCGTGACCACTTCGGCCTGCTGACCTTTCTTCATCCACATGCTTCCGATCTTGGGATTCAAATTCAGGTCGACTTCGTCTTGAAAGACCGCTACATCATGGGGAGCAAGGTTCTCCAATAACTGCTGAATTCCTCGGAATTTTCCAGCGTGCTCCGAATCAACTGGACCAACGACCGGTCGAGGTCGACGCCAGACCAACCCCAGCCGATGCAGCCCTCGGCGGATCGTTTCGCCGCTCAATCGCAGTCCGGTTTCAAAGGCCAGCAGGTGAGCCAGCGTCTCGCACGACCAACGGGAACGGAAGTCTCCAAAGTCCCGAGGAGTGTGCTGGGTGATCCACCGCAGTACCGTCAGCATCCAGCTCGGGGTGAAACGCTACGGAGTCTGCTCTTTCAGAACCGCAGCGACTCTTACTTCTGTGAACAATTTCAACGTGGTCGAAATCCGGTCGAAGCTGCAGAAGAGCACGGCTTTCATGTGCAGCCAGGTCAGGCCATCGTCTCGGAGCAGGACAATGTGTGCCCGCCGGGCGATGCGCGTGTTGGTTCCAGAGCGATAGGCCTGCAAAAGCATCTTGCGTCCCTGGGCGGTGAGCTGGATACTGCCATCCATGGCTTGGCTCCTCGGAAAGGGTTGTGTGAGAACTTCCCAAACCGTAAACCAAGCCTATTTTGTTCCTATGCCAGTTGAAAACAACGCTCCAATTCCGATGTAGAGCTATTTAGAAAGTAATAATGATTGCAATGGTTGCCAAATTCCTTCCAATTCGCCAGTATCGAACTGACCTTTTGAGGCCCTAACAGGCTGCCCGCTGGTGCCACGAAACGGTAGGTTCACGGCAATGCATCTGAACAGCCTTACGTTGATCAATATTCGCCAGTTCAACAAGCGATCTTTCCAGTTTCGCCCCGGCTTCAATTTGTTAGTCGGAGAGAATGGAGCTGGCAAAACAACAATCCTTCGTAGCTTGCTTGCGGCGCTAGGAGGGAAGCAACCCCCGGGGCAACGCCGGAGACGCCCCAAACTGGAGGACGAGGATATTCGCCTTCATACGAATTACGGAGAGGTGCACGCCGAAGTCAAGTTATCATCGGGGCAACTGGAAAAGGTAAATTTTCGAAAGACCCTCTGGGAACCTGTGCATCGATCGCGCAGACGCCATGATCTCCCATTGGTATTGTTCTATTCGTCGAATGAAGCCACCTGCTCGGGAATGCGAGTTAAGACGGCGAAGCGAGTTGGCGGGTTTGAAATCGACGAGCTTCGAAGCAGTGAAGCGTTCCTCTACGACGTCGAAATGGAGTTTGCGCGAACTCCAAGATCTCATGACGAACGACGTTTCGGAAACAGTCGATCTATTAGAGAATTTGTTGGGAGAGTGTTGTCCACATTTTCCTCAGATTTTGGTGACTTCTCTTGGCGATTCGAGCCTTACGGATGCACACTGCTGCCTCCTGACAGAGAGAAGCCTCTTCGGCAGAAAGGCTCAATGGATATCGATTCGTTTGAGAACGATGTATCAAAACAGGCAATCGCAGCTGCCATGCGTTACTTTCAAGAGGGAAAGTCGAAAAGGCGTTCGAGGCCGTTCGATTGGCCCGACCAGTCCAAAGTGGTGCTCACGACAGAAGAAGTGTCGACTGGACGTAGACGCGATCAACTTCCCAAGCTCGACAACATCTGGAATGACTTGAAGCTTTCGTCAACGGCGAGAAAGTTCCTTCATGGTTGTTCGTTGGAGGTGAAGCTAACGCCTCGAATCATGATTCATAGGAGAGTTGGGTCAATTGGACTGAGCCAGTTGTCTGATGGTGAGCAGAGGCTCTTTTCTCTCTTCGTTGACATCGCGAGGCAACTCTCGCTTCTGAATTCGCGCGACGAAATCGGAAGCGGTGAAGCAATTGTGCTAATTGACGAAATTGACGTACATCTGCATCCGAAATGGCAGCGAAAAATTGTTCCCTCTCTAAAGTCCCTTTTCACAGAATGCCAATTCATTGCTACGACACATTCCCCTTTCGTCATCCAGTCTTTGAGTGCTGGCGAACTGATGTCCCTGGAAACAAGTCGACAATTCCTCGGCGAGTATTCCAATCAATCGATTGAAGACATTGTAGAGGAGGTGCAAGGAGTTCAAATGCCTCAGCGAAATTATCGCGCCGAGGTGTTGAGTACGGCAGTCGAAGAGTATTTCAAAGTGCTTCAGGATCCTCATGCGGCAAAGGCCGCATTAATGCAGGCTGAAGCTACATTTCGTGAGGCATCGGAGCCCTTTGCTCCGAATCCAGGGTTAAATGCGTTTTTAAAACTTGAGGCGATGGCAGCTTTGAAATCGAAAACTGAGTAAAACAATGAGACCAATTACTCGCGGTCGGGCGCCGAGAAGATACAAGAAATACGGTGATGCAATTGAGGACCTGGAGCAGCGAATGGGTACCTATTGCAGCTATTGCGAACGCCGACTTCCCACTAGCCTGGCGGTGGAACATGTCATTCCGAAGAGTTTAGACCCGAGCTTACAAACGGCATGGAAGAACTTCCTTCTCGGTTGCACAAACTGCAATTCCGTGAAACTCAACCGGCCAACTAATAACCGGGACTTTCTGTGGCCGGATGTGGACAACACAATGCTGGCATATTCGTACCATCAGGGTGGGTTCGTCAAAATTGCATCTGGCTTGAAACCTTCTCAATTAAAGAAGGCGAAAAAGTTAATGGACCTAGTGGGGCTAGATCGTCACATATCGGCCGGAAATCCCGTCCCCGCAAAGCGAGATAAGAGATGGCAGCAACGCAAGGATGCGTGGGACGCGGCAGTGCAGTCTAGGTTACGCTTAACCCAACTTGGCGACGTTCCTGCTGCCCAAGAACTTATTATAGAGATTGCCGTGGGATTAGGTTTTTTTTCAGTCTGGATGACTGTTTATTCCGATCATCAAGCCATCAGGCAGGGGCTGATTCAGAAATTCAAAGGCACAGCCGTTGATTGTTTCGATGCAACTTACATACTTTCTAACCGTCCAAGAGGTCGGATTTGAAATTCTCAATGCGTTTTTTGTTCTGCAGATCTTATGACGAATCGGTGGAACAACTTAACAGCAACGGCTCCAACGATTACGACAGCGCCTTAACCGTGCACACTCTGATCAAGAGTAAGGGTGTTGTTTTTCTGGCGAAGTGGGCTGTGATGGCTTCCCTCACGTACGTGAGAACATTGCGGTGTTGTTGTCGGCAGGTTTCGATCACGCTCAGTAGCGTTTCTACGAAACGGCTACTTTTTTCACTCTGGGTCCCGAAGCTCAGCTTCCGCCAGATCACGGCGTGCCGCAGACTGCGCTCGGCCGTATTGTTCGTCGACTCGACGCCGTCTGTCTCGAGTAACGTCCACAGCCAGTCGCGATGGGCGTGCAGCTCCCGGCACATGCCATCCACCTGCGTTCCGTGTCCGCGCAGCAGCAAGGCATTCACCCGATCGCGAACTGGTGAAAGAACCTACTTGAGCTGTGCTCGTGAAATGGTTCCGTCGCGGCATCTCGCCCATT
>DATMFC010000427.1:0-9192 GCA_035556335.1 Planctomicrobium sp. | reverse complement strand
TCTTCCCACTGCCGAAATGACTCGATATGATCCCAGACCGAGAAAAGCGAGCGTCGTGGAAGGTCTGGACTGGCATTGCTGGTTGGTAATGATTCAGGACAAGAGGTTTCCTTCTACTTGATGCGTCTTCAGGACGGCATCCAGCTCATGCCGTCGGGATCCCGGAAAGCATTTCCTCAGAATACTTTAGAGGAACAGGCCCCGGAAGACGGTCTTTAAAATCGGCCCATTAAAAGTGGTATATCAACGTTTTCAAAACGGAACATCGCTTCCCAACAGGACAACTGGCATGCAGAACCCTATTCGAGCCGTTCGGGTTTAACGGCATTTGCACGATCAGTCATTGACCAGTCGTCATTGACCAGTCATTGATGATGTGTGAATCGCCGGGCGTTCTTCGCCGTGCCGTCTTGCGTTTTGAACGTATCTGTTTTCGTGTTTGTTCCTGCTTCCGACGAACACCGTTGAGAACATTTTCAGGTTTCCCCGGAAACCGCTCCGGGTTCTCTTTATACGGTCTTCGTTCTCACCCCTGGCTAATATCAAACTGAGTTCGCAATGGATCTTTCAAAAATTCGAAACATCGGGATCTCCGCCCACATCGACTCCGGAAAGACAACGCTCAGCGAGCGTATTCTTTTCTACTCAGGTCGAATTCACAAGATCAACGAAGTCAAAGGAGACGGCGACGGCGCGGTCATGGACTTCATGGATCTGGAACGTGAGCGTGGAATCACCATTGCTTCCGCTGCCACTCAGGTCCAGTGGAAAGACTACACAGTCAACGTCATCGATACCCCGGGACACGTGGATTTCACTGTTGAAGTGGAGCGTTCGCTCCGCGTTCTCGATGGGGCGATTCTGGTTCTCTGCTCCGTCGGGGGAGTTCAGAGCCAGTCTTTGACCGTCGACCGACAGATGAAACGCTACAAAGTACCTCGTATTGCGTTCGTCAATAAGATGGACCGGACCGGAGCCAACTTCTACAGCGTTGTGAATCAGATCCGTGACAAACTCGGCGCGACCCCGGTTCCCATCGTAATGCCGATCGGAGCGGAAGCTAACTTCGAAGGGGCCATTGACCTCCTCGATATGAAGGCCGTGCGCTACGAAGGTCCTCGAGGGGAAAAAGTCGTCAAAGCCGACATTCCCGCCGAACTGCTGGAAAAAGCGACAGAACGCCGACAGGAGATGCTGGAAGCTCTCTCGATGTTCAGTGATGAACTGATGGAAGCTCTGCTGGAAGAGAAGGAATTCCCGGTTGAGGAACTCCGCAAGATTATCCGCAGTGCAACACTCACTCAGTCGATCACTCCGGTGATGTGCGGAACCGCATTTAAGGACAAGGGAGTTCAGGAACTGCTCGATGCAGTCACGTACTACCTGCCGAGTCCGCTGGATCGCCAGATCAGTGCCATTGACATCGACGGCACTGAAAAAGGACACAAGGACGGCAGTCTTCCGGAAGGGGAAAACCTGCGCGTCCAACTCGAACCCGACCCATCCAAACCCCTGGTCTGCATGGCCTTCAAAACGGTTATGGAGCAGTTCGGGCAGTTGACCTACACCCGACTTTATCAGGGATCGATCAAAAAAGGGGACAGCTACATCAACACCCGAACGGGCAAAAAAGTCCGCTTCGGACGACTGGTGCGAATGCACTCCAATGACCGGCAGGATATCGACTCGGCTGGAGCCGGGGACATCATTGCTGTCGTCGGGATTGACTGTGCGTCCGGGGATACGTTCTGCGAAGAAAGTGTCAATTACTCACTGGAAAACATCTTCGTTCCGGTCCCGGTGATTCGTTTGTCGATCGAACCGGCTCAGCGTGATGGTGCCGACCGTCTCGGAAAAGCCCTCGAGCGATTCCGTCGGGAAGACCCCACGTTCCATGTCAGTTCCGATCCGGAAACGAACGAAACCATCATTGCCGGAATGGGACAGTTGCACCTCGAAATTTACATCGAGCGTATCAAGCGTGAATATCGCGTTGAGGTGAACGTCGGGGAACCGAAAGTTGCCTATAAAGAGATGCCGACCAAAGAAGTCGAGTACAACTACAAGCACAAGAAGCAGACCGGGGGGTCCGGACAGTACGCCCACATCGTCGGGAAAATCTATCCGTTGGCTGAAGATGCGGATCCGACTTTCCAGTTCTTCAACAAGATCAGCCAGGGACGTATTCCCGGGCAGTTCATTCCTCCTGTTGAAGAAGGATTTATCCGTGCTCTGACGAAGGGGCCGCTGATCGAGTGCGAAGTGGTCCGTGTTGGAGCCGAACTTCATGACGGTAGCTACCACGACGTCGACTCCTCGGAAAAGGCGTTCGAAACCTGTGGTTGGGCCGCAATGCGTGAGAATCTGACCAAAGCCGGCATGGTTCTGCTCGAGCCGATCATGCGGCTGGAAGTGGAAGCTCCGGATGAATATCAGGGTGCCATTACCGGTCACCTGTCCAGCAAGCGAGGAGTGATTCTCAACACGGACAACCGCGAAAAAACTGTTTACATTGATGCAGAAATCCCGCTGGCGAGCATGTTTGACTACGCCAACGAACTCCGCTCGATGACTCAGGGTAAAGGGGGCTTCAGCATGGAATTCGGTGCTTACAAACAGGTTCCGAAGAACGTGCAGGAAGAAGTCGTCGAACGCCGTCGCAAAGAGAAAGAAGAACGGGCGAAGAAGTAGTTTCGACTCAAATTCCCTGTTCAATTTGCAGACCGTCGCGTCAGTCGGAACATTTGTTTCGACTGACGCGTTTTTTGTTGTGTACCAACTGTGGGAGGGCGAAGCTCCTGCTGAGCCGCATGAAAGATGACGTTTTCCATGGTTTGCGGCTCGGCAGGAGCCTCGCCCTCCCATTCGATTCGCCAGTTGCAAACATGCGAAAGCCGTCAGGGGAGAGGCAACCGGACTCTACAATCCCTGTCGGGACTGCTACACTTTGGGGTCGTGCGCTGACGGTTTGTTCATTGGGCCGCGCGTCTGTTATTTCGTTGTAAGTCATTGGGAAGTTTACGATGTCGGTCACGGCGGTAGTCGGTCTGCAATGGGGGGACGAGGCCAAAGGAAAAATCGTTGATCTGCTCACAGATCAGCATGAGGTCGTCTGTCGTTACCTGGGGGGAAACAACGCCGGTCATACCGTGATGTTCGGCGGTAAAACCTACAAGCTCTCACTGCTCCCGGCCGGGATTCTTCGTCCCGGCGTCACGTCCGTGATTTCCAACGGAGTCGTGATCAATCCCAAGGCGTTGCTCAGTGAAATCGACTCCATCCGCAAGCAGGGTGTTGAAGTTGGAAAGCTGCTGATCAGCGACCGCGCTCACGTGATTTTTCCATATCACATGGTGGAAGAAGCAGGTCTGGAGAAAGCCCGCGGCGCAAACGCCATCGGGACCACGATGCGCGGCATCGGCACCTGTTACCGGGACAAGATCGGCCGGACTCACGCCATTCGTGTTGGCGACCTGTATCGTCCGCAGTTCTTCAAAGAGCGGCTGGAAGAAGTCGTGGCCCAGAAGAAGCTGATCATCAAGGCTCTTGATCCCAGTGCGGAAATCCCCAGCGCTGCGGAGATCTACGAGGAATACAGCCGATACGCCGACATTTTGAAAGAGAGCGTCATCGACACCACAGCTTACCTTCACCGGGTTCTCAAAGAGAAGAAGAGCCTGATGTTTGAAGGAGCGCAGGGAAGCCTGCTGGACATCGATCACGGAACCTTCCCGTACGTCACCTCCTCCAACAGTTCCGGCTGCGGAATTCAGGCGGGAAGCGGTGTGCCGTCCCGCGTCATCGATCGCGTGATCGGTGTTGTGAAAGCTTACACTACTCGCGTTGGTGGCGGACCATGCCCAACCGAACTCGATAACGAAATCGGTCAGCACATTCGTGACGAGGGTCATGAATACGGAACGGTGACCGGGCGCCCGCGTCGTTGCGGCTGGTTTGATGCCGTCGCCACCGGGTACGGATCCCGCATTTCCGGAATCGATTGCGTCGCTCTGATGCTGCTGGACGTTCTCAGTAAACTGGATGAAGTAAAAATCTGTGAAGCCTATGAAATCAACGGCGAACGGACGACCGACTTCCCAAGTCATATCGACGACCTCGCCGACGCAAAACCGGTTTACCGCACACTTCCCGGGTGGAAAAAAGACATCACCGGAGTGCGTAAAATGGAAGATTTCCCGAAAGAGGCCCGAGCCTACATTGATACCGTTGCCGAACTGCTCGAAGCCAAAGTGGGCTTCGTCTCGATCGGCCCGGATCGGGAGCAGACAGTGATTCTGTAAGTCGGGGAGGAATGCTCACGCAAAGGCTGGCAGCATGGATGAGGATGATTTAGCTAATGCCGTCATTGAGATCGCTATCGAAATCGTTCGTGAGATCGGCCCGACCCTGGATGAATCAATATGTCACTCTGTGTTTTTGGATAAATTACGGCTTTCCGGAGTTCGTGTGACATCAGAAGCTCCGATTCCAACTCAATGGAAGTGGTTGGAGAGCGAGGTAGCGTCTTGTGTTGGGTTCATGGTCGATGGAAAACTTGTCGTCGAAATTAAATCAGTACAATCATTATCTTCGGATGATAAACAAACGGTCTTGAATCATTTGTATCTAACCAAATGTCGGTTGGGATTGTTGATCAATTTCGGAGAAGATTTAAGTGAAGGTGGAATTCACCGGATTGTCAATGGATTACCAAACAACCAGCAACAAGACACATGAATCCCGCGATCAACCTCTTCTTTAACTGTTCGTCACACAGGGTGGCATGCATGAAAACAATTCATTTGCAACATGTGCTCCGCGCCAATCCCTTTGCGCCTTTGCGCCTTTGAGTGAGTCTCTCCTCTTCCCTCTCATTATTTAATCTCTGATTGTTATCAATAGCACGGCATGGACTCGACTGAAAACCAATTGCGTGATCTTCTCTCCCGTCGCATTTTGTTGCTCGACGGGGCGATGGGGTCGATGATTCACCAGTATAAGCCCACCGAGGCGGACTACCGGGGGAAGCTGTTTCCCGATCATTCCATTGATCTGCTGAATGCGAGTGACGTTCTCGTTCTCACGCAGCCGCAGATGATTCAGGAGATTCATCGGAAGTACCTCGAAGCGGGTTCGGACATCATCGAGACGAACACCTTCGGAGCGACATCGCTCATGCTCGAAGAGTTTCATCTTGCCGAGTATGCGAAAGAGATGAACCGCAAAGGGGTGGAACTCGCCAAACAGGTTGCCGAAGAATTCACGAAGAAGAACCCTGATAAACCTCGATTCGTCGCAGGGAGTATTGGGCCGACGAAGTTTCAATTGTCGTTCAATGCCGACAAGCCCGGGTATCGTCCGGTGACGTTTGATCAGATGGTGGCGTCCTATGCCGAACAGGTGCACGGCATGATGGATGGTGGGGTCGACCTGCTGTTGCCGGAGACTTCGTTCGATACGCTTAATATGAAAGCGGCCCTGTTCGCGATTGATCAGGTTTTTCAGGAACGGGGAACAACGGTCCCTGTGATCTGTTCTGGAACGATTTTCAACGGAGGAGTGACACTCACCGGGCAGACGCTGGAAGCGTTTCTTGTTTCGGTTGAACACTTCCCGTTGCTGGCCGTGGGGATGAATTGCGCGCTGGGGCCCAAGCAGATGCGGGAGTTCGTGGAACAGACCAGCAACTGGGCGAACTGTCATATCAGTTGTTATCCCAACGCCGGGATGCCCGACGGCATGGGAGGCTTCGACTCCAACGCCAAGGAATTCGCGTCGATTATTCGTGATTTCGCGGCAAACGGCTGGGTGAATATCGTCGGGGGATGCTGCGGAACAACGCCGGAATACATTCACGCTGTCTCGCAGGCAGTTGACGGATTGCCTCCACGTCCAGAGATTCGGCATTCCCGTACCTCCACGTATAGCGGTTCGAAACTCTGTGAACTCCGGCCTGAGTCCAACTTCCTGATGATCGGGGAACGGACCAACGTCACCGGCTCGAGGAAGTTCGCGCGGCTCATTCGGGAGAAGAAATACGAAGAGGCGCTGGAGATTGCCGTCAGTCAGGTTGAAGGGGGCGCCAACGTCATCGACGTGAACATGGACGAAGGGATGCTCGACAGCAAGGAAGAGATGGTTCACTTCCTGAACCTGCTGGCTGATGAACCGAATGTCTCCAGCGTTCCCATCATGGTCGACAGCTCGAAGTTTGACGTCATTGAAGCGGGTTTACAGTGTCTGGCCGGAAAGGGGATCGTCAACTCGATCAGCCTGAAAGAAGGGGAAGAAAAGTTTCTCGAACAGGCCCGAATTGTTCGCCGTTACGGAGCGGCCGTCGTTTGTATGGCCTTCGATGAAGTCGGACAGGCGGTCACAGCCGATGAGAAAGTTCGCATCTGCAAACGGGCGTTTCAACTGCTGACCGAGAAGGTCGGCTTCCCGCCGGAAGATATCATCTTCGACTCCAACATCCTCACTGTTGCAACGGGGATGGAAGAACACAACAACTATGCGGTCGAATTCTTTGACGCCGTTCGCCGGATCAAGGAAGAATGCCCGGGGGCGCGGACCTCGGGGGGAGTGAGTAACGTCTCCTTCTCCTTCCGCGGTAACGATATTGTTCGCGAGGCGATGAACGCCTGCTTCCTGTACTATGCCATCAAAAACGGTCTCGACATGGGAATCGTTAATGCCGGGCAACTGGAAGTCTATGACGAAGTCGAACCGGAACTGAAGCAGTATATTGAAGACGTACTCCTCAACCGCCATCCCGATGCGACCGAGCGTTTGATTGATTACGCCGAAGTGATCAAAAATCGGGGACGCAATACCGAGAAACAGGACGCCGAAGTTGCTGCCTGGCGGAATGGAACCGTCGAGGAACGTCTAAGTTATTCCCTGTTGAAAGGGATTACCGACTTCATCGATGCCGACACAGAAGAAGCCCGGCAGAAATACCCACGACCGTTACACGTCATTCAGGGTCCGCTCATGGACGGCATGAGTGTGGTCGGGGAACTCTTCGGGGCGGGAAAAATGTTTCTGCCGCAGGTGGTGAAGTCCGCCCGTGTGATGAAGAAGGCCGTCGCGTATCTTGAACCATTCATGGAGAAGGAAAAAGCAGAGGCGGCTGCTCGTGGAGAAACACTGAATGACGATGTCGCTCCTGCCAAGTCGACACGTGGAACCGTCGTGCTGGCGACCGTCAAAGGGGACGTGCATGACATCGGCAAGAACATTGTCGGGGTCGTTCTGCGCTGTAATAACTTTGAAGTGATCGATCTCGGTGTCATGGTTTCCTGTGAGAAAATACTGGCGACTGCAGTTGAACAGCAGGCCGACATGATCGGTCTTTCCGGGCTGATTACCCCTTCTCTGGAAGAGATGATTCATGTCGCCAAAGAGATGAAGCGAAACGGCTTCGTCATGCCGTTGCTGATCGGCGGAGCGACTACGTCGGCACGGCATACCGCTGTGAAAATTGCCCCGCATTATGACGAACCGGTTGTTCATGTCGTCGATGCCTCGCTGGCGGTTCCGGCGGTGGAAGCGATGATTGACGCGGAGTCAAAACCCGCGTTTGTGAAGAAGAATCTTGAGCAGCAGGAAAAGGACCGGAACCGTTTCGCCGGGCGACAGGAAAAAGACCTCGTCCCGTTCGAGAAGGCCTGTGAACGCCGCTTTCAGACCGATTGGGCGACTGTTGATCTGCCTGTTCCCAAGTCTTACGGACTGGTCACACTGCGCGACTTCGACCTGACGAAGCTGGTGCCGTTCATTGACTGGTCTCCGTTCTTCATGACCTGGGAACTAAAGGGGAAATACCCTCGCATCTTTGAAGATCCGGAAGTAGGACCGGAAGCGAAGAAACTGTACGACGACGCTAACGGGCTTCTGGAACGGGTTCTCAACGAGAAACTGTTGAAAGCCAACGGAGTTTACGGCTTCTGGCCCGCCAACTCCGACGGGGAAGATATCATCGTCTGGAAGGACGAGTCGAAGCAGGAAGAACTCTGCCGGTTCCCGATGTTGCGTCAACAGTGGGAGCGGGTCGGACAGAAAGATTTCCGTTCGCTGGCCGATTACATCGCTCCGATTTCGTCAGGACGGACAGACTCCATCGGTGCGTTCGCGGTGACGACGGGAGTCGGTTGTGATGAACTGGCCGGATCGTTTGAGAAGGATCACGACGAATACAATTCGATCATGGCCAAAGCGGTCGCCGACCGTCTGGCGGAAGCCTTTGCGGAGTACCTTCACAAGTTCGTGCGAACCGATGTCTGGTGCTATGAACGTAATGAAGAGTTGTCGACCGAAGAACTGATTCAAGAATCTTATCGCGGAATTCGCCCGGCGTTTGGCTATCCCGCCTGCCCGGACCATCTTCCGAAACGACAGTTGTTCCAGCTTCTCAACGCGACCGAAGAATCTGGAATTATTCTCACCGAATCACTGGCAATGTGGCCGGCAGCGGCAGTAAGTGGACTGTACTTCGCCCACCCCGATGCTCGCTATTTTGCCGTGCATCAAGTGACGAAAGATCAGGTGGAAGACTACGCTCGACGAAGCAAGCTGGAAATCGCGGAAGTCGAACGCTGGCTGGCGCCGAACCTGGGATATTAAATAGGGGGGAAATTCGAAATTCAAAAAGGGAAATTCAAAAAAAATTCGAAATCAGAAATTCCAAACCTGAGGGATTTCCTCGTTCCTAAGCTCCAGCGTTGGGAACGCACTCACCCAGAAGCTCTGCTTCGTATTAAGTGTGTTCCCACATGCCTCCTACGGCTGCGCCGCCCTGATTGCAAGCAATCGCGGCCACCCTACTGCTTTTGAATTTTGAATTTATTCTCTTGAATTTGTTTTGAATTTTCTGCTTCGAATTTATTCCTCTCATCCTCTATCAACCTTTAACTCTCCTGTAAGTGACGACGATGGCAGTGCTGTTGCAGATTCAGAATGCGGTGAAAAGTTTTGGTGATCAGCAATTGCTTGATGACACCAGTGTCACCATTTACGAAGGAACCAAAGTCGGTTTCGTCGGTCGGAATGGGGCCGGGAAGTCGACACTTCTCAAGGTTCTACTCGGGGAAGAAGAACTCGACAGTGGTGAAGTCATCCGTCATCCCCATTTGCGGGTTGGTTACCTGCGTCAGCACGATCCGTTTCAACCGGGAGAATCGGCGCTTGAAT
>DATMFC010000426.1:0-6511 GCA_035556335.1 Planctomicrobium sp. | reverse complement strand
GTGGTAAAATCACCCGTGAAATTGTTGATTGGGGAAGCAACATCCTTGAGTTTCCCCCGTTGAGATTCCCTATAATGGAGTGTGTCCACAAATGACAAACTCCCCCAATCTGTCGAAGGCGTCCAGAACGCCCCGAGAATTGGCGAACGTGGTGATTCGGTCCCGGCTGTATTCTTATTAGATTTTAGTAAGTCGGGGTTGTAATTGAGGTAAGGAAAAGTAACCGTGCAAATGACGCAAATTCCAACGGTGCCACCGGTTGATGTGGTGGAAGATTCTACGGAATCGTCGGAGACCCCGGCTGTTGCCACGGCTTCCGTACGGCACCACTCTGAAGACTTCCGTTCAGCGGATTACAGTGAATTCAGTTATCGCCCGGTTCCGGTACTGGCCGTGGTCGGACTGGTGCTGGCGATCATCTCTGGAGCCGGTGTTTTCATCTGGATGGTGCTTCCGCTTTGCCTGTTGGCAATTCTGACCAGCACGCTGGGGTTATGGACGATCCGTCACTGCCCCGAAGGTTACAGCGGGACAGGAGTCGCCCTGGGAGGAATGTTTCTAGGAACCGCTTTCTTTCTTGGCGGAATCGGATTGCAGGTCTACACGTATCAGACCGAAGTCCCTGAGGGGTACGAGCGTCTCAGTTTTGCCGGAGACATTTCTGAGAAAGAGATTCTCACCGAAAATGGGGAGATGAAACCTCACCCGGAAATTGCCGCTCTGGAAGGAAAGAAAATCTTCCTGAAGGGATACATCTACCAGACCGGACAACTGAAAGATATTGGCGCCTTCCTGCTGGTCAAGGATAATCAGGACTGCTGTTTCGGTGGCAAACCTAAACTCTGGGACCGATTAGGCGTTGTGATGCAGGATGGCAAAACAATCGATTACCGGGCCGGAAAAGTGGCCATCGCCGGAACCTTTCGCCTGAACCCCAAGTTTCAGGGGAACGATGAACTGGAACCCATTTACATCGTTGAAGGAGACCACTTCAGCGGCCGAGTCAGTGATTTTTAGAGCCGTTTCCCTCTCATCCCCCACCCGCGGAAACAGTTCTGTCGATGGCAGACAGACTGCAGTTGCCCCCACTTTCGACGATGAAATCAGTCCCCTCCGGAAAAACTCCCCCCGCCAGTGTTGAAACAATGGTTGAGAAAGCCCTCTGTCTTAACTGTTGACCAAGCTATGAAACAGACAATCCGTTCTCTGCTTTCTGTCCTGCTGACATTCGCTCTGATCTCCGGTTGCGGGACCAGGCCACGCGATGAATATCGTGTCGTGGAAGAAATCGACACCGTCGAGAAAAAGGAAGACCCCAAGAAGGAGAACAAGGAGCCGGTTTCTGAATCCCCCGTCACTCCGACTCCGGAAATGGTGACAACAGAAGCGAAATCGGAAAGCAAACCATCGAACAAAACGGAAACAAAAGACTCCGGCTTAAAGGAGCCCATTACCGATTCCGTTCCCGCTGAATCGAAGTCTTCCCCTGTTGCGAAGATGGAATCTCCACCCCAGCCGACTCCCTCGCCTGAAATTCCTCCATCAGCAGAGACAGCAGCAACGCCAGCGATGCCGGCTAACATGCCCGCCTCACCTGACGCACCGGTCATTCCGACAGGCCCTCTCCCGATCAAGTTGCTGATTCCTCAAAAGGAATTTACCGCAGAGGGATCCGCGAAAGCACTTCGGGTCACTTTTGACGATATCGATTTGCTGAAAGTGCTGAACATGGAACCTGTCCCGGAAGATGCGGTCGATCATTTTCCGGAATGGCTCAGCAGTTTAAACGGGAAGAAAATTGTTCTGCGTGGATGGATGTATCCTCCCGCGCGACAGGATGGAATCTCCCGGTTCATGTTTGTCCGTGATAATGGCATCTGTTGTTTCGGGCGTGCTCCGAAAATTTACGACAAACTTGGGGTCACACTCCGCAAAGGGGTCACAACACCTTATATTCAGAATCGTCCATTTGATGTGGTGGGAACATTGCTGATCGAACCGGAGATCGACAGCATGGACGAAGGGCAATCATGGCTTTACTTCCTGGAAGATGCCATTGTGATCGATTCAGCCCGAAGCTAGAGGCCGTTTGCTCTCGATTAGAGCCGCGAACAAAACCTCTCGAATAATGAGAATTTCCTTTCCGCGAGCGGATCGGGGTGAGTTTTGTCAGGGGTTCTCAGATAAATTACTGGTCGACTCAATTGATGGGGACAGCATGAGCTTTCAATTCACTTCGAAAAAGTCGGCCTTCAAGCTGACAGCACTTTTGGCCTGCATGATCGCCGTGTCGGCGTCTCCGGCAAGTGCCTGTCCTTTCTGCTCGGCTCCATCACTGACACTCAGTGAGCAGTTGGCAGGAGCCCAGTCGGCCGTGCTGGTGAAATGGGCCTCCGGAAAAGAAGCCGATAAAGATGCCGGTTTCATCGGCAGCACCACGTATGAAGTCGTCAATATTGTGCGGGATGAATCCAAGACACTCAAGGTCGGGTCTCCCCTCACCCTCGAACGTTATCGCACTGCCAAACCGGGAGAATTATTTCTCATTCTCGGTTCGGTCAATCAGGGAGAAGTCGAATGGAGCAGTCCGCTCGAAGTGACTGAAACGAGCTTTAAATACATAGTTGAGGCTCCCGCCAAAGATGCTCCCGCAGTCACCCGGCTCGCGTATTACCTGAAGTTTTTCGAGAACTCGGATTCTCTTGTCGCCAACGACGCTTACGCGGAATTCGCGAACGCTCAGTACGAAGACATCGTTTTACTCTCGAGCCAGATGCCACGGGAAAAACTTCGCCAATGGCTGGTCGATCCCGAAATCAGTCCAACACGAATTGGTCTGTATGGCCTGATGCTGGGACTCAGCGGCAAGCCAGAAGATGCTCCGTTCCTGAAAGCAAAAATCCTGGAAGAGACCGATGCATTCCGATTGGGAATTGACGGGGTCATGGGAGGTTATTTACTCCTGACAGGGTCATCCGGACTCAAGGTTCTCGAAGAAGCCAAGTTGACGAACCCGGACGTTCCGTTCAGTGAAACATTCGCCGCGATGCAATCACTCCGGTTCATGTGGCAGTATGCAAAAGGACGCATTCCTCCGGAAGAGTTACGGGGCGCGTTACGTTTGCTGCTGAAGCGTCCGAATCTGGCCGATCTGGTGATCGTCGACCTGGCCCGCTGGGACGACTGGAGCGTCATGGATCGTCTCATGACCATGTACGACAATGAAGATTATCAGGTTCCTTCCGTCAAACGAGCGATCGTCCGCTTCATGCTGATTGCAGATAAATCGGAAAAGGGGGATTCCGCAGACATTCCACCACATGTCAAAAAAGCCCGGGAAAACCTGGTGCTGTTGCGTGAGAAGGATCCCAAGACAGTGAAGTCTGCCGAACGCTTCTTCTTCGATTAGACCAGGCTCTGGGGGCCCCAAGGCTTTCACCTTATTGAAAACGGACCGGGAGGGCGAGGCTCCCGCCGAGCCGCAAACAGTGGAGAGCGTTCTCTTACATGCGGCTCAGCAGGAGCTTCGCCCTCCCAAAACTTGCCGATCTAGAAACAAGCAAAAGCCCCGTGGGTCCCCTGCTGGCGCAATGTGAACATGGTCCTCGGTCGCGACTCGCATGCAATTTTCCTCTGAAATAAAATTGGACATGGACCGTCCCATGGTGACATACTTTCAACGTGGATTTCTTCTCGCAGTGGGACTGACACTGGGACTGCTGTCCTCCGTGGCAACAGTCTGGGCGTGTCCATTCTGTGACACTCCTTCAACCACATACAGCGAACAACTCAAGGAAGCTCCCGCTGTTCTTTTTGTTCACTGGGACTCCGCCGAGAAGCCGGATGCACTCAATTTTGAACCGGGAAGTGCAACCTATCGCGTCGTCCATGCCTATCGTCAACCCGGCACTGACGTCATGATTGGGGACCTGATCAAAATCCCGTTCTACCAGAGCGGACAGCCAGGAGATTCATTCTGGATGCTCGGCTCCGTCACCGGAGAAGAGACTGAAGAAGACGCCGACAAAACCACAGCCAGGAAGCTGAACTGGTCTCCCCCTGTCGCGATGTCTCAGCAATGCTGGGACTACGCGATTCAGGGGCCGCAGCGCGATCTTCCGATCAGAAAACGATTACCCTATTACCTGCCGTATCTGGAGCATGCTGATCCCGACATCGCGATGGACGCCTATGGAGAATTCGCCGGGGCTCCTTATGACGATGTCCTTGCCATGAAGGAGCAGATGCCCCGGGAAAATCTGCTGAAATGGCTGACCGATGCCGAGACAATTCCCTCGCGTCGCGGATTATATGGGTTGATGCTCGGACTGTGTGGCACTCCGGATGATGCCACAGCGATTGAACCGATTCTCCTGGAACAGCCCCGCGATGCCCGCCTGGGAATCGACGGCATGATGGCCGGTTACGTACTGTTGACCGGTGAAACAGGCCTGAAAAAACTGACCGATGCCAAGCTGGTCAATCGCGATGTCATTTCCAGTGAATCGTTCGCCATGCTGCAGACACTTCGTTTCTTATGGCAATATGCTCCGCATGCTGCCCCGAAAGAAGACCTGATCACATCCATGCGACTCCTGCTTGACCACCCGCAGTATGCGAGTTTCGCAATCATCGACCTCGCCCGCTGGCAGGACTGGGACACCGTTGAATTACTGATTGAACGCTACGGGCACGGGATTTATGCCGATCGCCATGTAAAGATGGCGGTGATTCGGTTTCTACTTCTCGCGGCGTACGACGCCCCCTCGGGATCAGCGAAATCCATCTCTCTCGCACGCATCACCCTGAACGAACTCCGCCTCACCGAACCCGAACTGCTGGAATCCGTCGAGCGGAAACGCTTTGATTGAAGGGGGGTACTCGACAAAATTGACTTTACTCAATGACGGGCATAGCATTCCCCATGTCATTCAACGCGAAGAAAAATTCGCGCAGTGCGTTTCTCAACAGAATAAACGCACGCTGACATGACTGATCACAACAACTTGGGGAACGACCTCACCCTGTCGAAGAACGTCACGTTCTCGATAAACGACAGGGAACCATGCCCGGGACGGCCCGGCTCTACACAAAAGGAGCCGTTATGGCCTGGATTCTTTTAACACTGGCAGGTTTGCTTGAGGTGGTTTGGGCGTTCTACATGAAGCAGTCAAATGGCTTCACGAAAGTCGTTCCATCCGTAGTCACGATTATAACCATGATTGCCAGCTTCGCACTGCTGTCTGTATCGATGAAAACGCTGCCACTGGGAACGGCCTACACCATCTGGACCGGAATCGGCGCCGTCGGAGCGTTTCTGGTCGGGATCATCCTCTTAGGAGAATCCGCCAATCCCATGCGAATTGTCGCCGCCATTTCCATCGTCGGCGGCCTGATCATGATGAAATTGTCGTCGTGAGTATTCGCAAGCTCGTTACGAGACGAGAGGCTCCAATACCTCTCATCATCACTCCCCAAGACTCTTCCTGCAAAGAAGGGTAAGCCAAAAACGTGTCTCGAAATGACACCAGTGCTGTCGCTGGATTCCACGTATTTGTCGCAAAATTGTCTTTTCATTGCTCAGTACTCACGACCATAATCCAAATCGATTGAAGTCATCAGCGCTCCATCCGTACATCTTGTACGCATCTATTGCGGTCTTGTCATTTGTTCTCTGGGTCAGGAGAAATTCTTATGCTGTCACGACGTGGAAAAATGACGGATGGATTCACGCTCATCGAACTCCTGGTGGTGATCGCGATCATCGCGATTCTGGTTGCATTACTACTGCCAGCGGTGCAGCAGGCTCGAGAAGCGGCTCGGCGAAGCCAATGCAAAAACAACCTGAAACAAATTGGCTTGAGTCTGCACAATTATCACGACAATTACCGTTTCTTTCCACACAATGCCCAGTCGTTCGGAGACTCCCTGACAGGCACCGGCCCTTCGTGGTTGATTCGTATTCTTCCGTTTCTTGATCAGACGGCCGCATATAACCAGATTGATTTCCAAACCCTCAGTGACTGGACCATGAGCTATGCGGCAAACGTGAACCACGCACTTTGTAATCGCTTACGGGTTTCCACACTGAATTGCCCTTCCAGTGCTCTTCCTAAAACGAGGATTCTCTCAACAAACGCCAATGGAAACGTGGAAGTTCAGCTTGTGAACTATGTCGGAATTGAAGGCTCGTATTACAAAGGGGGAACTTCGACAACAGTCACAGATGTATTCGATCTGGCGGAAGACACCTATGGACATACGGTGTTTAATGGGGTCATCGTCAAATCCGGAGGAAAAGGACGCTCAACACGTCTCTCCGACATTACCGACGGAACGTCGAACACGCTGGCTGTCGCCGAACAGAGTCGGTTTTATAAGGAAGCGGCCACAGGGACAGAGCGAGATCTTCGATCATCGAGTTATCGCGGAGCATGGGCTTCCGGACGTCCGGAAGCAGTCAAATGGACAATCAATGTTGCTTCCATTCGCTACCCGATCAACTACCAGG
>DATMFC010000425.1:0-4864 GCA_035556335.1 Planctomicrobium sp. | reverse complement strand
AGGAACCAACATCGGGCTGATCTCCAGCCTGAGTATCTTCGCGAAAGTGGACGATTACGGGTTCCTGATTACTCCTTATCGAAAAGTCGAGAAGGGGATTGTCACTGACGAAATTGAATGGCTGCGTGCTGATGAAGAATCTGGTGTCTTCGTTGCTCCTGCCGATACGCTGGTGGAGAACGGCAAAATTCTCGATGAGCGCGTTCTGGCCCGGTTTCACAATGACGTGCACTGGATTGAAGCGAAGCAGGTTCAGTTTATCGATGTTGCACCGGATCAGATGGTCGGTGTCTCTGCCGGTTTGATTCCGTTCCTGGAGCACGACGACGCCAACCGTGCATTGATGGGCTCCAACATGCAACGGCAAGGTGTTCCGTTGCTGATTACGGAAGCCCCGCTGGTCGGTACCGGGATGGAGATGGAAATCCCGAAGTACTCCGGGATGGTTGTTCGTTCCGATCGTTCAGGAAAAGTGACCTACGTCGACGCCAATGTCGTTGAAGTCGAAGGGAAACGGTTCCCACTGCGGAAATATACAGGTTTGAACGAACGAACCTGTTTGAACCAGAAGCCGCTGGTATCCGTCGGACAAAAGGTGAAGAAGGGTGAGATTCTCGCAGACAGTGCCGCGACCCAAGACGGAATTCTGGCCTTGGGCCGGAACGTTCTGGTGGCTTTCATGTCATGGGAAGGCTTTAACTTCGAAGACGCGATCATTCTGTCTGAGCGTCTCGTAAAGGATGACGTTTACACTTCGATTCACATCGATGAGTTCGACGTCGAAATCCGCGAAACCAAACTGGGACGGGAAGAGTTCACTCGCGACATTCCCAACGTCAGCGAGAAGGCACTGCGCCACCTGGACGACAACGGGATTGTGCATGTCGGAACCCGTGTGAAACAGGGTGACATCCTTGTCGGGAAAGTGGTTCCAAAAGCCAAGGCAGAGTTGACTCCGGAAGAGAAACTGCTGCACGCGATCTTCGGAAAAGCCGGGGAAGACGTGAAGAACGAATCTCTGGAAGTTCCATCCGGTGTTGAAGGAATCGTCATCCACACCGAGAAGTTTTCTCGTCGGATGAGCTTGACTGAAGTGGAACGCAAAGACTTCGATCAGGAAGTGAAGCGAGTCGAGCAAGAAGGTCATGCTCGTATTGCCAAGAAGTTTATGGAGTTCTTGGGAGAATTCGAAAAGGTTCTCGGCAAGCATCTGACTGACGACGATGGACGCGAAGTTCGTAACCTCGGCAGTGAACCCAAGGTGATTGCGGAGTATGCCCGCAACTTCAACTCTCACTACGACAAACTGGATTTGCGCAGTCCGCAGAAACAGGCAGATCTTCGAAAGTTGATGAAGGACGCCTGGCCGTTTGTGGAAGATGTGGTTGATGACGCCGATCAGAAGCTGAACAGTATGAAGCGGGGAGATGAACTTCCCAACGGCGTTCTGCAGATGGTCAAGGTCTATGTGGCATCCAAACGCCAGATCTCCGTCGGAGACAAGATGGCCGGACGCCACGGAAACAAAGGGGTCATTTCCAAAGTGCTCCCCGTTGAAGACATGCCGTACCTGGACGATGGAACTCCAATCGACATCATTCTGAACCCGCTGGGGGTTCCGTCCCGTATGAACGTGGGGCAGATTCTGGAAACCCACCTTGGCTGGGCAGCGGGAATTCTCGGGTTCCGTGCTGTTTGCCCGGTGTTCGATGGTGCGACTGAAGAAGCCATCCATGAAGCGATGCAGGAAGCTGGCCTTCCAACCGAAGGAAAAATTCAGCTTCACGATGGACGGACCGGGGAAAAGTTCGAGCAGAACACCACCGTCGGTTACATCTATATGCTGAAATTGCATCACCTGGTTGATGACAAGGTGCATGCCCGGGCAACCGGTCCTTACTCTCTGATTACGCAACAGCCTCTGGGAGGGAAAGCCCGCTTTGGGGGACAACGTTTCGGAGAGATGGAAGTGTGGGCTCTGGAAGCTTATGGAGCCGCTTACATTTTGCAGGAACTGCTGACCGTCAAGAGCGACGACGTCGAAGGGCGAACCAAGATTTACGAATCGATGGTCAAAGGGGAGAATACCCTGGAAGCCGGAACGCCTGCCAGTTTCGACGTGCTCAACAACGAAATTCGCGGTCTTTGTCTCAACATGCAACTGGAAAAGGCGCACACATAAAAAAGGATTTTTGATCCATTTTTGAAGTGCGTTGTCTGGTTATCAATTTCAGCCGAAATTCAATTTCAACGATCAGGAGTTTCCAGTGAGCGTTGGCGAAGGTGCTTACGATCGAGTGAACGACTACGGTGCCGTCAAGATTTCTTTGGCGAGCCCGCACGACATCCGCAGTTGGTCTTTTGGGGAAGTCAAAAAGCCGGAAACGATCAACTATCGAACTTATCGTCCTGAACGGGATGGTCTGTTCTGTGAACGGATCTTTGGTCCGGAAAAGGACTGGGAGTGCGCCTGCGGGAAATACCGCGGGATGAAGTACAAGGGGATGATCTGCGATCGCTGCGGCGTGAAAGTGACACACAGTCGCGTTCGCCGGAAGCGGATGGGACACATCGAACTTGCTGCTCCAGTCGTTCACATCTGGTTCTTCAAGAGCATGCCGAGTCGTCTTGGCGCGTTGCTCGCCATGAAGACGACCAGCCTGGAAAAGGTGATTTACTTCCAGGAATACGTCGTGACCGATCCTGGAGATACTCCACTTCGAAAAACACAGCTTCTCACCGAAGATGAAGCCCGGGACGCCCGTGAAAAATACGGTGAATCGGAATTCAAAATCGAGATGGGAGCTGAGGCGATTTACTCGCTGCTGAGCGGCTTGAATCTCGCTGAAGAGTCGACTCGACTCCGAGGTGAGCTGAAAGAAACCGGCAGTCAGCAGAAGACCAAAGATCTCATCAAACGCCTGAAGATCATTGAGGCGCTGCGAGACAGTGATAACCGTCCCGAGTGGATGGTGCTGCACTGTATTCCAGTCATTCCACCCGACCTGCGTCCGCTGGTCATGCTGGAATCAGGAAGTTTCGCCACAAGCGATCTGAACGATCTGTATCGCCGAATCATCAATCGAAACAACCGATTGAAGAAGCTGGTCGATCTGAACGCGCCGGAAGTCATCGTCCGTAACGAAAAGCGAATGCTGCAGCAATCGGTCGACGCCCTGTTCGACAACGGTCGTTGTAAGCGTCCGGTTCTCGGCTCGTCGAACCGTCCGCTCAAATCGCTGACCGACATGATCAAAGGGAAGCAAGGGCGCTTCCGTGAGAACCTGCTCGGAAAACGGGTCGACTACTCGGCTCGTTCGGTGATTGTCGTCGGTCCTGAACTGCATCTGCATCAGTGCGGTTTGCCGAAGAAGATTGCTCTGGAGTTGTTCCAGCCGTTCATTATTCGTCGTCTGAAAGAACTCGGACATGCCGATACCATCAAGTCGGCCAAGCGAATGCTGGAACGTCGCGATGAAGAGGTCTGGGATATTCTGGATGAGGTGATCACCAACCATCCGGTGTTGCTGAATCGGGCACCGACCCTGCACCGAATGGGAATTCAGGCGTTCGAACCGATTCTGGTGGAAGGACACGCGATCCGTGTTCACCCGCTGGTCTGTAAAGGGTTCAACGCCGACTTCGACGGCGACCAGATGGCGGTGCACTTGCCACTGTCTATCGAAGCTCAGGTCGAAGCGACGACGCTGATGATGTCGACGAACAACGTCTTCAGTCCCGCGAACGGTGCGCCGATTATTTCACCGTCGCAGGACATCGTCATGGGTTGCTATTACTGCACCCTGCGTCGTCCTGGGCGGCCAGGTGAAGGGATGATCTTTGCCTCTCCGCAAGAGTGTCTGACAGCCTACCAGCAAGGGAAAGTTTCCCGGCACGCGACAATTAAAGTCCGTCTTCCTAAAGACAAAAAGGTCAAGGGAGAAGGTGCCGAGAGCTATCGTCCAGGCGGGTTGATCGAAACCTCCGCCGGCCGGGTGGTCTTCAACGATACACTCGATCCACGGATGCCGTTCTACAACATGGCCCTCAAGAGTAAGGACCTTGCGAACGTCATTTCCGATTGTCACCAGATCATCGGACAACGAACAACGATTGAACTGCTCGACAAGATGAAGGCTATCGGCTTCCAGGAATCGACCCGCAGCGGTCTTTCCTTCGGAACTTCCGATCTGGTGGTCGCTCCCAATAAGGAGCAGGTCATCCTGAAATCGGAAACCGAAGTACTCAAGCAGCAGAAGTTGTACGATCGCGGTGTGATCACCGGTCAGGAACGTTACAACAAAGTCATCGACATCTGGACCCATGCTCGTGAAGAGATCACCGAAGCGATGAAGCGGGATCTTGAGCACGACATCCGGGAAGACGGGGCCTATGTGAACCCGATCTACCTGATGGCGGATTCGGGTGCTCGAGGGGGTTTGGAGCAGATTCGACAGCTGGCCGGGATGCGTGGTCTGATGGCCAAGCCGAGCGGCGAGATCATCGAAACACCGATTAAGTCGAACTTCCGTGAAGGTCTCACGGTACTTGAGTACTTCTCCTCAACGCACGGTGCCCGAAAAGGTCTGGCCGATACTGCGTTGAAGACGGCCGACTCCGGTTACCTGACCCGAAAACTGGCAGACATCTGCCAGAACCTGGTCATCACTATGGTGGACTGCGGTACAACCAAGGGGGTCACCCGTGGAACGCAGTATCGTGGGGAAAAGGTCGAAGTTTCTCTCGCCGACGCCATTCGTGGTCGTGTCAGCCGGACAAACATCGTCGACCCGATTACCGACGAAGTGATCGTTCGGGAAGATGAACTGATTACGCACGCCATTGCCCGTCGTATTGAAGAGAT
>DATMFC010000424.1:0-17446 GCA_035556335.1 Planctomicrobium sp. | reverse complement strand
ATCGATCAATCAGGCGATTACGCAGTATTATTCGCCGGGTGCCCGGGACGAGGCCAAGCTCTCTGTCACTGCGACCGCAGGGAAAAAAGGGGGAGCAAAAGCCAAAGCGGGTTCAACGAAACCGCAAATGTCCGGAGCTGCGAAAAAGGCCGCCAACAGCGTCTCGTTCTCACAGCTTCCTCCTGAAGTTCAAAAAGAACGCAAGCAATGGGGGCTGCTGTATATCTGCTGGAGTATCGTCGTTCCGATGCTGCCGCAGATTTTAAAGTCGGTCAACCCGATTCTCGCCGCTCAGATGCCTGTTGGGCTGGGAGTGAATATCGCGTTCGCTGCCGTCTGTTGCGGGGTCGTTTCCTGGTGGGTCACTCAGAAATACTGGAAGTAGCGCCGTGCTTGATGCCACATTGCTGGTGATTCAAGGTCCCGAACAGGGACGACGTTACGAGTTGTTCCCCGATGCGACGCATGTCGGTCGGGGAGGACAGAATGAGATCCGGATTCTGGACACCGAAGTCTCCCGTCGACACGCTCATCTGGCGTTCGTCGACGGCGACTGGGTGTTGACGGATCTCGAAAGTTCCAACGGAACCTATCTGAATGGCCGTCCGGTCAAAAATGCAGTCATTCGGGCTGGCGACCAGATTCAGATCGGCCGCACGATTCTGCTTTATACCGGCGACACCTCTCAACCGCGCGAGTCGACTGCGGGAGAGAAAATCAATCTTGTCGCCCGATCTTCTCCGGAAGATCACTCCCGGATTGTCAGCCAGGCCCGCCATGGGGAGGCCACGTCGTTCGGAACATGGACGCAACTGGGAGCCAACCTTCAACTTCTTTATCGCATCACGGAAGAAGTGGTCAGTCCGACAACGTCGCTGGATGAATTATTACAGCGTGTGCTCGACCTGACGCTGGAAGCCATTGGGGCCGACCGTGGCTGTATGCTGGTGACCGATTCCCGAACCGATCGCATTGAACCTCGCGTCGTTGCTTATCGTGGAAACGCCAACGTCACCGAACGGATGCCCATCTCGACCAGCATCGTCGAGTATGTCATTCATAATGGACAGGGAGTCCGCACGTCTGATGCGCGGCACGATGCACGATTCGATTCCGGTCAAAGTATCGTGCAATCAGGAATCCGCGAGGCGATGTGTGTCCCGATGCGGGGACGTTATGAATTAATGGGAGTCATCTATGTCGACACCACCCGCCCGTCGTCCGATTATCTGGCTCACGCGCAGGGAAGTCGTTTTAACGATCAGTTGTTAATGCTGTTATTAGCAATCAGTCGGCAATCCGCGCTGGCGATTGAAAATTATCGTTATCAGGATGCACTGGTCACCTCTGAACGTCTGGCGGGGGTGGGGCAGACGGTGGCGATTTTAAGCCATCACATCAAGAACATTCTGCAAGGATTACGTGGCGGCGGCTATCTGATTGATACTGGACTCAAAAGTAAAAATGAAGACATGATTCTCAAGGGCTGGGGAGTCGTCGAGCGGAATCAGGACCGCATTTACAATCTGGTGATGGACCTGCTGACCTTCAGCAAGGAACGGGCTCCGCGACTGACGATGACCAGTATCGGGGAGATCATTAACGACATCGCAGAACTGGTTCAGCCACGATCAACGGAGAAGGAAATCCAGTGGACGATCAAGGTCGATCCCGAGATTCCACGTTCCCTGTTTGATGGAGAAGGACTCCATCGGGCCATTCTCAACATCGTCACAAACGCTTTCGATGCCCTTGAAGGGGAAGATGACCCGAAGAAAATCGAAATCCGTTCGGGATACGATTCGCGTCATGAGCAGCTTTGGGTGGAAGTTGAGGACAACGGTCCCGGTATCGACGAAGAAGAGCTTCCCAGACTCTTCTCGTTGTTCGAGTCGACGAAGGGATTCAAAGGGACCGGTTTAGGTCTGGCCGTGAGCCAGAAGATTCTGCAGGAGCATGGCGGACGAATCGACGTCAAAACCAAAATCGGCGTCGGCACCTGCTTCCGCCTGGAATGGCCCTACCAACCGGAAGACGGCGAACCTCACGACTCTGATTCTGATCGGGAATAGGGGCGAGGCTCTGCACTCTTTTTTAAGGTGGTGAAACGGCGATCATGTTTTTTTGATCCAGTTCAGCTCCATCCCCGTTCTCGAATTCAGTTGGCCATGTCTGACTGATCATCGACCGCGAGCACGAAAGTAACACCAGTCATGTTTGGAATGGGATTCATCGAATTTGTGATCATGCTGATCATGCCGCTCGTTTTTTTCGGAGGGTTCGTTTTCGTTGTTTATCACACCGTAAGACGAGCGATTCGGGACGAACGGGAAAAGTCGTCCAATGACACCTGATGTGTTTGAGTCCTTTCAGGGAAACAGAGGGAGCAGGAACAGCTCTCGATGAACTCTGTGTTTCAATCTCTCTTCCCGTCAATTCGATTCATTATTTCAGGCAAGGCCAGAGAAACGATGCCGGGAAGTGCCAAGTGGCGCCGTTGTTTATCGAACCCCAAACATCACAACTCCGGCAGGACTGACCTGCATTCCGCCAATGGGCTCGGCGGAGGTTACCGGTGTGGGAGGTCCCTGTAACGGAAGCTTGACCCAACTGGGGTCGTACTGCTCGTTGCCATTCTTCGGGACAATCCAGATATTGCGATACAGCACCGGATTTGCGTGATCCTGAAGCTTCGTCGGCAACGGGTTCGGTCCTTCTGCAATTCCGGCTCCGGTCTTGTTCGGAATCTGTGCCTGATTATGAATCAGCACCCCATTGTGCCAGATGGAGATCTTCATGTCGGAAATCTTGTTTCCGTTCTCATCGAACTTGGGGGTTGTGAAATCAATGTCATAAGTCTGCCAGGCGAGCGGGGGAAGGCACATGTTCAGATTCGGTCGCCGGGTTCGATACAAAGCACCGCAATCATTCTCGACGGAGTCCTTTCCAAAGGAATCGAGGACCTGAACTTCATAACGTCCCTGAAGGTAAAAACCGCTGTTTCCGCGATCCTGTCCCCGACCTAATGGCTTGAACGGCAGCATGAATTCCGCATGCAGGCGAAAGTCTCCAAACGGTTCGACCGTCTGTGTTCCTTCCCGAAGATACCCCTCCGGCGTGACAGTTGCCTTCACGAACCCGGACGCGCCTTTGCCGTCGAAAAGGACAACGGCTCCGGGTGGCGGCAGGGCTCCCATCGTGGGGCTCACCCGATCCACTTTCTGAAGTTCACCAATCCGTATACCTTCAGGGGAGTAGATGTATGCTTTCTGTCCATCCAGTTCGATTTCATGGTCTTTACTGGTCAGCCGAACGATATCACCGATTTTCTTGCCGGCATATTCGAAGCGTTCTCCTTTTGCCCATCCGGCACCGGGAAGGCCGCCATAAAATTTTGTGGCGGTAAAATTGTTGTCCCCCTGGGCAGTGACCTGCAGTCCGACGGAACGGCTCGCCCGGGCGGAGCCGAACGATCGCTGGTAGCCTCGATATTCTCCCTGAAGCTGGTAATCCTGTCCCGCTTCATCCGGTGTCAGAAAAGCGGGGGGGCGTTCTTTCTTATCAGCGGCAGAAGCCCATGAACCGGTTCCAACCAGAAGATTTGCGGCACAACAGGCGAGAAGAACTCGTCGGAAAGACACCGCGTTCTGTGAAGCGTTCATCATGGGACGGCTCCTGGGCTCTCTTCTTTTTCTCGGCGTTCTGCAGGCGAAAAGTGAGGCGTTCGCCTGCACCCGATCGAGCAGATTGCTCGTCATTTTCTTCACGGGAATGAGGATATTCCTGTATCAGAACGGTTTTTTCGACCACGTGCAATGGAATCGGCATTTCCGAGGTTCCCGGTGTGAACCTGTGCCGTCATTTGATCGACCTGACTGGTGTAATCGCTTCATCTGGCTCCCCCTGCTGAAGCGTCATTGCCGACATTGCACAACGGATCTCACTTCACAATCAAAGCCAGTCCCCGGATTGGTGTTTGTCAGAATGACGGACTCTTGAAGATCTTATCACATTATTCATCAGTTCTCATGCGAGCGGATTATTTGTCAATCAACCGAACCCATTGGGAATGATGGAGATCAGTTCTGAAAAGGGGTTGGAATTCTCCCCGATAGAACGGCGTTCAGCAGTAGTCGTTGCGACTCAAAATTTCATTTGTTGTTCAAACGGGCTTTAACTCGATGCCATACGCTACTCCTCCATGAAGGACAGGTCATGTAGTTCTGCCTGAGCAGGTGGGCTGGCCTTGATTTCTTTGATTTTTTGAGGAGTGGGGAAATGAAAGTTGTTCGCGTTGCGGGCCATGGCGCCCGGGAAAAGCGGAAGGGGTTTACTCTTCTGGAACTGCTGGTTGTCATTGCGATCATCGCAATTCTGGCTGCTCTGTTATTGCCAGCCATTCAGAAGGCCCGGGAAGCTGCCCGGAGTGCCGAGTGCAAGAACAATCTGCGTCAGTTCGGAATCGGTCTGTTTGCGTTCGCGGAAGTTGATCGTCAGAAACGCCTGTGTTCAGGTGCTTACGACTTCCGTCGTGACGGCTGCCCCAGTGAATACGGCTGGGTTGCAGACCTGGTCAACACCGGAGCGGCGAACGTCACCACCATGATGTGCCCGACCAACGAACTTCGTGGAAGCGAAAAATGGAATGAGCTGATCGGCTTCGATACATCCGGATCAGGTGCCATTCCAGCAAATCTGGTGGGGCGTCTGACGGAAGGAATGTGCACCAACGCTCCGGATCCAGCAGACACTGCACTCCGTGAAGCCTGGGCCAGTACTGTTCTGGAAGCCGGGTATGGAACGAACTACGCTACCAGCTGGTACATGGTCCGTAGCGGTCTGCGAACCACCAACACAGCGAACGTTCTTCTTCTTGCTGCCGCCGATGCAAAAGGTCTGGCAGGAGGACTGGGAGGTTTGACCATGCGTCAGATCGACAGCAGCCGGATCCCTTCCAGCTCGATTCCGCTGATCGGAGACGGGGCTCCTGGGGATACTCAGGACGGCGTGATGAATGGCCCGATTCCAGGATTCATTGAAGCAGGTGCACGCACCGCAGAATCCTTCAACGATGGCCCAGCATTCTGGGATGCCGCTGCGAACCGGATTGTTCTGATTTCCAACACCAATGCAGAGATTCGGTCTGCTCCAGGTGGAACCTCCACCGCAGCCTTTGAAGGAGACATTCTGCCGACACCAAACGCACCATTCGTCGATGATGCGACAAACGGTGGTGATGATGCGAAACTCTGGCTGCAGGATACCCGCGACTGGTGGGCTCTCCACGGAAGTGGACGTAAAATGTCCTGCAACATCCTGATGGCAGACGGCAGTGTCAAAACCGTCATTGATGAAAACGGCGACGGTTACCTGAACCCCGGTTTTGCGGTTCCAGCGAACAGCAGTTCACTGAACTATGACAACATCGGATACCGTGACGGTCGTGTTGAACTGGCTCCGTTCGAAGTCTATTGCGGTCCAGAATTGAGCAAGACCACTGCCAAAGGTCGTTTTGAATAATCCACGATCAGTTTCACTTGAGACTGAAACCGCAATCAACGCATGCCGCGCGATTCTTCGGAGTCGCGCGGCTTTTTGCGTTCTACATTGAGATTCATCTTCACCAGCTTGAAGCTTCTGGCTGGTAGGGAATGTCCGGCTCAGTGTTGACATTTTCGCCTGATCCCTGAATCCTGATCCCTTCTGAAAGCTCGCATTCCTCCGTTATTGGCAGATCATGAAAATTACGTTTCTCGGCGCCGCTGGTGAAGTGACCGGCAGTCAGCATCTGATCGAAACTTCGCGACGCCGGTTGTTACTTGATTGTGGTCTTTTTCAGGGGCCGCGTGCGGAATCGCGTCGTAAGAACGAAACGCTGCATTGCAATCCGAAGCATGTCGATGCGGTCCTTTTATCGCATGCGCATCTGGATCACTGCGGAAACCTGCCGCGGCTTTATCGACTGGGATTTCGTGGTCCGGTGTTCTGCACGGAATCGACCATGGATCTCGCGGAACTGATGCTGCTGGATGCCGCCAAGATCCAGCAGGAAGATGCACGCTATCTCTCCAAAAAACTCCGGGGAAAGCATCCCCCCATCGAACCACTTTATACCGTGGAAGATGTTCACGAACTGATGAAGCTGTTTGAACCGTGTCCGTTTCACAAATGGGAATCGGTCGGGAAGAAGAACGAGGTTCGGTTTCGTTTCACATCCGCAGGACACCTGCTGGGCTCGGCCATCACCGAATTGGAAATGGATGACGAAGGAGAACGGAAGCGAATTGTCTTCACCGGCGACCTGGGCCGGCGCGACATGCCGCTGCTGGTCGATCCCGACATTATTACCGATGGGGCTGACGCGGTGATCAGTGAAGCCACTTACGGCAATAAACTCCATCCCTCTTCAGAGGATATGCAGGCCGTGCTGCTTCAGGTGTTGCGTGAAACCGCAGCAACCGGCGGACGGGTGATCATTCCGGCCTTTGCTCTGGGACGAACACAACAGATCACCTACCACCTGAACAATCAGTGGAATTCCGGTCAGCTTCCTCCTCTGCCGATCTTTGTCGACAGCCCGTTGGGAACACGTGTGACACAATTGTTTCGGAATCATACGAACGAACTGGATGCCGATTTTCAGGATGTTCAGAAAGCGGATGCGGATCCATTTTCATTTGGACAGCTGACCTACGTTGGAAGCCAGAAGGAAAGTATGGAACTGAACCAGAGGACAGACAGTTTCGTCGTCATCGCCTCCAGCGGAATGTGTGAGAACGGACGGGTGGTTCACCATCTGAAACATGCCATCGGCGATCCACGCAACACGATTCTGCTGATGGGCTATCAGGCGCCCAACACACTCGGGCGCCAACTGGCCGAACGACGTCCCATTGTCCGGATTTTCAATAAGGAATACCAACTTCAGGCCAAAGTGCTGCAATTAGACGGCCTGTCGGCTCATGCCGATGCAGGGGACTTAAAGTGGTGGTTTGAGGAATCCACGAAACATGGGAATTTTTCAAAAGCATTCCTTGTTCATTCCGAACCCGATGCGGCGGAAGCACTGGGTCAGTTGATCGAAGACAACGTGGATGAAGAGCCGATTGTCCCGCGATATCGGGAATCGTTTGAAATTTGAGAGAAATCAGTGACTCCCGAAATGTTAAGATACGGAAATCCGGAAGGGTGTATCTGGAAATTCTTTAGGGATCAGAAAGAAGATGACGAACATACCAGATATTCTGGAGGAATTGTTCAATGCTGTTTCGCTTGTTTTCCGCTGTTGCACTCTTGATGGCATCAGTGGGCGTTTTCAATTTTTCCGAATTGCCGATTTACGCCAGTGACTGCGATCGGGATCTGTTAATGGAAGCCCAGTTTCCTGAGAAGCAGGGGCTGTTCCATGATCTCTTTCCGTTCTTCAATCCCGCTGCAGGCCCCAACGGAGGCCCCGATCTTGAGCCGTTGGGAGCAGAAGATCGACGTTCTCATAAAATTACGCCGTTGATTCCGGAACCGATGGTTTTCGATCTCGTCCGCCCACTCGGTGAGCATCGTGGAGCGGCCGAGATGAATATTCTGGGACTGATTCCCATGGGAGGAAGACGGCACTCGCTGGAGTATGTCGACCCGTTGGGAATCGTGCATGTCAGTAATAATCCCGGGCATATTGAATGGGCTCCGGAATATGAAGTGGCCATTCGGGATGGACTTGCCATTGAATTTGAGTTCCCTTTTGAAGGGGACACTCTCGAAGCATTGAAAACGGCCGGACAATGGACCATTGGCACTGCGTTTGACGATCATTACATTCACGGGATTCAGGTCATCGTTGAACCGACGGTCGACTTCAGGAACTGGAACCTTGTCGCGTTGTATCTCGGTGGTTATCGTTTTGATGAACGATGGTCGACCTTGTTCATGATCGGCGGAAGAACGGCCATGGGGCCGGAGGCTGACCACGACCGAACGGAATTTCTGTTCAATCTCACTTTGTTTGCGGATATCGCAGAACACATTACGTTGGGTCTGGAATCGAATTTCGGTCATTCCACTGATGGAAACTCGGCCTTGCTGCTGACTCCGCAGGTTCACTGTGAATTATCCGATCATTTCATGATTCAGACCGGAGTGGCGGTGGGATTTGAACCGGAGGGGGTCTCGCCATTCTGGGTGTTGCGAACCATCTATAGCTTTTGACGTAACCTGACATTCTGAAAGCAGTGCATGCCGTACGGTCTTCAACTCTTTCTGGCCGCGGCGGGGGCCGCTTTCATTGGATCGATTCCGTTCAGCCTATTGATAGGGCGGTTCTTTGGAGGAATCGATCTGCGTCAACATGGGAGCGGCAACGTCGGCGCGACGAACGTCGCCAGAACGATGGGAGCGAAATGGGGACTTATGGCTCTCCTGCTGGATGCCCTCAAGGGGGCTCTTCCGGCATTCTTCCTCCCACTCTTAATGACAGAGCACAGCGCCTCACTCTTCAATGAACGGACATTGTGTGGAGCGGCGGCAATCCTGGGACATGTCTTTCCTCCCTGGCTCGGATTTCAAGGAGGAAAAGGAGTCGCAACGGCATTAGGTGTCGTGCTTGTTCTCGCGCCGGTGGCATCTGGCTGTGCGTTTCTGGCATTTGTGCTGACGTTTCTGGCATTTCGCATCGTCTCACTGGCATCAGTCATTGCTGCGATCACCTATGCCATTACTGAGTTCGCACTACGACCAGATCAACTCTGGGAATCCGATTCCTGGGGACTGGGAGTCTTTGCCGTGGCGATTCCACTGTTGATCATTGTTCGCCACCGGACCAATCTGTACCGGCTCTGGCACGGTCAGGAACCACGACTGCAGTTCAGGAAAAAGCCGAATCCAGAAACCACGAATGAATCAGAATAAACTCTCTGAGATGGGTGAGGAAGAAGAGGAGACTCACGCAAAGGCGCTAAGGCGCAAAGAGATCAGCATCACGCCGTTCTCTGCCATCGTTACGTCCTGGACAATACGGATCATTCAAAAATGATACGAATGAAAAGCAATAATACTCGTTAATGACATCCAGCGAATGATCATCAGGATAGACCATTCCGATGTGAAATTTCTTCCACCTGTTTCCTGAAATGAAATGCGATGAATTCACATCAGGAATGAAGTAAAAATTCTTTGCGCCTTAGCGCCTTTGCGTGAGATCTTCTCTTCTCAACTTCAGATCTTATCCAGAAATGATCTGGCCGGGTTGCCCCGAATGGAACGTCTGATTTGTGTGCCACTGCTCTGTGAGCAGTGCCGAATGTGAAAATGATGTTGGCCGCGGAAAGACGTTGGACAAAAGAAAGCGGTTCTGACGTTTGCACTGCTCACAGAGCAGTGGCACACAAGCCTGACTTTTCTGGATTGTGGGCCAGATCGGACAGATGATTTGTGGAGACGCTTTAGCTTGCGGACTGAAAGCTCAAGCGGGCGGCGAGAAGTTGTTCCAGAATGCAGGCAACCGCCAGCAGAACCAGCAGCATCCAGCGCACTTCAGAACCGGGGGATTCGCTGCGGATCCATTCAAAGGTTCCGGCCTTTTGAATCTGTACCGTGGAATTGGTCCCCAGTTCTCGCAGCAGAGAGGAGTCATCGGCGATCGGCAACGCGCCTTCGGTCGCCGGGACATTCATTGCGTATAAACGGCGAGTCAACTTCTGGTCCTGACCGGTGAGAGTCACACCGTATACACCGGGGGTTCCTGTCTCCTGAAACTCGGCACGTAATTCCGTACTCTCTGAATTCTCATCTTCCCGAGCCGCCTGAATGCGGGTGACCTGATCGTCCGGGGTCAAAACGTCGATATCCGGAAAAAACGCGGATTGATCAAATGTCAGTTGGATGGGAGTCCCAGTGGGAGATTGTGGAAACGCACGGTCTTTGCGGATGAATCGCTTGGCCAGGTCGAGTTGCAGGACCACAAAACTGAAGCCGGCGGGACCATTGGCCCAGTTCGACCAGTTCACTCCCTCTGGGTTGATCAGTGGACCAGCCGATGTCAGACAGGTGAAAATGTGACCATCGCCGAACTGGTGCTCCAGCATCAGCGGTTCTCGTCCCAGGCGTGCGAGAATACGGGCATCGTTGGCCATTGAAGGAGTTTGAGCCGTTTCTGGAGCAACAGGATAAATCAGGTTGATGAACACCTGATCGAGAATCGGGACATCCTGTTGCGTGAACAGGGCGAACAACGGATCACGTCCCACTTCGATTCTTTCACGAGGCTGCGTGGAGTCAACCGGGTCGACCCGTTGCGGAGCCGATCCCAGTCGGACCGGAAACAACCCTCCGGCTTGCGAGAACAGGTTGTCGTTATAGAACGACGGACGAACGGCATCTCCGAGATACCAGATCAGTCCTCCTCCCTGTTTGACATAATTTTCGAGTGTGACGACCGTGTCTGGGGCCAACTCCGGGACATTGATCAGGTAGATCAGGTGATAGTTGTTGATCGAGACGCGCCGCAGTTCGTCAACGGTGCGAATATCAGGAGCGAATCCGGTAATACTCCGATCGGCTGCCAGTGCGTCGGCGATGTAGCTCGCCTGTTCGGCTCCCGGTGATCCGTCAACGATCAGCACCGGATTTTCTTCGGGGACGTCAATTGCCAGATATCGTTCGTTGTCGGCGTCAAGAGCATCGTCACCAAGGGTGACTTTGACGGTATACGGTTGAGCTTTGTCAAAGACAACATCGAACCGCTGGGTGGACGTTTCTCCGGGAGCAATCGTCTGAAAGTCGATCGATCGGGGAAGTCTGGCTCCATTCACAAAAATCGCCCCATTGACGTTCGTCGCCGGACGGTTCCCCCAATTCCTGACACTGGCCGACAACGTCACCGGAACCCCGGCGGCGGCCACTTCGACTTCTCCATCCAGTGATTCCACCCCCAGGTTTTCGTGGGAGTCGGCAACACATCGAACCAGATTCACTCCAATCTTGGCCGCTTCAAGTGCCTGAATCGCTGCAATGGCCGACTTGTTATCAAGCCAGTCAGCACGACGAAAATCCGAGAGGACATGCACCGTCCGCACCGCAGAGCGTTCGTCCAGCAGTCGGTGATGTGCGGCTTCCAGAGCCTTGGCCGGGTCGACTCCCTGCCAGGTGCAGACCATGGTGGAAAGGCGTTCCGAAAGTTCGGTGAGCAGCGCCTGATCGACGACCCGTTCGCTGAATCCGGGAATCACCCGATCTGGCCGGGACATGGAAACCAGTGTCAATAACTGGGTTCCCGGGCGGCGTGCCCCTTCAGCGGCAATACGACGAACGACCTCTTGAGCCGTTCCAAAAGCATTCCCATCGTCAATCCGATCGCGCATCGAGGCCGAATCGTCAATGAGAATCACATGGTGAGAACGGGCTCCCTGAAAGAGGGAAAGCTGATCCGGGTTCAGCACGAATCGGGCAATCAGTGCCACCACCAGCAGCACCATGGTCACCCGTAACAGGAGCAGCAGCAATTGCTCAATGAGAATCCGGCGTCGACTTCGTTTCTGACTGGCGAAGAGAAACTCCATCGCCGCGAAGCGAACCCGACGATAGCGAAGCCGGTTGATCAGATGGATCACAATCGGCACGGTCAACAGCAGCATTCCCGGCCAGAACAAGGCCGGATTCAGAAAATGCTGCAGGATCCACGACGACATGCGTACTGCAATTCACAAAACAGGGAACGAAAATTTACACGGGGCTCGCCTTGGAAAGTGTATCAGTTTTCCGCAGATGGCGGAACAGTGGTGTGCTCCCTCAGCAAAATCACCCTTCCCCGAAACTGTCCGGAGAAGGGTGTCGTTTAGAGTCAGCGAAGAACTTTACGCTCAATCAGAATTCACCGATGACATTGCCATCACCTCGCTGCCCGAGATTCTGCCACGTAGTCAAATTGATGTTTTCGCTGATGGTACGAACAGCGCCGTCCATCATCAGGCTGTTCACGATGCCTGTGTGATAACTGCGAGACGGAACCACGGCTCGTGTCACATTGGTCTCTGTCGCTGTGGTTAACTCAGCTTCTCGGGTGCCTGACACTGAAACCCAGTCGAAACCGTTGGCAGAGAGCTTGGCGTTTGGAGTGGTGTAGGTCGTAAAACCAGTGTGGATTGTATTTCCCGAGACCCATTCCGTGTGACCGTTGGCAGCGCTCCATGATGTTGTGTCGGACCCACTTGGCAGTGCTATGCCAGCTTCTGGAACAAGTGTGGGACGGTCATGGAATCGAGGCGTCTTACATTTCACTTCTGACATGCCCACAGTGTTACTCATCCCATCGGTAAAATCCCTGTCGCGAGTGACATTGTTGTATTTAAATGCAGCTCCTCCATCACCGTTGATTACTTCGCTGCTACTCATTTCCGCAACTTTATAGATCCCTCGGCCTACCGCATAGCTCAGTGGATAATGCTCCGGCACAATAGGTGATGTCGTAGTGAGTCGAACGCTGTCATTCGGATCACTGGGGCAGAGCAAAACGGGAATTCGTGTTGCTTTGATGTTGCTGTCTGCGTTGGCCCCTTGCCCATAACCGGTACCAAAATCGATGACATTGTAAATATTCCCTCCGTCAAGAAACGGAAGCATAAATGCCTGTGCCGACCACTCCTGGCTGCCATGTCGATTAAGGACTCCGTTCGGTGGGAACGCACGGTGGGTGTCCAGATAATTGTGCATGGCCAGCCCGAGTTGTTTCAGGTTGTTTTTGCACTGGGAACGGCGGGCGGCTTCGCGGGCCTGCTGGACGGCGGGAAGAAGCAGAGCAACCAGAATCGCGATGATGGCGATCACCACCAGCAATTCGATCAGGGTAAAGCCACGGGCGTAACGGCTAAACGGACGGGTCATACAAATTTCCTGTGCGGGATGACGTTCGCAGGGGAAGGCGAACAGGTGGGAGCTTATTGGAGTGAATCCCCGAGAGTCGCTGGAACATGGCCCGTTCGTAGCGGTCGGCTGGCCCTCTTTGATTTCCGCCGAGACAGGATCTCAGTGTCATAATTCCGTTAGAAATTGCAAGTCAATCTCAAAGAAATTTGGACGATCGCGAACATTGATCGCATGCGACTGAACTTGATTCACCTAAGAAAATTGACGGAACTACCGTCTGAAAAAGGAGAAAAGCCGACAGACGATTGACGTCTGCAGGCTTTTCCAGGTTTCTCAAGAATGGTTGTAAGGGGAAAATACCCTCCGACATGCATCCGAGGGGAGATTTTCAAACAGAAATGGAGTCTCACTTCAAGCAGCAAGGAGGAGGGAAGTCATTTGCATAAGATTCGATCAAACAGTTTTTCCGCGTCCCGCAGGCGAGATGTCAAATTTCACGAGGGGATACCCTGTTCACATGAAAAGCGGAAGAGTGATCAATTCGAGCCTCTTTCAGAACTGTCCAAGAACCTGCCCGTCATCTCGCACGGACAGTGCTTTGAACGTTGTAAAGTCGGTGTTTTCTGAAAGGAATCTGACCGAACCGTCGGCGAGGGTCGTATGAACGCCACCAGTGTGAAACGAGTTCAGAACGGTGTTGCCCCGATACACGGCATTTCCTCCTGCTGGGGTTGTTTGCATATTGATACGATTCCCGTCCCGGATCGTTGTAATACCAACACCATACAGGTCGTAGGTTCCCATGGTCTCCTGTTGCTCCAATACCGCCACGTTTCACTGGTGTCTTGAGTCCAGTCGTTCACACAAACAGCGTTGTCAACGACTCAAGCATTCAATAATGCATCACGTAAGAAGTATTTTGAGCAATCATGTTTTCTAGAAAAATGCAGAACCAAACGGGCTTTGCACCAGGCACATCCCCTGGAACACCTATTCGCAACCAATTTGATTGATAGGTTCTGCCCCGAAATTGCCGGTGAATCAGGCCGGATTGCAAACAGAGAAAGCAATTCAATACTGCCTGAATCAGTTGGCATTTGAGACGGGGCTACCCATTCAAGATTTGATTGTGAAGGTAATCGCCCAGTTGAATGATGGTCTCATTTCCGGTCAGATTCCCGACGGTGAGCAGACCGATTCCGATCAGCATCAAAGCGACGACGATGGTTTTCCCGAAGTCCTGACCTTTCAGGCTTCCCAGTTGATCAGGGTCATTGGAGAGGTAAGCACTCGCCGCGAAGAATTCTTCTCCAATCAGGGTGTAATCGCAAGCGGCAACGAAGAACGGCAACTGTGCCGGTTGAGCGGTTCCGGCAATTTGAATGGCACCGATCGCATTTCCGGTCTCCGCGAGAATCAGCGACTCCGCATAAAACGACCCCAGATAAAAGCAGGCGGCCGGTTTCTCACGGACCATCTTTCCGGTGAGAAACGAAACATAGGCAAACTGCTCGTCGGTCACGTAATAAATCAGGTCTTCCCGATAGGCATCTGGTCGACCTGCCGCGAGAAACGCATTCGCCACTGTTTCCCGCGCGGCGGTCATGACGAGTGATTTTGAAGTTGGTGTCTCGAGTTCACAATCGTACTCGGCGGCCCGTTCGGCGACCCGGGAGAGCAGCGTCAGTCCAGCAATGGTCTGCATCTCATTCATGTCCTGAATACCAGGAACGAAGAGACAGGATCGCCCCATTTCGGTCGCGCGTCCGACCGCTTCTTCGATCGCCTCGAGTCCGGCGATTTTGCGAATTTTGAGCGGCATCCCAAATCGGGCCAGCAAGGTGAAAACGATAATGGCCCCACAGATCAGCACGACCATCCACAACAGCCAGAAACGACTCCCGTCAAAGAGTTGCAATGTCGCCACCACTGGCTCGTTTTCCGCCAGCCCGACAAATGAAGAACGTTCTCCCTGATCATTGATTGCGGCCACCCGAAACCAGTAGGGAACATTTCTTAGACAATCACGCACCGTGACCGTCATGCGGCCGGCAGTGAGTTGCTTTTCGTTCGGTTCAACGAGAAGAACTTCTGAATAGACGCCCCGAAACTCACCCGCCCGTTCGATGCGATACTCAACCGAATCCGCCTGCAAAGGGAGTTCAATCGTGACATCAATCGCAGTTCCCTTGTCCCAGGGATGATCCTGAGCAGAGACCGAAACCGGCGGGGCAGGAGGCGCTGCAATCAGCGCAGACGAAAACAGGCTCCACACAATGACGTTGATGAGAAATGGGAGTCGGTTCATTCGACGACAATCTCCACGTTGGCCCGAGGAACAATCACCTCTTCTCCGGACTGACAACGAACCTTCAATACTCTCGCCTTCGAGCCCGATGCCAATCTCTGCGGGTCGACCGGAAGTTCGCTGACAGTCCCCAACTCCCCGAAATAGGGGTCGCGAATCAGTCGTACATCTGCCCCGATTTCCAGTTCCCCCGCAACGGCCCGTTCCGCGACAGATGAGGAATTTTCAACGGCACCCATCAAAGGAATGACGATTTCCGGTCGCAGCACCCCGGCGCGAATCTGTGTCGCCCCGTTGATCGACGTCAATTCCCCGTGAAATGACTTTAACAGAGAAAACGTTCGTTGCGACATCGCAATCTCTCCGAAGCCTTCGGTGATGATCACCGTGATACCGATCTTCTCCGACCCCGTAATCGCCACGCCCAGGTCATAGCCCAGAATCTCCATCAGATCCTGATCATCGATTCCTCCGGCAATGATTCCTTTCACTCCCAGTTCTCTCGCCCGGGCGACCGCATCTCCATGAATGCGTCGTCCACCAACGATCACGCAACCTGCATGTTCCGGGCGAAACAACTCAGGAACCAGATCCTCATCCGGAGACGAAACCAGCACCTGCAACGGACCGTTGCATTCCCCTCCAATTCCGAAAATCCCCTGAATGAACGCCGCTTCTGTTTCGATGGTCACCCCTTCTCCAGGAAGAACGTCAACCACCTCACCAGCGACAAAGGCGTTCACCTCCACCGGTCGAGGAGTCCCGCGTAGAATCACCTGACCGGTTACACTGGAGATCGATTCAATCGTCCCCGTCTGGGGGGAGTGACAAGTCTGGCGGAAGAACCCGAAGAGTCCATTGGATTCCGCCAGAACATCACCGGTCGAAACCTTCTCTCCCGCCTGCTTGAGCATCGCCGCCGCCGCATCACCGGCGCTGACAGAAAGAGCATTCGCCACATTGATCGGGAATACATCCCCCGGTTGGTCGGCCCGCGCGACCGGTTGATCGGCAGTCACCCGATCTCCCACATGAACCAGCACTTCCCCGGCAATCGGGAGCACCCTTGTCACGCGATACCGCGTCGCGGATTTCACCTGCAAGCCGGGCGTGTAACTCACCTGACAACTTTCATCCCAGACAGAGACCTGAACCAAACGACTACGGTTGTTTCATACCAGATCAGGTGGCTTCCCGTCAAAACTGAGGAATTGATCGAGAGAAGGAGAGGCTGCGTCAAACGTGGATTGATTCAGGCAAGAAAAATAGAAACACAGAGGGACAGAGGACCACAGAGAAAGGAAGAAACAAGAACTCTGTGCTCCTCTGTCCCTCTGTGTTTCAAACGTTTTCACTCACGTCTCACGGGACTTTTGACTGCTCAAGAATCGTATTCAGATAAGTCTGGGCTGTCTCATTCTTCGGGTCAATTTCAAGAGCCTTCCGAAGCTGAACGATCGCCTCCTGGTGCCGATGAAGATTGTAGAGTGCCATCCCATAATTCACGCGAGACATCAGGTCATTCGGAGCCACATCGACCGCTTGCTGAAACAGTTTCGCCGCCGGTTCCACTTCACCCCGAGTGATGTGCAAATATCCCAGTCGGTTTAGAACGGTCTCGTCAGTCTGATTAACCTGAACGGCCTTCGTCAATATCTCACTGGCCCGGTCAATATCCCCCTGTTTCTGGTAAATAATCCCAAGACGCTTCATCGCATCAAAATGATTCGGATCGAGCTCCAGGGTTTCCTTAAGCTTGTCAATGGCATCTTTGGTCCTGCCTTTGCGTTCATAAATCTCACCAAGATAGCAATAGGTATTAGCGTAATCGGGCCTTATTTTCATGACGCGTTTAAACAAGATTTCTGCATTCTCAAGATCATTTGCGAGTCTCAGAGTCATGATTCCGTATTGAGAAACTGAAAACATATTCGAAGGATCAACCAATGCGGCACGTTGCCAGAGGGTGAAAGAGTTCTGCCAGGTTCTAACTTGAGGGATTACAAGATTCGTCAGAAAAGCTGCGAAACCAATCGTCATTCCAGCAGCGAGGCATCGTGAAAATGGCAAGCGACGAATCAGGTCGGCGACCAGCCAGACAAACATGATTCCCAGCCCGATTTGTGGAAGATAAGCATATCGATCTGCTCGGGCCTGCACACCAACCTGTAAGATCCCGAGGACCGGAAGGAGAGAAACCACGAACCACGTCCATCCCATTAGAAGATAAGGGCGTTTCGAGTTATTCAGTATCACATATAGCGAAATTCCCGACAATATGATGCC
>DATMFC010000423.1:0-7974 GCA_035556335.1 Planctomicrobium sp. | reverse complement strand
AGCCGTTCACAACTCAACCAGCCACATGCCGCGGGAACGATCAGAATCGCCACTACAAGGATACTCCCGACGGAAGTAAACGCCATCACCAACGTCACCGCCGTCATGGCCATTAAGCAGTAATTCACCACACGAGCGTTGATTCCCAGAGAGGTCGCCTGCTCCGGGTCGAATGCCGCCAGTCGCAATTCTTTGAAGAAGAGAACTGTCAGGAATCCATTCAACAGAAGCAGAAACAGATTGGACAGCACCGCTCGGGGAACGTCATAACCAGCAACCTTGACCGTATCCCAGACAGCCAGTTCCAGTTGCCCGAAGAGGACACAATCCGGGTCGATATGAACGTTGTCAGCTTTCAATCGGAGGAGCAGTAATCCGGCGGCGAAGAGGGTGGTGAAGACCACTCCCAGTGCCGCATTTGCTTCCACTCGACCGTAGCGTTGAATGCATTCTGTAAGAAGAGCGGTCACGATTCCAATCGCCACCGCTCCACCGGCGAGGAGCATCGGTTCCAGCGCGGACATCGTCTCCGGAGTGATCAGCCCGACGGTGACCGCCCATTGCGCCCCCAGAAATGTGATGACAACACCGGGAAGGGCGGTATGACTGAGAGCGTCCCCCATCATGCTCTGCTGTCGCAGCACCAGCCAGATGCCCGGCAACGTACAGGACATCGCCACAATCGCCCCGAGCACAACAATCCAGGTGTCCCATGGCTCCCATGCCCACGTTGCCAGGAATGGAACGGGGATGATCGGATTCAGGAGCTGGGTCATTGAAAGGTTCATGGGAATGTCAGGCCAGTTCCCGAGCTCGTTGAGTGGCCGCACGAACAGCATTCATCAGACTTCCTCGAATGCCCGCCTGTTCCAGTTCGAGCAGACCGGCAATGGTGGTTCCGGCCGGACTGGTCACCGCGTCTTTTAACTGGCCGGGGTGCTCTCCGGTCTCCAGCACCATCTTTGCGGCACCCAGTAATGTCTGTGCGGCAAGTTTTGTTGCGGTCGCTCTCGGAAGACCGGCAAGAACACCACCATCGCTGAGTGCCTCAATGATCTCAAAGACATACGCAGGACCACTTCCGGAAAGCCCTGTCACGGCATCCAGTTGAGACTCCGGAACTTCCAGGGCAAGACCGACGGTTGCCAGCAGTCGTTGAACAAGTGCGGCATCTTCAGATGTGGCATGACTTCCCCGGGCGAAGGCCGAAGCACCGGCCCCGACCAGACAGGGAGTATTGGGCATCACACGAATCACCCGATGTCCTGGCAGTGCCGCTTCGATCTTCGATAACGTCACACCGGCGGCGATGGAGACAATCAGATGGTCTGTGGTGAGACCCTCTTTCAGTCTGGTAAAGACCTCAGAAAGACTCTGAGGTTTGACGGCCAGGATGATCACTTGTGACCGTTGCAAGACTTCGCTGTTTCCATCGAACGTCGTGGAGCCGGTTTCATTGGTGAACTGATCGCGCGCCGCGCTGTAAACGTCGCTGGCAACAATCTGTTCCGCTGAGGTAAAGCGGGCTTCAATCAGTCCCTTTGCCAGAGCCGTGGCCATCTTGCCAGCCCCGATAAACCCGACACGTACCTGTTGATTCGACATCTGCTTTGTCCGACTGCTTTGCACTTCTATGAATTCACGACAGTTCGCTGCCATCATCATGTTAGAGCGCACGGGCACGAAAATCCTGCCAGAGCCGCATGTAAAGTGGAAATACTTTCTGCATCTGTCGAAACTGAGATTGAACAAAGAGAAACAGACAGGTATGATCACGTACAAACAAGAAAACAATTCCGCTGTTCAGCGAGATGAAGACAGATGATCAGGCCAAGTCGAGTCATTCAAAATCTGCGGCAAAACACCCCTACGTTGGGAATTGCATTGCACTTACCTGACCCTGGTCTTTTTGAGATGGCCAGTTTGATGGGATTTCAGGCGATCTGGCTGGATCTGGAACATCACTCTCACAGTGTGGCGGCGGCGGCGCATTTTATGCGAGCTGCCAGAGTTGGTGGTACGGACATCATTGCCCGTCCCGGTAAGGGAGAATTCATGCGGCTCGGGCGAATTCTGGAGCAGGGGGCCAGCGGGATCATGTATCCTCGCTGTGACTCCGCGGCGGAAGCGGCGGAAGTGGTGAAATGGGCCAAGTTTGCACCGCTAGGAAAGCGGGGTTTCGACGGGAGTGGTCCCGACGTTCCGTATCTGCTTACACCGATGCGGGATTATCTTCAGAAGTCGAATGAGAACACGTTCATCATTATCCAGATCGAAGAACCTCATGCCTTGAACGAGGTGGAAGAAATTCTCGCGGTTCCCGGAGTGGACATGGTCATGCTGGGGCCGGCCGACTTTTCTGTACTGACCGGCATTCCCGGTGAATTCGGACACCCTTCCATTCGTGCGGGAATCGAACGTGTGGCCCAAGCCGCGAAGAAGGCCGGAAAACACTGGGCAGCAACTTGTGGATCACTGGAAGTGGCGAAGAACTATATCGAAATGGGATGCCGTCTCGTCTTTCACGGTTGTGACCTTGTCTATGTGCATCAGGGATTAACACAGTTGAAATCAGATGCCGCGAAGGCTCTAGGTGTGTCATTTCAATCCAATCTCCTTGGCGGCAAGAGCTATCTTGAGGAAACATAATGTCAGCCAGACCATTTCAGGTTGTCGTCGTGGGAGTCGGTTCGATTGGAGAGCGTCATCTCCGCTGCTTTCTGGCGACAGAACGGGCTCAGGTGCGGTTCGTTGAACTCAATCCGGCTCTCCTGAAAGCGGTCAATGAACGTTATCCACAGACCCGACCGTTTTCCTCTCTTGAGGAAGCATTGACCGAACCGTGTGACGTTGCCGTAATTGCCACCCCGGCACCGTCACATTTATCGATTGCGCTACAGTGCGTGCAACGCGGAGTTCACGTTCTCATTGAAAAGCCGCTCAGCGTGAAACTGGACGGCATTGATGAACTGCTCGCCGCTGTTGACCAGTCAGGCGTCATCGCCGGGACAGCGTATGTCTATCGAGCTCTTCCGGCACTTGCGGAATTTCGCAAGGAACTGCAATCCGGGCGAATCGGCAAACCAGTGCAACTGGTCGCCACCTGCGGGCAGAACTTTCCCACTTATCGTCCAGCATATGCACAAACGTATTATGCAAAACGAGAGTCCGGCGGCGGCGCGGTTCAAGATGCGTTAACACATATCCTCAATGTCGGCGAATGGTTACTCGGCCCCATTGACCGACTCGTCGCCGACGCTGATCATCTAGTGCTCTCTGATGTGGATGTGGAAGACACTGTTCACGTATTAGCACGACACGCGAAGGTTATGGCCAGTTATACGCTGAATCAGCATCAGGCACCTAATGAGATCGTTATCACCGTTGCCGGAGAACAGGGAACGTTACGATATGAAAATCACATTGCACGCTGGCGGGTGATGGAAAAACCGGACACCCCGTGGATTGATTCCACCCCCATTGTAATGGATCGAGATGGTCCCTTCATTCGACAGGCGAATGCGTTTCTGGATGCCGTTTCCGGAAACACGGCGCCGCTTTGTTCGCTACGCGAAGGGTTGTCAACCTTATTAGTAAATCGGGCTATTCTACAAAGTGCCGAGTCACAAACCTGGGTCAGCATAAACACCGTCGTCTGAAAGATTTTTCACACCCTACGTTCACGTCTTTAGTATAGAACCCACTTATGTCCAGTCAGACCGTTTGGGATCAGTTTTCACTTCGCGGCAAGACGGCATTGATTACCGGCGCCACCGGTCATCTGGGATCGGCTATGGCGCAGGGACTGGCAGAAGCTGGAGCCCGGGTGATTGCCACAAGCCGTGAACAGCATCGGGCCGAGGAAGTCGCGTCCTCTCTTCCGGCAGTGGAAACGGGAGCGCATGTCGGTGTGTCACTCGATCACATGGATGAAGAAGCGTTGACTCAAGGTTTTCAGAACGCCATCCAACAGGCCGGACAGATTGACATTCTCGTCAACAACGGACATGAACCGACCGGGCAGGATTGGACCAATGTCAGCGCCGCTCAATTTACCAGACAGCTTGAAAACCTCACTGGATATTTCTTGCTGTCACGGCTTTTTCGTGATCATGTTGTCGAGCAGCACCGACAGGGAAGTTTGATTTTTCTCGGCTCAATGTATGGTCAGGTGGCTTCTTATCCCGATGCTTATGATGGAATCGGACCGGCGAGCCCAGTGGCCTATCACGCTCTCAAAGGAGGAGTGATCCACATGACCCGGCATCTCGCTGTTTACTGGGCGACCGACGGCGTTCGAGTGAATTGTCTGAGCCCCGGTCCGTTTCCTTCAGAAAAAGCCCCGCCGGGACTGGCAGAACGACTGAACCATAAAGTTCCCATGGGGCGAATCGGACGTGCCGATGAACTCAAAGGAGCCATCGTCTTCCTGGCCAGTGACGCCTCCAGCTATATGACCGGACAGAACCTGACGATAGATGGTGGCTGGACTGCCTGGTGACCTGTTTGCAGGCAATAAATGTAGAAAAAGGCATCAACACACACCATTAGACAAGACGTCTAAAACGCATCGATGTTATCACAATAACATAAGAATTTTAAACACAGAGTCACAGAGGGGTACAGAGGTTTTTATCGTATTCTTTCTCTGTGGTTCTCCGTGCCTCTGTACTTAAAATATTTTATTTTTGTGTGAGTTCGATATCCATAATTAAAAACTCACAAAAACTATAATTAATGTGTAATATTAAATAATTTACAGCAACGGTTTCTATCAGGAGATAACGAATGGGAGAAGTTTATCCCGTATTGAGCGGTGTTCTTCCCGTATTTCAGACACCGTATCTGGGCGACGATTCCATCGATGTCGCCACGTTCGAAAAAGAGATCGACTGGCTGTTTGAACAAGGTTCCGACGGCATCGTCATGGCGATGGTTTCCGAGATCCTGCGACTCGATCAGCAGGAACGGGAACAACTGGCCGACCTCGCGGTTCGTTTCACCAAAGGACGCGGGTCGGTCACGATCAGCGTGGGAGCAGAGAGTACGGCAACAGCGGTGAAACTCACGCAACACGCCGAATCGATTGGAGCCACTGCATTGATGGCCATTCCACCGGTGTCGATCGCTCCGCTGGAAGAGGAATTGTTCCGGTACTACGAACGGATCGTGAAAGCGACCTCGCTTCCTATTGTTGTTCAGGACGCAAGCGGGTACGTCGGTCGGCCGATGTCGATTTCGTTTCAAGCCCGACTCATGGAAGAATTCGGACAGGACAGGATTCTCTTCAAACCTGAAGCAACGCCAATTGGCCCACGACTTTCACAGTTGCGCGACGCCACCAGCGGACGGGGGCACATCTTCGAAGGAACCGGTGGCATTGCTCTGGTCGATAGCCATCGACGAGGAATTCAGGGGACAATGCCCGGTGCCGATCTCATTCGAGGAATCGTTCCTCTCTGGAAGGCCTTACAGACAGGGAACGATCAACGGGCCTACCAGTTGTCGATGCCGATCTCATCCATCGTCGCTTTGCAGAATTCACTCGATGCATTTCTGGCAATTGAAAAACACCTGCTGGTGAAGCAGGGGATTTTCAAGAACACCCGTGTACGTGGACCGGTTGGATTTACTCTCGATTCAGAAACACGGGATGAAGTGGATCGCCTGTTTGATATCCTGATTCGTGCAATTGAGGCATAACAATGACATTACTTCCAAGTCTATTCACATAGAAGCAAGGGGTCAGGATTCAGGGGCCAGGGATCAGAAAAAGGCTGGAAATTCATGCCATTTCCTACCCACTATCCACCACCCACTACCCACTTCTCTCCTATTCAGATCAAACTTGGAAGTAATGAATGATCATTGACGTTCATAGTCATTGCTGGGAATACCCGCTTCATTTCGGGGACGATTTCGTCTCTCAGGCGAAGCGAGCCCGGGCCGGTCAGGAAGTGGATCTGTCGGTTCGCTACGATGAATATCGCGCGACCTGTCCGGCAGGGACGAAGACACTCGTCTTCGGCGGTAAGGCAAAACTCAGTGGCATCTGGGTGGATGACCGGTATGTCTCCGATTATGTGAAACAGCATTCCGAGACACTTATCGGGTTTCTCAGTATCGATCCCACTCAACCGGGATGGGAGGAGGAGCTAAGATACGGTCATCAGGAACTGGGACTCAAAGGAGTCAAACTGATGCCGATGTATGCCGGGTTTCGACCGGATGACACGTCGCTGGATCCCTTCTGGAAGTATGTGCAACAGCATCGATTGCCGGTGTTGCTACATACCGGGACGACGTTCATTTCACAGGCCCCCATCGAGTGCACGTTGCCGCGTCATCTCGATCCGGTGGCGACCCGATTTCCTGAAGTCCGCATGATTCTGGCTCATCTGGGGCATCCATATGAAGGGGAATGTGTGGCCGTCATTCGAAAGCATCCGCATCTTTATACAGATGTGTCGGCTCTCTTTTATCGCCCGTTTCAGTTGTATCACTCACTGATGCTGGTGCAGGAATACGGGGTCTGGAACAAGGTGCTGTTCGGCACCGATTACCCGTTCACGACGGTGAATGAAACCATCGTCGGCATTCGCGGACTGAACAAAATGCTGGAAGGGACCGCACTTCCGCGACTCAATGAAACGGCAATCGAAGAGATGATCTTTCGTGACTCGCTGCCGTTACTGGGACTGGAGAACCACTCATGAGTGCCGACGCTGACAATGCTTGTGAAACAGTTCCTTCTCAGAAGGTGGGAGTCGTGGGACTTGGGCTGCTGGGGCGCGGCGTGGTCACTTGCCTGCTCTCGCATAACTTTCAGGTGGTGAGTTATGCCCGACAGGATGCGGTGCGAGAACAGGCACGAGAGCACGTTTCTCATGCGATTCACGAACTTGTTGAACGGGGGCACTGTTCGGCCTCGATTGGTGGGAACTGGCACGAACGTTATCACGAAGCGATCGGCTACCAGGACTTCGCATCTTGTGATTTCGTAATTGAAAGCATTGTCGAAAATCTGGACGCGAAGGAATCGGTGTTTGATCAACTGGAAGAGGTCATCGGTCCAGACGTGCCGTTGGCCAGTAATACGTCTGCTCTTCCGATTTCGCTGCTGCAAAGTCGGCGCCGTTATCCGGAACGTCTGATCGGCATGCACTGGGCCGAACCCTGTCATCTCACCAGTTTTCTCGAAGTGATTCGGGGAGACCGGACCAGCGACGCGACCGTCTATAAAACGATTGAACTGGGACGACAGGCGGGAAAAGATCCGACCATCGTACAGAAAGACGTCCCGGGTTTTATCGTGAATCGGCTCGCTTATGCCTTGTACCGGGAAGCGTTCTGGCTGCTCGAACAGGGTGTGGCGGATGTTGAGACCATTGATCGGGCGTTCAGCAATGCCATCTCCGTCTGGGCCAACATTGCCGGACCATTCCGCTGGATGGACCTCACTGGAATCCCGGGTTATGCGGCAGTGATGGAACGTCTGCTTCCGGAGTTAAGCCGATCGACAGAGGTTCCTTCCCGAATGAAAGAAATAGTGGAGTCCGGCGCATTAGGGATCGCCAACGGCCGTGGCTTTTATCAATATTCCCCGGAAGAAGCCGCCCATTGGGAACACAGATGGACGGAGAATGTCTGGCGTGTGAATGAAATGAGAGAGGAGTTAGGAAGTAGGAGATAGGAATTAGGGGGAACTAAACGATCTCCTAGGTCGTGTTGACAATGATTTCATGAGGTTGAGGATTGCAGCAAAGTTCCAGAATGACAGGAAGTTACGTGCTGTTTTCTCATAGCGGGTCGCCACCCTGCGGAAGTGTTTGACCCAACCGATAAATCGTTCCACCAGATTGCGAACCTTGTACAGGTGTTTGTCATAGTCCACAGGTTCCTTGCGGCTTTTTCGTGGAGGAATGACCGGTTCACCGTCATGAACATCCACCACCCACTTCCGCAGCCAATCTG
>DATMFC010000422.1:0-2524 GCA_035556335.1 Planctomicrobium sp. | reverse complement strand
AGAGCGATGGAACCATTAACAACACCAGCAACGTCGAGACAATCAGTCCGTAGCAGATACTGACCGCCATCGGGATGAGGATCTGTGCCTGGAACGATTTTTCCAGAATCAATGGGAAGAGTCCAACCACGGTCGTAATGGATGTCAACAGAATCGGACGGAGTCGCCGGGCTCCGGCTTCAATTAACGCTTCATCAATATGCACACCGGCGCGAACGCGATAGTTAATGAAGTCGATCAAGACAATGGAATCGTTCACAACCACTCCGGTGAGTGTCACCGCACCGAAGAGACTGAACAAGGTTAATGGAAGCCCCATCAAGGCATGCCCAAAGATGGCGCCAACAATTCCAAATGGAATCGCTGTCATAATCAGGACTGGCTGGATGTAAGAAGTAAACTGGAAGGTCAGAATCGCAAACATCGCCACCAGAGCAATCATCAGACCGACCAGCAGACTCTCGACAGATTCGGTGGTCTGTTCCTGCTGTCCTTCCCAGCGGATGGAAACCGCGGGGTAACGTTCGAACAGTTCAGGGACAAATTTTTTCTGTAACGTCTGCACAATCTCCCGGGCGTTTGCCTTTGCTTCATCGACGTCGGCGGAAACGGTGATCGACCGAAGCTGATTAATGCGGTTGATTTCAGAATAGCTGCGCTGAACCTGAACATCGGCCAGTTCTGTTAACGGACGTTCCGAGCCGTCTCCTGTGCGAACACGAATCTGATCGAACTCCGAGAGTGAACGACGATTTTCACGGGGATAACGAACCATCAGTTTCACTTCATGGCGTCCCCGTTGAAGCCGCATCACTTCCTCACCGTAGTAGGCGGCCCGAACGGTCTGAGCCACCTGTTCAAGAGGAACTCCCATGGAAATGGCGTCCGGCTTCATGCGGAGCTGGAATTCCCATTTCCCCGGTTGTGAATCGTCGTTGACATCAAACACACCAGGGAATTCCCCCAGTTTAGCCACGGTTTCGTCGACGGCCGCTTCCAGAGCCGCCATATGTTCGGAGCGCGCGAGAAGTTTGAATTCAATGGGAGTCCCCCCCGGTCCGTGTGATCCGGATCCGAATGTGAGGCTTTCGGCACCGGGGAACTCACCTGCTTCGCGACGCCAGTCATTGAGAATCTGATGACAATCCACCGTTCGCTGGGAGACGTCCTGAAGTTCGGCGGTCACTCCCCCCAGATGTCCTCCATTGGACTGCTCCTGAAATGCCGGACCAGATTGACTGACCACGTAGCCGACCGAACGTCGAGTCAACTTGAGAATCGGTTCTCCCCCGTCGGAATATTTCTGATTGACACGTTGAATGGCTTCTTCAAGTTGACGGGTTGCGGTATCGGTGACGGAAGCGGGAGTACCGTCAGGAAAAACAATACTTGCTTCGATCGTATTGCTGTCTGTTTTCGGGAAAACGATGAAGGGAACAATCCCCCCGGTGACCAGTGCCATGGCGACCAGTAACAGAGAGATCGCTGAACTCATCACCACGACCGGATGATAGATGCAGTACCGCAAAATTGGTTCATAGATCCATCGCTGCGAGAACAGCATTACATGCTCGGTCCAGACGTTGAGCCATCCGGTGAGAGCACCTAATCGATTGAGAGGATAAGAGAACAAATCGAGAACGAATCCGATCATCAGCAGAAACGGTCCTAATGTCCAACGGAGCGCGACCGGCATCCGGGCATAAAATTTCTTTGCGATCCCGAGTGGTCCAGGAGGAGGTCCTTCATGCTCCTTATGCGCCAGATGGCACGGCAGGATGAAAATACTTTCGAAAAGGGAGATCAGGAGAATGGAGATCATCGCCACCGGCATGACCGCGATGAATTTTCCCATCACTCCGGAGACAAACAGAAGTGGAACGAATGCGACGATGGTTGTCAGAATGGCCGTGATGACCGATGGGGCGACTTCCAGCGTGCCGTCGATCGCCGCCTGCAATGGAGACTTCCCCATGAGTCGGTGAGCATGCACGTTTTCGCCAACGATGATGGCGTCATCGACCACGATTCCCAGTGCCATCACAAAGGTGAAACTTGTCAGCATGTTGAGCGTTTCACCGCCGAAATACAGCAGCGCACACGCTCCGAGAATCGAAATGGGAATCCCCATCGAGACCCAGAAGGCCAGTCGCATATTCAGGAACAACGCAAGAGTGATAACGACCAGAACCAACCCTTGAAAACCGTTCTTGGTCAGCAGGTTCAACCGGTCCCGGACTTCAACCGACTGGTCCCCCCAGATTTCCAGTGAATACCCCGGCGGCAGATTCCGATCACGCACGTAAGCATGAATGGCGTCTGTCATGGCCAGCAGGTCTTCGGTTGAGGTCCGTTCGACCCCGATCACCATGCCAGGTTTTCCGTTGATGCGGGTCTGGGAGTCGACGTCTGCAAACTCATCCCGTACCGTTGCCAGATCCTGAACGGTGAGAACGACCCCATTCGATTTCGTCACCAGTGGGATCCGTTCGATTTCGGTGCCGATGGTCCCTTTGTGCTTCCC
>DATMFC010000421.1:0-20525 GCA_035556335.1 Planctomicrobium sp. | reverse complement strand
GTCCATTCTGGAATTTCCCGGTTCTCCACGTCCCGGTCGTCGTGACGAGAATACGGTCACTCATGTTTCGGCAGGATTCGTGCTGAATCCACTGGCATCATCACCGGTTACCAATTCTCCAGTGCTGGTTCCTGTGACGAAATCATGCGCTCCCAAGCCCTCGCCAGTCAATCAAACTACTGTGATTGAGAGGAAGATTGAGACGAAGGAAGCAACAACGCCCGTTACAAACGAAAAGCCTCTGGAAGTGAAACGGGTTCAGCCGGATCAACCGTTCTGGCTGGGAGTTTCCAGCCCGTTAACACTGGTCCCGTCACTGGGATCACAGATGGTTCGACGACTCGGAACGATTGGCGTGCGTGACGTCGGTGATCTGATTGACCTCGATCTGGACAACCTGGAAATTCCGCTTGATGGTCTTCAAATCTCAGCGGCGACACTGCGTCAATGGCAGGCGGAAGCTTTGCTGCTCTGTTGTGTTCCTTATCTTACCGGACGGGATGCTCAACTGCTCGCGCTGTGTGGAATTCAGTCAGCTTCGGAACTGTCTCAAATCGATCTTCGGGAACTCACAAATCGGGTGCATCGCCTTCGTGGTGACGGCAAATTCAGTCTCGCACTTTCCTGGCTGGCCGATCAGGAAGAATGGCCGACTCAGGAACAGATGTCGAACTGGATTCAGTATTCCCGGCAGTCCCGATCCTGGAAGAAACTGCAGGAAGGACGGGTTCGCTCCTCTCACTCCGCACGTCGAATCATTCATTCCGGGACCACACAGAACGAGAACAATCGCGGAAGCAACCGAAGAAATGGGGTCCCTGCTCCCCATGTTCGTATGCACGAACAACGCACCGTCACCACGGAAGAGAAAGAACTTCGTTTCTATCTGCGAACGGACAGTCCGATTGTTGATGCTCCGTCAATCGGTCCCCGTATGGCAGAACGGCTCAACGCGATCGGGGTTCATCTGGTCTCTGACCTATTGGACCGTTCCGCTAAAGAAATTGCGATGGAACTGGGGCGGCGCGAAGTGACCACCGACATCGTCACAAGCTGGCAACGTCAGTCCCTACTGGTCTGTCGGGTTCCCTACCTGCGAGGACATGATGCACAGGTTCTCGTGGCCTGCGGGGTATTCGATGCCAAAGCTCTCGCCGCTCAGACTCCACATGCCCTGTTCAAACAGATTGAACCGTTCGTGCATTCGAAAGAAGGACAGCGATTGCTCCGTTCCGCAAAGACTCCCGATCTGGAAGAAGTCACAGAATGGGTGGAATCCGCCCGACTCTCCCCCGCACTTCGAGCAGCTTAGTGCTGGTCCCGAAATAAATTCTCGGGTGACCCGGCCAGAATTGGCCGGGTCGCACAGCGACAAGAATCCTGACCCTCAGTGTTCGATTCCACACAAAGCCTTCATTTCCGATGTGGCGATCGATGGACAAAAATCACGGTCAACGACAGAAATAGATGCTGAGGGAAGGTCTTCTTGTGCCTACGGCACCCGGCCAATTCTGGCCGGGCTACCCGGACTTACCGACAAGGAGTAAACACGGGAAGTTATTTCGGGACTGTTTCTATCCTCGAACATGAGAACGAACAATAGACGGACTACTGTTGCGTCAGCATTCAAAATTCGGGTAAATGAATCGAAACGAGAGCGGCCAACGAGCCGCGGAACATGTGAGACAACCCGAAGTTTGAAGCCTGACAAGGCACTACTGCACTGGCACACAAAAAAACGCCCTGGAAACAGGGCGTTTTTTGTTTTCAGTGTTCAAACTTACCGAGATTGTAACTCGACCAACGTGACGTCCTGCTGAATCTGCTTGGCGGCGTCTGGATCTACATAGTCACTGTGGCAACTCCCTTTGGAGCCGGCTTCTGCTCCGACGACTTTCTTCGTCTTACTCGCGAGTTTGTGGATTTCTTCAGGTGAGAGAACGCCTCGTTTCTGAAGAATCTCCTGCTGTTCGGGGGTCAGGGCGGCGGTTTTCTTTGCTCGATCCCATTGATAGTCTCCATCTTTTCCGGAAGCGAACTCCACAATCTCTTTGCTGATTCGCACACTGCACCAGTCGTGTCCGCACATGGCGCAGAAGTCGGTATCGACATCCAAGTCTTCGTCGTGATAGGCCCGGGCGAGGTCGGGATCGAAGCTGAGTTCGAAATGTTTTTCCCAGTTCAATGCCGCGCGGGCTTTGGTCAGTTCGTCATCCTGATCACGGCTGCCGGGGATGCCTAATGCCACGTCTGCGGCATGTGCGGCGATTTTATAGGCGACGCAGCCTTGCTTAACATCGTCCTTCTTCGGCAATCCCAGATGCTCTTTCGGAGTGACATAACAAAGCATGCTCGCCCCGTGGTATCCGGCGGAAGTCGCTCCGATACAGCTGGTGATGTGGTCGTAACCGGGGAACATGTCGGTCACCAGCGGGCCGAGAACATAAAATGGAGCCCCGTGACAGAGTTGTCGCTGCAACTTCATGTTGTATTCGATCTGATCGAACGGAACGTGTCCCGGTCCTTCGATCATCACCTGAACGCCCTTGCGCCAGGCCCGTTCAGTCAGTTCTCCAAGTGTGCAGAGTTCGGCCAGTTGAGCCTGATCGGTCGCGTCGGCCAGTCCGCCCGGTCGCATTCCGTCACCAATAGAGAAGGTGACGTCGTACTCACGCATGACGTCACAAATAGCTTCCCAGTTGGTGTACATCGGGTTCTGGTCGTCGTGGTCGATCATCCACTTTGCGAGCAGTGATCCACCGCGTGAGACAATGCCGATCACACGATCCTTCACGTATTGCAGATGCTCCTGCAGTACTCCGGCGTGGATCGTGAAGTAATCGACCCCCTGCTGAGCCTGAAACCGCAACGATTCCAGGATGATTTCCGCGTTCAGATCATAGAGCTTCCGCCCGATGATCATCGAGTAAATCGGAACCGTTCCAATGGGAACAGTGCTGTTGCGAATGATGGCGGCGCGACACTCGTCCAGATTTCCGCCGGTCGAGAGATCCATCACCGTATCCGCCCCCCAGCGGACCGCCCATTTCAGTTTTTCAACCTCTTCCTCAGTTCCGGACGAAATCGGCGAGGCCCCCATGTTGGCGTTGATTTTGGTTTTGGAGGCTCGACCAATCGCCATTGGATCGAGGTTGTATTCAAGATGCGCCTTGTTGGCAGGAATGACCATGCGTCCGGCAGCGACTTCGTCACGGACCTGTTCCGGCGTGAGATGCGGTTCCCGGTCCGAAACTCTTCGCATTTCGGGGGTGATTTGTCCGAGGCGAGCACATTCCAACTGGGTGATAGGGGTAAAACCAGTTGGATACGTGACCGATCGCAGAATTCCGTTCGACTGGGAGAACGTAATGATCGAACAGCCGCCAGTTCCAACCGCACAGGGATTGGTCGACGCGTGTGACTGTTCGGATGAGATCCATCCTTCCGGAAGAAAGTCCCAGGCCGTTTTTTCGGAAGGCTGCGGCATTCCCGGGGTATCAGGGGAGGAGAATGTCCAGCGTCCTTCGACTCCCGGAGCGAGCCGGGGTTTCTTCGCAAAGCTCCCCGGGGTGGTTCCGGTTTGAGTCGAGGAAGGATTATTGCCGAGTTCTGGAAGATCGTAATTCATTATATCGAAATCCCTTCCGTCAATTTGACGGCGAGTTGCCACATCCTGTTGCAGAGAGTTTACGGTCAATCGTACCGATGCCGGTCGCAGGCGTCCAGAAGAGGGGAAGAACCAGAAGGGAAAAAAGAACCAAATCAAAAGAACCAGGAACCAAACAGGAAAGCAGAACAGGCCGACAAGCCAACGGTTTGGTTCTTTACTCCCTCAATTGCTTACCTCCGTCCCCCGGCTACAATACTCGATTCCCCAAATTTTCAACGGACTGTGAGGAGATTCATGGCGTCCAGTCCCACTGTCGACACAACGGCTCCCGCTCAAGATACCATTCTCGTTCTCGACTTCGGTTCTCAAACCGCTCAACTGATCGCGCGCCGTGTTCGCGACCAGCAAGTGTTTTGTCAATTGGTGAGACACGATTTGAGTGCGGAGCGAATCCGTGAAATCGCCCCGAAAGGTCTCATTCTTTCTGGTGGCCCTGCAAGCTGTTACGCCGAGGGGGCTCCTCAACTCGACCCCGGGATTTTCGAACTTGGAATTCCTGTACTGGGAATCTGTTACGGAATGCAGGTGAGTTGCCGGGCTTTGGGCTGCGAAGTCAAACCGGGGAAATCGCGCGAGTTCGGACATACCGAAATGCAGTGCGAAACCGACAATCCTCTCTTCAAGGGGTTGCCGAAAACGTTCACCACATGGATGAGTCACGGGGATCGGGTGGAAAACCTGGACTCCCAGTTCGTCGTGCTGGCGAAGACTGAAGACTGCCCCAACGCGGCAATCAAGCATCGCGATAAACCCATTTACGGGTTGCAGTTCCATCCAGAAGTGTCGCATACGCAACATGGAGAGCATCTGCTCGGAAACTTCATTCGCAATATCTGCGGATGTGAGGGAACGTGGAAAATCTCATCCTTCATCGACCAGCAGTGTGAGCAGATTCGTGAACGGGTCGGCAAACAAAGGGTGATCTGCGGTCTCTCCGGGGGTGTCGATTCCTCCGTCACGGCGGCGTTGCTGTACAAGGCGATCGGTTCGCAACTGACTTGTATTTTCGTGGACAACGGCCTGCTTCGCAAAGGGGAGCGGGAACAGGTTCAATACGAATTCAGCGAACATTTCAAAACCGACCTGCATGTCGTCGACGCTGCGGACCGGTTTCTCTCGGTGTTGAACGGGGTGACCGAACCACAGGCCAAGCGGAAGGCGATTGGCAAAACCTTCATTGATGTTTTCAAAGATGAAGCCCTGAAAATCGAAGACGCCCAGTTTCTCGCACAGGGAACGCTGTATCCCGACGTCATCGAATCGGGGGCGAATCCCGACGGCCCGGCGGCGACCATCAAATATCACCACAATGTCGGCGGCTTGCCGGACGAACTGGGATTTGAACTGGTCGAACCGCTCCGCATGCTGTTCAAAGACGAAGTTCGCCGGATGGGACTGGAACTGGGATTGCCGGATTCATTGATCTGGCGTCACCCGTTCCCTGGCCCTGGTCTGGCGGTCCGTTGTCTGGGAGCCATTACGCGCGAGCGTCTGGAAACACTCCGGGAAGCCGACGCCATTTTCTTGGAAGAACTCAACGACTCCGGGACTTATCGCAAAGTTCAACAGGCTTTCGTGGTCCTGCTTCCACTGCAAACGGTGGGGGTGATGGGAGATGCCAGAACCTACGAAGACGTGATCGCGTTACGTTCCGTCGACACAGACAACTTTATGACCGCCGACTGGTCGAAGCTGCCGTACGACCTGCTGCAACGTGTTTCGACCCGAATCATTAACAGTGTTCGGGGAGTCAATCGCGTTGTCTACGACATCAGTTCCAAGCCTCCCAGCACCATTGAATGGGAGTGAGGAAAGTAAGGGGTCAGGGATCAGGATTCAGGGGCCAGAGGTGTTGTAGTTGGTGCGCCTCCTGGGGGGGTGGCCCCGATTGCTCGCAATCGGGGCGGCGCAGCCGTAGGAGGCCCCGCTCGCTGTTGGGTGAAGATGACTCAGAAGATCAGGGAGAAGAGATGCAAATCAGCTTCCGAGTGTTCGCGGTTTGTTTTTCAACCGTTCTTCTTTTCACCTCATTCTCTTTGGGAGCCGACCGTCCCAATCTGATCTGGATCATGGCGGATGATCTGGGATATGGAGAACTGGGTTGCTACGGACAGAAAGTCATCCAGACTCCTCGTCTTGATCAGATGGCCCGAGAAGGAATGCGCTTCACCCAATTCTATTCCGGTGCAACCGTGTGCGCTCCCTCGCGAAGTGTGTTGATGACCGGCCAGCATCAGGGACAGACTCGAGTACGAGGAAACGGAGCTGGACTCCGTCAGGCATTGCGAGAGGCCGATGTCACTGTTGCTCGGGTCTTGCAGAAGAGTGGCTACCAGACGGCACTCATCGGAAAATGGGGACTGGGAGATGTTGGTGGAGGAGGAGAAGTCGGCTTGCCTCGCAAGCAGGGATTTGACGAGTTCTATGGTTTCTTGAATCAGGTTCATGCTCATAATCATTACCCTGACTTTTTATGGAAGAATGAAGAACGGGTTCCCCTTCGGAACGTCATGACTCCCGTCGGCAAGAGCGGGGCCGGATATGCGACAGAAGCGGTGGAATATGCGGACGACCTGTTTGCCGATGCCGCGTTGGAGTTCGTCACGAAGAATCAGAAGGAACCGTTCTTTCTTTACTGGTCGATGGTTGTTCCGCATTCGAACAACGAGCGCCGCAATCAGTTGGGAAATGGGGCCGAAGCTCCCGATCTGGGCCCCTATGCCGAAAAAGACTGGCCAGAGCAGGACAAAGGTCATGCCGCCATGATCACCCACATGGACACCCTGGTGGGGCGAATGCTGGATCGGCTGCAAGAACTCGGACTGGCAGAAAACACACTGGTGATCTTCACCAGTGATAACGGACCGCATAACGAAAGCAACCATGATCTGAAACGATTCAATCCGAGTGGCCCTTTCTCGGGGATCAAAAGAAGCCTGACCGATGGCGGAATACGAGTGCCGATGATTGCCTGGTGGCCTGGCAAGATCGCTCCCGATCAGGTCAGCAGTCATGTCGCCTATTTCGGTGACGGGATGGCAACCGCCGCAGAACTGGTCGGAGCCGATGTTCCTGATCACTGCGACTCGATCAGTTTCGTCCCGACTCTTCTGGGCTCAGCGAAAAAGCAGCCCGAGCACGAGTTCCTGTACTGGGAGTTTCATGAAGGGGGCTTCAAACAAGCGGCCTTGTATCAGGGACGGTGGAAAGGAATTCGGTCTGGAAGCCCTGATGCTGAAATCCAATTGTACGATCTTCAAAACGATGCTGCGGAGTCGAACAACATCGTCGGTAAACATCCTGAGATTGTTCAGGAAATTGAGAACTACCTGAAAACGGCGAGAACTCCCAATTCCGACTGGGAACCAGTGTGGAGAAAACCGACTCCCCCCACCTCCGGCAAAAAATGACCGCCTCAGGTCAGGAATTCCCGTTGAGAGTTTATGTTCGCGATCGTTTAAACTATCTTGGATATCAAGAGAGTTGTCCTGCCAGTATCCAGTCGAGAATGACTGGAATGTTTCCGTTCCCACCGAATACCCCCTGATCACGAGGTTTGATTGATGCCCATCTCATACCGTCCCACCCGCCGTCAGTTTCTTCAGAATGTTGCGGTCACTGGAGCCGCGAGCCTGTTTCTTCCCATTGGTCAACGGGCCTTTGGATATCAGTCTCCAAACGAACGTCCGGTCTTTGCCAGCATTGGTTTGCGGAATCAGGGGTGGGGGATCACTGCGAAGTCGACTCCCTATGCAGACTTCGCAGCTTTGGCCGATGTCGATGCAAATGTGCTGGGTGAGAATGTCGAGAAGCTGGAAAAACGTCAGGGGAAAAAGCCGGATGCTTACAAGGACTACCGTGAGATTCTCGATCGAAAAGATATCGATGCGGTGATGATCGCCACACCGGATCATTGGCACACGAAGATCTCCGTCGAAGCAATGTATGCCGGAAAAGATGTCTACTGTGAGAAGCCTCTCACATTGACCATCGACGAAGGAAAGCTGATTGAAAAGGTCGTCAAAGAGACCGGCCGCGTCTTTCAGGTTGGAACGATGCAGCGAACCGAATCGGACAAACGCTTTCTTCAGGCGATTGCTTTGATTCGCGATGGCCGGATTGGAACGGTTCAAAAAGTCACCTGCGGCATCGGCAGCATGGAAGCCTCTCCTGTCATCCCGGAAACCGCCGTACCGGAAGGTCTGGACTGGGAACTCTGGCTGGGGCCTGCGCCTCAGGTTGCCTATCGAGCCCTGCCTGAGATCCGCAAGGGATACGGCGGAGGAGTGCCACTTTACAGCAACGGTCATTATTCCTTCCGTCACTGGCATGACTATGCTGGCGGAAAGCTGACCGACTGGGGCGCTCACCATGTCGATATCGCCTGCTGGGCTCTTGGTGCAACTGACACCGGACCAAGCAAGGTTGCTCCAGTTCAATATAAACTGCCCGTTGAACATAAAGACGGTTACCCTGTCGTTATCGATCAGTACAATGCTGCGACCGATTTCTCGATTCGGGTCGACATGCGGAACAGTGTCGAAATGATCATCAACAGCGCCGGGGATAACGGAATCCTGTTTGAAGGAACCGAAGGCCGATTTTTCGTGAATCGCGGGAAAATCACCGGTGCTCCGGTTGAAGCTCTCAAGGAAAAACCGTTGCCTGAAGGGGCCATTGAAGCGGTCTACGGCGGCAAGGTTCCTGCCAATCATACGGTGAACTTCATCGAATCGATGAAGTCTCGCAAGCAACCGATTTCCGATGTCTGGTCACATAACCGGATGCTGGAAATCTGCCATCTCTCCAACATCGCCATGCGACTGGGGCGGGACCTCAGCTGGGATCCGGTCAAACGGGAAGTCATCGGTGATGCTCAGGCGAACACGTTCCTGGGACGCGAATACCGCAAGGGATACGAAATCAAGATGTCGTAAGACGACAGTTTGATCCGGTCAAATTCAGTTCTGTCGAATTCAGGGCATGGCAATGAAAATGGCCATGCCCGTTTTTTGTATACTCACGAATCGCATTCCCTAGTCCGAATGATTCACCACGGAAAAGACGGAAATAACAGAAAGAATTTGGTTCAAACCGGTTGCGAAAAATTCAGACCGGTTTTTGAATCGACAGTCTGTTTTTGACACGATGTCAATTCTTCTGATCAATTCCGTCTCTTCCGTCCTTTCCGTGGTTCCTCTGAATCATTCGGGAAAGGGCTCCCACTTGTATCACGTTGGGGTCTGGCGATAGTCTCCGTTTTATGAGTCCTGATCCTCAAACTGTTTCTCCATCCCCTTCATCCAGTCAGACGAGTTTCCACGCCGTTGGCGATTGGAACGGGTTAAAAATTGGGCCGTATCATCTGACAAGTCCCTTCGTTCAGGCGGCATTGAGCGGGTACAGCGACTGGGCCATGCGCACTCTCGCCCGGCAGTTCGGTGCTTCCTACACCATTGCTGAAGTGATGCTCGACCGGTTCGTCAATGAAGTCCGCGGGACTGGAAAAACCGATCATTATCTTCGGGTTGAACAGGGAGATCACCCTGTCGGTGCTCAGTTGATGGGAGCCAATCCGGAAGCGTTCGGCCCCGCGGCGACCCGACTGGTCCACTCGGGATTTGACGTCATCGATATCAATTTCGGATGTCCGGTTCGAACGGCGATGGGAGGCTGTCGAGGGGGATATCATCTGAGTCAGCCGGAGGTGGCGCTGGAGATTGTTCGCCGGGTTCGTGATGTCGTTCCCGCCCCAATTCCCGTGACCTTGAAGATGCGTCGGGGAATTGATCTCTCCAACGAAAGCCGTGACAACTTCTTCCGGATTCTGGACGGGGCGTTTGATTACGGTATCAGTGCGATCACCGTTCACGGGCGGACTGTCGAGCAGAAGTATCGCGGTCCGAGCGATTGGGAATTTCTCCGGGAAGTGAAACGTCATGCCGGCCATCGGGTGATTCTCGGCAGTGGCGATTTGTTCACTCCGCAGGCCTGTGTCGCAATGATCCGGGAAACCGGAGTCGACGGAGTCACCATTGCCCGGGGAGCGATCGGGAATCCCTGGATTTTTGAACAGGCAAATCGACTCTGGAGCGGAGACAACCTCGGCGATCCTCCGTCGCTTCATCAGCAGCGCGATCTGTTGATCCGGCATCGGGAACTGATTGTGCGGACATATGGAGAACCCCGGTGGATTGGGGTCATGCGAAAGTTCGGGTTCAAATATGCCCGTCTTCATCCCGACACCGGAGAACTTCGGCTGTTTTGGGGGAAAGCAAAGAATGAGAAGGACTGGGAATTTCTCTTGAATCACTTTTATGCGGAGGACGGTCCCGGTTGCTGGCCGCAGGAGGATGATTCTGGAGAGGAAGCCTCATGTTCGACGGCGAGCGATTGAATTCATTTGCGTCGTTCGCGACACTTTCGTTTGAACAAAGTTTGCCAGCGGGACAGGACGGGGCAACAGATTTCCTTGCGGTGTGCCTCTGATCAGGCGTGCACTTGCATTTGTCCTGCCTCAAAAACTAACACATAGACTCTGTGTCACCCCCTATGACGCACTCGCGGAAAACGAACTCTCCTTGTTCGAGGGGTTTTGTTCGTGGCTCAGAATCAATCGTCTCAGATCAGGAAGATTCCACCGAATATGTTTGAACGGCTTGGCGAGTTTGTCTCTCGCGCGTGGTGGGCCATCCTGCTTGTCTGGGTTGGTGGCCTGATTTGGTTGTCCTATGTCACCCCGGAAGTGAAAGATGTTTCACAAGCGGGAGAATTTAATTTTCTGCCTGATACTGCGGTCACACGTCAAGGGGAAGTCCTCTTTGACAGAGCCTTTCCCAGTGACACCCAGCAAAGCAGCGTCGTCATTGTTCTCGCTCGAAATGATGGGCAGCCGCTGGTCGATTCCGATTATGAGTTCATCGAAGATTCTTTGAAGCCTCGTCTTCAAAGCCTGATTCCCCCCGGGACAGGCGACTCGGAAGAAACGACCGAAAACGGTGACGCCGCCGGCACTGATGCCAATAGCAGCGGGAACGCCACGCCTGCGGTGCCAGTGCATCCTTACGGGACATTTTCCGAGATCCTGCGGGTCCGCACTCCCGGATCAAAGGAGATCGGCAAACTGCTGGTCAGTGACGACAAACTGGCCGCGCTGGTGATTGTGGATCTGTCTCAGGACTATATGACGTCTCAAATTCGGCAACCGGTCGGAGGAATTGAAACCGTTCTTCAATCACTTCGTGACGAGAAACTGGTCCCAGGGCATCTCAATATTTCATTAAGCGGAAGTGCTGTCGCCGGCCGTGACATCGGTGTTGCCCAGTCCCGCAGCGCTCATTCGATCGAACGCTGGACGCTCATTCTTGTGGTGAGCCTGTTATTGATTGTTTATCGGGCACCGCTTCCGGTCCTCGTTCCTTTTGCAACGCTGGTCGTCTCCCTCAAGATTTCGATGCGATTACTTGCCTGGGCCGCTCAACAGGGATGGATCGGCCTGTTCGAAGGGATTGAAGTGTACACCGTCGTTGTCGCCTATGGGGCAGGTGTCGACTTCTCGATGTTTCTGACATCGCGCTTTCACGAAGAAATCCAGAGACATCGCACCGTTCATGATGCGCTGGTTCACACATTGAAAGGGGTTGGTCCGGCAGTTGTGGCGGCGGCAGGAACCGTGATCTTCGGTATCGGGATGATGACCTTTGCCACCTTCGGAAAATTTCATCAGGCCGGGATCAGTATCTCTTTCAGCCTGTTCGTGATTCTCTGTGCTGCGATGACATTTACTCCCTCTCTGTTAAGGCTGATGGGGCGTTATACGTTCTGGCCGGAGATGCCTGCGCACGGGGTCGAATTCCGTGTGCAGCAGGTCGGACTGTTCAGCCGCTTTATTCGCCGAGTGACCTTGCAGGAAGAATCACACCGGTTCTGGGTCTGGCTCGCGTGCAAGATCACGAAAGCTCCCGTACTGACCTGGGCCATTACCATGCTGATTATGCTTCCCGGAGCAATCATCGGCGCCCTGCATTATGACAGTGTCAGTTATGGATTGATTTCTTCATTGAGAAACACGGCTCCCAGTGTTCAGGGAACGCAGGATGTGGCCGCCCACTTTTCCCCCGGATTGACAGGTCCGGTCACTCTGCTGATCGAACAGCCGGACATCGATTTCAGCCTGAGTGAGGGAACCGCCGCGATTCAGGAGCTTTCCGATAATCTACAAAAGCAGGCCGGTGAACTGGAGATTTCGGATATTCGGAGTGCCGTTTTCCCATTGGGGCTGCACCATCAACTGGACGAAGCTCCCACTGCAAATCGTCCTCGAATCGGACGTATCTTTCGGGGTGGCGTGCAGCGAACCCGTATTCGCGAACACTTTCTGGGAACCAAAGAAGAATCGGGTGTTCATACCACGCGACTGGAGATCCTGCTCAACGACGACCCGTTCGCCCGCACTGCAATTACGAAACTGACTCATCTTGAAACCGCCTTGCCGGGCTTGTTGCCGGAATCTCTGAAGACAGCGAACATCCATCTGCTCGGGGCAACCGCCAGTCTGCGAGATCTGGAAAAGGTGGCAAGTGCCGATCGAACTCGAATCACAGTCCTTGTGACGGTCGCGGTCTTTGTGGTGCTTGTGATGCTGATCCGCAGTGTCCCTGACAGTCTCTATCTGATGGGAACGGTCATTTTCAGCTTTCTCTGTACGCTGGGAGTTTCTTATCTGCTGTTCTGGTGGCTCGATCCGGTCAACTTCCCCGGTCTGGACTGGACGGTGCCGACCTTCCTGTTCACGATTCTGGTGGCGGTCGGTCAGGACTACAACATCTTTCTGGTCACCCGAATTCATGAAGAACGTCCCTATCACGGGCAACTGGGGGGAGTTCGTCACGCCGTCGTCCAGACTGCCGCGATCATCACCAGTTGCGGACTCATCATGGCCGGAACGTTTTCCGCGATGGTTGTGGGAGGGGAACTCGCGCGCATGACTCAACTCGGGTTTGCACTCGCCTTCGGTGTTCTACTCGACACCATGATCGTCCGCCCGATCCTTGTCCCCGCCTACTTCGCCTGGCGTGCCCGACATGCCTCCGATGTGGAGATGGAAAAGACTCCGCCGCAGATTTCCGTTTGATCTGATTTTCGAGCGATTTCATCCTTTGGATTTGTGCGACAGATTCGGGCAACATTGACAACGACATAAGCAACAGGTTTCTACCTGATTTGCAAAAGGCTCCTCTCTTCCTGATGCCTTGGGAACAAAGTCGCACTTTTCTCCCCACAGGCCTCTCTTCTGATTCCTCATACGAATTTATGGAATGTTTCTTGCATGGATGGTTTCTCGAGATATCATCATGCAGTTGCACGTATTGATGTGTGAACATTCTCGAAAAGCATTTGTCCTTGGCCCCAAACTTCATTGGGTTGATTTCAATCTTAAGGCGGAAAAATGAAGAAGTTTCAGCGCTCCGGATTTACTCTCATCGAATTGCTGGTGGTGATCGCCATTATTGCGATTCTCGTTGCTCTACTGCTCCCGGCAGTGCAGCAGGCCCGGGAAGCGGCGAGACGGTCAGAATGTCGGAACAAGATGAAGCAGTTGGGATTGGCGCTGCATAACTATCTTGAAACTCACCGAGTCTTTCCCCCTTCGACGGTCGGTCAGGGAAACTGCGACAGTGCAGCCAGCGGCCCTGCAAACCGACCGGTTGTTAACGGGAGCGGACTTGTACTGATCCTGCCATTTCTGGATCAGAACGCAATTTACAACCAGCTCGATTTCAATAAAGCGTTCGACGATTACCCATTTGCAGACTCGACAGACCCTGCAGAAGTCGCGGGGGGAGACGCAACGTCAAACACAGCCATCGTGAACAGAAAGATGGCCCTTTATACCTGCCCCTCCGATACCGGCCCTGCTGGCGCCAGTACTTCGAAGACTTATAACCTCCCTGGAGGAACGCCGGCTCATCGAACGAATTATGATTTCATCGTCTTTCGGAATTCTTACAACAGATGTAATCGCTGGTTTGCCCGTACACCAGACGAAAAAACAATGTTTGAGGACAACAGCCGTTGCCAGCCCAGAGACGTCACCGACGGCATGTCCAATGCGGCGATGATGGCGGAAACCCGAAAGGCCTGCTGTGGAAGTGCTTCAAATGCCAATTGGGGAGGAAGAGGATACACCCAGGTCGGGTTGACGATCAGATCATTCCCACCAAACAAGACGGATCGCTATTCCCCAGACGCACAATTGACGACCGACCATGCTCCACTGCTTGGAGAGTGGGGATCCACTGGAAGCTGGCATACTGGTGGAATCAACCTGCTCTTGGGAGATGGAGCGATTCGCTTCATGAGTGATAATACGGCGACAGTCATTCGGCAACGTCTGGAACTGATTCAGGATGGAAATCCAGTGGGGGAGTGGTAGTGTTCCATTTCACTTTGGCCCGAAATTTCCTGACGTTATTTGTGATCGTGGGGGCTCTCCTTCTCGCGGCAGCAGGATGTAGAGGAAAACAACCGGATCGGCGTGAAACTCAACTTGTTCCTGTGCAGGGGACAATCACAATGAAGGGGAAACCGGTTGTCGGTGCGGTCGTTTCTTTTATTGTGGAGATCTCTTCTTCAGGAGGAGAGCCAGCCTATGGCTTGACCGATCCAGAGGGAAAGTACGTGTTGAAAACCTCCCTCCCAGGGTCAAAGAAAGGGATGTTGCCCGGAGCTATGCCCGGTGACTACAAGGTCACGGTCACCAAAACAGCTTCACAGGGTTTTGACAGTTCTGATGAACGTGTTGAAGAAGACCGTCCTCAACAGCGTCAGCTCCTTCCTCCAAAATACTCCAGCACAGGGCAGACCCCGTTGCAGGCAAGTGTCAATTCAAATAGTGCCACCTTCGATTTCGAGCTTTGATTGGAGCGTACTCTTAGAAAATCAGATTGTCGATCTGGCACGCGGGCCCCAGCGTTTTTACGGTGAAAACGTGCGCTGCGCGGGCAGAGAGTAGAACAAATTGTTCTCGGTTCAGTTGCCTGTGGAGAAGGATGAAGAAATGAGGAAGTTTCAGCGTTTCGGATTTACTCTCATCGAGTTGCTGGTGGTGGTCGCTATTATTGCGATTCTGGTCGCTTTATTGCTGCCGGCAGTGCAGCAGGCCCGGGAAGCGGCAAGGCGATCGGACTGTCGAAACAAAATGAAACAACTGGGACTGGCCCTGCACAACTATCTCGACAGCCATCGTGTCTTTCCCCCATCGACGATCGGACAAGGGACTTGCACGCATGCATCCAGTGGTCCTGCCAACCGCCCGGTCGTTAACGGCAATGGACTTGTGTTGATTTTGCCATTTCTGGATCAGAACGCAATTTACAACCGTCTCGATTTCAATAAAGCGTTCGACGATTACCCATTTCAGGATACGATCGACCCTGCGGAAGTGGCCGGGGGAGATGCCACGTCAAATGCAGCTATCGTCAACAGAAAGATGGCCATCTTTACCTGTCCATCCGATACTGGCCCTGCCAGTGCCAGTACTTCAAAGAATTATAATCTCCCCGGAGGAACACCGGCTCATCGAACGAATTATGATTTCATCGTATTTCGTGAGTCTTTCAACAGATGTAATCGCTGGTTTGCTCGTACATCGGACCAGAAAACAATGTTTGAAGACAACAGCCGGTGTCAGCCAAGAGATGTCACCGACGGCATGTCCAATACGGCGATGATGGCGGAAACCCGAAAGGCCTGTTGTGGCAATGCTTCAAACGCCAATTGGGGAGGAAGGGGATATCTCCAGCCGGGGCTGACAGTCAAGTCATTCCCACCGAATAAAACCGACCGTTATTCAGCGGGAACAGAAACCACAACTGAGCATGCTCCGCTGCTGGGGGACTGGGGGACAACGGGAAGCTGGCATACGGGGGGGGCTCACATCCTACTGGCAGATGGAGCTGTCCGATTCATGAGCGATTTCACTGATACGGTCATTCGGCAGCGGCTGGAACTGATTCAGGATGGAAATCCAGTGGGGAAATGGTAGTGTCCCTTGCCCTATGATCATGCAGGGCTTTCGCTTTATTGAAAATGGCTCGGGAGCCACCATGGAAAACGTTCATCTTGCTCGCGGCTCAGCAGGAGCTTCGCCCTCCCAGAATTTGCCCATTTTGAAACAAGCAAAAGCTCTAGTGATCATGGGACCTCTCTTTTTTTACAGGAGCAGCGTGCAGAGGAAAATAACCGGATCAGTGTGAAACTCAACGTTTTTATCTTTCTTTCATCCTCTCAAAACCTCCTCTTGCAGGAAACTGCCGATATCGGTTATTTACCGATTTCCCGCCTGACATTCCGTCAAACTTGAATTCTTTTCGTAAAACACGTCTGTTTTTTCGAAAAATTTCCCACTGAAAATTTCCCACTGATTCCTTCGATCACGCCTAACCGCGTTTCCCTTGTCATTGTGGAGATGGATCTCCACTGTCAGGATGCGTCCGGTTGATCGACTTCGAGCAATTCACGAAATAATTTCCTCGTTCACGCCACGCGGAGCACAGCGTTTTTATTGTTAAAACGCGCGCTGCGCGGGCACATGGTAGAGCAAACTGCTCTTCATGTTGAATGCATTCGATGCAGGAGCGTATCCTCATGTCGCGGCCCTTATCCCGATTCCTCGCCACCTTCAGCATGGCACTGAATCTGTCATTGCCGGGTTTGTCACTGCCGGGTCTGTTATTGCTGGTCACTCCCGCAAGCTACGGGGCGGAGAAGACGTTTCCGTATCAGGCCATTGTCGTCAATGACGAGGCGGAAGTCCGCTGCGGACCGGGAAACCAGTTCTACGCGACCGGTGTCATCAAGCAGAATGAATCGGTCGTCGTGCATCGACATGATCATGGGGGCTGGTACATGATCGCTCCTCCTGCTGGAAGTTTCAGCTGGATTGAAGCCTCCGTCGTAGAGAAAACTTCCTCCAATCGGGGAGTGGTCAGTCTCTCGCCGGGTGAAGGACAGGGAAGTCGGGCGGTCGTTCGTATTGGAAGCCGTCTGTCGGATGATCATGCCTACTATGGTCGTGAACTTTCCAACGGCGACGAAGTCGTCATTCTGGGGGAGAAATCACTGAACGGCCCGCGCGGACCCGTGGAAATGCTGATGATTTCCCCTCCATCTCAGGAGTTTCGCTGGGTCAAAGGAGAAGCTCTTGTTCCTCAGAACCAGCAGGTTCGACAACAGATGTCGGCCGACCCTTACCAGATTCCGCCACAACATCGCGAGCGACTCGTTGCCGAAGGGCGTGCTCCGATTACGTCTCCGTTACCAAAGACGATGCCACGTTTAACGGTTCCTGGTGAAACGGAATCCTATGCCACATTCAGCCCGCCGGTGGAAAAGGCGTTTGTTCAATCCGCTTCCCGTCCGTCGTTGCCGATTCCGTCACAATCAACTCAGGGAGAACATCTCGCGCTGCAAGCTCCCGGTTTGCCAGTGAGAAATTCTTCGCCTGATCAGGGAAATTCCGACTTAATTCTGCTCGGACAGATTGATCGCGAATATGCAGAGATGACGTCGAAAGATCCCCGTGAATGGAAACTGGATGGCATTCTTCAACGCTACCGAGATCTGGCAGCCCGGGCTCCGGCCAATGTTGGAGTTCTCGTCCATCAGCGCCTGGAAGTGGCGGAGCAACGCCACGAGATCGGCCAACGCTATCAACGATTCATTCAGGTTTCCGCAGAAACAGCTCAACGGGATGCCGAACTCGTTGCTCAGCAGGCTGCCTCTCCTTCCGCCATGCAAACCGCGGGTTTCGAAACAGAAGCCCCCACGTTTCCGGAAGGACCAGAGACACAACATCCTGCTATGGCAATGGGAACACCTCCGCAGTTCATGCGTCCCCCCAATGCCGACCCACGAGCGATTCCTCGACCAGGCATGCCCGTTCCCGGCGCAGGACAGATTCCCGGAAATGGACAGATGAACGCACAAATGATGAACAGTCAGATGACTGCACCAATGTCCCCGCAGCACCCCGCAATGGCCGCTTCACAGGGGTTCCAGATGCAGGGGTATCAGACACCGAGTTATCAGGCGCCGGGCTATCAGGGGCAGGGATACCCGATGCCAGCGCCACACGGTTCAAATCCATATGGTTCAAACCCACAGAGTGCGTTTCCGCAGGGTGCTGGTCCAGCTTTACCAAATGGAGTCCCCGGCATGAATCCTGCGATGGCCCCCGGCGGAAACGGCGGATTCTCTGGAGCGGGTGTGTTGCACCGCATGCAGGATCAGGCTGGATTTCCCTCGTACGCTCTGGTGGCTCCGGATGGTCGATTACTGGCATATGTTTCCCCGGAACAGGGAGTGCAGGTTGATCAATGGTTAGGAAAACCAGTCGGTGTGGTCGGTCGACGGGCACCTGATCCGGCGATCGGTCACGATCACATTCACGCCCAGCAACTGATGCCGGTTCAATTGACCCGGTAGCGTTCTGATTTGTGTTTCTCGGATGGCTTGAGCATGCGGAACGTCATTGGGACGCCCATTATATGCTGGCCCTGCTGAGGTGATGCGAACATGGCATCCGATGCGAAGTCTTCAATCAGTACTTCCAAGTTTGATATGAATAGGAGAGAAGTGGGTAGTGGGTAGGAAATGGCATGAATTTCCAGCATTTTTCTGATCCCTGATCCCTGATCCCTGATCCCTGAATCCTGACCCCTTGCTTCGATGTGAATAGACTTGGAAGTACTGTCAATCGATATCCAGTCTTCTGCGCATGTCCAGCTGTAGAACGAGGGAGTGCGGACATTTGATGAGGGAGAAAGCCAAGAAACTCTCTCACGCCAAGGCGCAAAGTCATCGGGAGTCAAGTTCCTTTGTACTGCAAACGTTCCAGATTCTCTCGGTCTGCGAGGATTTTGGACAACGTGAATTCCTTTGGTTGCGGCCGGGACAAACCGGCCGCGCCGGGTTCTTTGCGCCTGATCGCCTTTGCGTGAGTCTCTTCTCCTGAAAATTGATCATATGCCTCCATCAAAACAGATTCTCGCTCAAGGCCGTTATCTTCAACTGGTGAAAGACGGGACATGGGAGTACGTGCACCGGATTAAAGGGATCGGGGCAACCGCGATCATGGCGGTCACGAAGGATCAGGAACTGGTTCTGGTCGAGCAGCATCGGGTCCCTTTCGGTCAACAGGTGATTGACCTCCCCGCCGGGCTGGTCGGTGATGAAGATGACACCGACATCGACTTTGTCGAATCTGCCCGTCGTGAACTTCTCGAAGAGACCGGCTACACGGCAAAGCATTTGAAGTTCATCATCGACGGCCCCGCCTCATCCGGAATGGCCACCGAGGTGATTCATTTCTACCTCGCAAAGAATGTGCGGAAAGTGGCCGCAGGAGGAGGCATTGACGGAGAGAACATTCTGGTTCACGTCATTCCGTTGAATAAAGTCATTTCCTGGTTCAAGCGACAACAGAAATTGGGCAAGCTGATTGATGTGAAAGCATTCTTCGCTGCCAGTTGGCTCGCTGCAATCGCACAGGATGACCAGTGACCTTCCCCGCAGAAATAACGACTCAACAACGACGTCGCGTCGTTATTGTGGGGGGAGGACTCGCTGGAATAGCAGCGGCCGAAACGCTCTCGTCACCGGAATCGGCATCTCAGTTTGATGTTCTCCTTCTGGAAAGCCGTCCTCAACTGGGGGGACGCGCGACCTCTTATATTGATCGGGAAACCGGCGAGACGATCGACAATTGCCAGCATGTCAGTATGCGGTGCTGCACGAACCTTCAACGGCTCTGCCGACAACTCGGGATTGCCGATGCCTTCCAGACGGAATCACAACTGGAATTCATCGCCCCTGATGGAACGCAAACCTCCTTCAACGCGGATCCCCTGCCAGCTCCGTTTCATCTCACTCGTGCATTTCTGCGTCTTCCCTATCTTTCATGGAAAGAAAAAATTTGCTTTGCCCTGGGAGTCCGCTCACTTGCCAGAGCTTCGGCGAATGAATTGCGGGGTCGCAGTTTTGCGGACTGGCTGCGCGAGCATCATCAGTCTGATTCCCTGATTCAGAACGTCTGGGATGTCGTGCTGGTGAGTGCGTTGAGCGAATCACTCGACCGCATTGACGCCGCGTATGCACGCAAGGTTTTCGTCGACGGCTTTCTGGCCCACGCTGAGGGTTGGAAAGTGGAGATCCCCAAAATCGATCTCGACGAACTCTATTCGATTCGCACCGTCTCGGCGTTAAGTCAACGTGGAGTGACCGTGCGAAATCGGGCACGAGTGACCGAGATCCATTTCAAGGAGAACAGAGGAACTGTTGTTCTGAACGACGGAGAATCCATCGACGCAGACCATGTGATTCTGGCGGTGCCGCAGCATCAGGTTTCTTCATTGCTTCTGAATGAACCCGCTCTTCAGGATCTGATTGCAAAGTGCCAGCAGATTGAAACTGCGCCCATCAGCAGTGTTCATCTCTGGTATGACAAGCCGGTGATGCCGTTGTCGCATGCCGTGCTTGTGGGACGATTGGGACAATGGGCATTCAATCGAGGAGAACGAGCACTTCAGGGGACTCAGACACATTATTGTCAGGTGGTGATCAGCGCGAGTCGTCAGCTGAAGGAGCAGACTCAGGAGGATGTGATTCAAAAAATTGATCGGGAACTTCAGGAAATCTGGCCTACGGATGCACGTTTAGTACATTCCCGAATCATTACCGAACGGCGTGCGGTCTTCTCGGTGACTCCAGGGATTGATCAACTTCGTCCCGCTCAACAGACTTCTCTTCCGCAGTTGCAAGTGGCCGGAGACTGGACTCAAACCGGATGGCCCGC
>DATMFC010000420.1:0-6030 GCA_035556335.1 Planctomicrobium sp. | reverse complement strand
GCTGCATAAATGATGACGCTGCTCCTTTGGGTACGGCTCGGCGCGCGCCTCCCGAGACTGATTCTATCCGGTAAAAAGGCCCAAAACATCGAGTCAGCCAGGTTGTCCGACTGGTTCGTTTGGATCGTCCGGCCAGATGCGTGAGATGACGGGGCCGGTGAGCATGGTGGTTGCCAGGGCCATAATGACCATCATGGCGAACAGGGAATGCGTGATTACTCCCAGGGACAGGCCGATATTCAGAACGATCAGTTCCATCAGGCCCCGGGTGTTCATCAGTAATCCGAGTGTGGCGGAGGCTCGATGGTTCACTCCCACCAGTCGGGCAGCGACATAGGTTCCGCCAAACTTTCCGACCGTCGCGACGAGGATAATCACGCCACAGATCAGCCAGTGTTCCCAACCGGAAATCAGGCCAATCCGGGTATTCATTCCGGTTACCGCAAAGAACGCGGGAAGAAACAGCATGGTGACGACATCATGCAGCTTGGTTTTCACGGCAACGGCAATCGGGCTGTCGTGAGGAATGAGTACACCGACCAGAAACGCCCCGAAGATGGCATGAATTCCGATCAGTTCGGTAACAAAGGCAGAGGTCAGCACCACAGCGAAAAGACTGGCAATTCGTGTGGGGGAAGGCTCTCCATTGGTTCGTCTCAGGTAACGAATTCCCAGAGGTCGTACCACGAAAAACATGACTGTCAGATACAGTGCCGTCCAGATGAAGACCCAGAATGCTCCGGTGATATTCGCCTGAGCCACTCCCACGACAAAGGCCAGCAGGCACCATGCGGTTACGTCATCACTGGCGGCACAACTGAGGGCAACGATCCCTAACGGAGTCTTGTCCAGTTTTCGGTCTGTCAGGATTCGGGCCAGAACCGGAAAAGCGGTAATGGCCATTGCGATTCCCAGGAACAGGGCAAAACTGGTGAACGGGATCCCGGTGGGCGCGAATCCTTCAAAGAGCCAGAGCGCCAGTGTCGCCCCCATGATGAACGGCACAACAATGCTGGCGTGGGAGATGGCGACTGCAGCATGGGCCGATTTCGCCAGCATACTGGTATTCAGTTCCAGCCCGACAACAAACATATAGAGCACGATACCGATTTGAGAAATCGTTCCCAATGCGGTAGCGACGTGTCGTTGCGGATCGGCTGACTGGTCTGGAATCAGCAGGTGCATGGCTTCCGGGAAAACGGCTCCCAGAAGAGACGGACCCAACAGGATCCCGGCGATGATCTCACCGATCACTGCCGGTTGCCCAACGGATTTCAATAGTCTGGCCAGCAATCGTCCCAGCAGGATGACCGCCGTCAGTGTGGCCAGAACATGCAGCAGGACCTGATTGTGAGCCGACGGTACGACCGAATTCGGTGCCGTCAGTTCAGCAGAGAGACTCCCTGACTCTCCTATCGAGCGGATCACGAGGAAAAGCAGAACGGAAACAAGCAATAAGCCAACATAAAACGTTGGCAGGATCCATCTGCTTTTCGTCGGTGTTCCAGGGAGAACCATCAGGGCCTACCGGAGTGATCGCAGATAAGCGGCGACGGCGGCGGCGTCTTCATCATTCATACGGAACGGAGGCATCGGCAGGCGAGGTTTCACGCCACGAGGAGGAACTCCGGTCTTCAGGAAGGTGATCAGTTCCTTCTCCCCCCAGATCTGGGCGATCGATTTCAAATTCGGAGCCGCAACAGCCCAATCCTCCCCTGGGGGAGTTCCGATCGGAAGGGGTGCTCCTTCGAAAATGCGTGTCCGGATCACATCCCCAGAGCTGTTCCGCGGAGAATGGCAATAAACACAGGAAGCCACATCATGTGCAAGGTAGCGTCCCCGTTCAACAAGAGCGTTTTTGGGGTCGGCTTTCTCGTTCTCCGCCGCAGTGGCGTTTCTGGTGGCGTTCATGATTGTGAACGCAGAAAATAACGACGCTACAGCAACCGGAAGCGCGAATGCAGAGATGGAAAACGTGGTTGGCACGAACAAACGGCTCATTCGCATGGATCTCGGACCTTGCAGTCAGGTTTTTGAAACGGGAATTGGCAGTGACGAAGCATATCAGAACGCTCCGAAGATTCGACTGCAGATTCCAAATCCGGGAATTCTTCTTGCCAGACTCCCCGGAATTTGAGAATAAGAGCGTTTTTGACAGAATTTCACATCGAAACAGAAGACCAGCGGACAGGATCCACTGACTCTTCTTCCCAGTCGTGTGATTTGAGAACGGCGAGAATTCATCGATCCCGCAACCGGAAGGCGGAACGATTATGACAATTCAGAAAAACAGCCTGATCCGCATCGGATGGCGGGAATGGGTCGGGTTGCCGGACCTGGGGATTGAGTCCATCAAGGCGAAAATCGACACCGGCGCATTGACGTCGTCGTTGCATGCCTTTGATGTGGAACGGTTTCGGAAGAATCGGACCGACTTCGTCCGCTTTCAGGTTCATCCTTTACAGAAGAATACCGAAATCACGATCTCAGCTGTCGCTCCACTCATTGATGTCCGTCCCGTGCGCAGTTCCAACGGGCATGTGACTGAACGGCCGGTCATCTGCACTCAGGTTCAACTTTTTGAGGAAGTCTGGACGATTGAACTGACACTCGCAAACCGGGATCAGATGGGGTTCCGTATGTTGTTGGGACGAGAGGCTCTGCGTCGACGTTTTCTGGTCGATGCGGGGACATCCTTCCGGGACACCAGCCGTATTCCATCTTAATAATGACGCAACTGAAGAGAGACAAATTCAGCTCGGCGCGGGTGTAGTGGGGTGACCTGGCATTTGCGGAAACGCCACGAAATTGCGGGAACCGCGCCCTTGCGACGTTGCTGGTCGAACGTATGATGTCGTGACTGACGGAAACCAGCTCACGGACGATTTCTGACGATTCGTCCTTCCTAGTCCTTTGTGGCGTTTATGTCTTCTGATGAATCCGGCCCCGAGTCCGTTTCGCTCCCGGGGAACCCCTCGCGTGCGCCGGAAGTCGCTCCGAAGTCACTCAAAATCGCGATCCTCTCTCGTAAAGCCTCGCTGTATTCCACACAGCGATTGAAGGAAGCGGGCGAGCGGCGAGGACATCAGGTGCAGGTGATTGATTACCTGCGCTGCTATATGAATATTACTTCTCATCATCCGACCGTGGTCTATTCAGGACAGGAGTTGAATGATGTCGATGCCGTGATTCCTCGAATTGGGGCGTCGCATACATTCTACGGAACCGCCGTTGTCCGACAGTTCGAGATGATGGGGATTTTCACTGCGAATGAATCGCAGGCGATCACCCGTTCTCGCGACAAACTTCGCTGTCTGCAACTTCTTTCCCGCGATGGAATCGGTCTTCCGGTTTCTGCGTGTGCGCATTCGACCAAAGACATTGATGGCGTCATTGACATCGTCGGTGGGGCGCCGTTGGTCGTCAAGATTGTGGAAGGAACACAGGGGGTCGGTGTGATTCTTGCCGAGACCCGCAAGGCGGCCGAAGCGGTCATTGAAGCCTTTCGAGGGGTCGAAGCGAACATTCTGGTGCAGGAATTTATCCGGGAAGCGGCTGGAAGCGACCTGCGCTGTATCGTGGTCGGCAACAAAGTTGTTGCGGCGATGATGCGGACGGCCCCCACCGGGGAGTTCCGTTCCAATCTGCATCGGGGCGGTTCGGCAGAGTTGGTGAAAATCACACCAGAGGAACGAACAACCGCTGTACGTGCCGCGAAATCGATGGGACTGCGTGTCGCGGGGGTCGATATCCTGCGTTCCCGTCATGGCCCGGTGGTGATGGAGGTCAATTCCTCTCCCGGACTGGAGGGAATTGAAAAAGCCACCCAGATTGATGTGGCCGGGAAAATTATCGAGTTTGTTGAGAAACACGTAGAGACAGCGGACTCCAAAGATCGTATTAAGGGGTAATTCTGATCGGGCAGCGAGAGGCCGTGGTGGACAAGATATGATGGATCTGAAAGGGAAAGTGGCACTGGTGACCGGCGCCAGTCGGGGGATCGGACGGGCCTGTGCAGTGCAGCTTGCCGCGCGCGGCGCGAATGTGGCGATCAACTTTCTTTCTTCAAAAGAAGGGGCTGCGGAATCGGTGCGACTCGTGCAGTCCCAGGGAGTGCAGGGAGTCGCCATTCGTGCGGACGTCTCCGATGCTCAGGATATTGCTGCTGCGGTTGAGTTTGTGAACGACCGTTTCGGACGAATTGATATCGTTGTCAGTAATGCGGCTGCCGGTGGCTTTCGTCCATTAATGAATGTCTCGCCGGCGAACTGGGAAAGTGTGCTGCGCCACAATGCGTCCCCTTTGCTCTGGCTGGCCCAGGCTGCGGCTCCATTGATGAAGGCCCAGTCCGGCGGGAAGTTTATTGCGATCTCCAGTCACGGATCGTTTCGGGCGTTTGCCAACTACGGAGCGATCGGCGCCTCCAAGGCCGCACTGGAAGCACTGGTACGACACCTTGCTTTTGAACTGGGACCAGACGGAATCAATTTCAATTGTGTCCTGGCGGGAATGGTGGCCACCGAAGCGATTCAGTCGATGCCGGACAGTGAGAACTTGCTGAAATCCTCGCAGGAGACCATGCTGGTCGGTGAGAAGGTGCTGAAACCGGAAGATGTGGCCAACGTCGTGACGTTTCTGGCGAGTCCCTTGAGCAACAAAATTCAGGGGCAAACCATCGTTGTCGATGGCGGTGTCAGTATTCGTGTCTAAATTCGAAATCAGAAATTCCAAACCGGATAGTCGTTTTGCATGATCGATCCGGCGTTTGAATTTTGAATTTCTCCTTTTGAATTTGTTTCGAATTTCCTGCTTCGAATTTTGAATTTTCAAATGCCGGATCATCTGAACGAACGTGATCTCTTAACTGACTCCGCAACTTCGGCTACGTCACGTTTGTTGCCGCTTGTTCCGTTTGAGCGGTTTCTGTTGAAGTCGGATTCTCCTCAGACCCCGATGATGTTTCGGGTCGTCATGCGGTTCAACGGACCGGTTCGACGGGAACTGTTGTCTGAGGCATTTCGAATTGCGATTGAACGCCAGCCGTTGCTGACCAGTTGTGTGGTGACGACGGAGCAACAGACCCACTGGGTTTCGCATTCCGTATTGCCGGTTCTGCAATGGCAACCACAAGGTCTCACTCAAGTAGAAATTGAGCAGACTCCCATCGACTGGATTGATCTGCGCCAGTTCCCAGGGATCAATGCTCGAGCTTGGGAAATGGGCGAGGGCTTGACTGTGTTGCTGGATGTGCATCATGTCTGCTGTGACGGACAGGGAGCACGACAACTCATCAGTGAATGGTGGGGACTCTATCATCAGTTACTGGAGGGAGGAGAATTAAAACTGGTGCGAATGGATCCGGATCAACTTGCCGATCGAGGGCATTACCGCACACCCACTCCCGCTATCGGACTTCGTGAAGGATTGCGGAACCTGTATGTCACGATTCGGGGACGAACCATACAGCTTCCGAAGCGACCGGGAACCGAAGGACTGGATGGACGTTCTGACTTTTTGTGTGAGCACCCGTTATCGATCGATGAAACGACCACCTTGCGACAACGGGCCAAGCGAACCGGTTTTACCGTGAACGATGCCGCTGTGGCTGCATCGTTTCTGGCGTTTGTGAAATGTTTTCCCGATGCACTGCATCCCCGCCGGTATATCACTCTATTGCATCCGGTCGATTTACGATGGCCATCGGATTTGAAAACGCCGGCGTGCAATCGGGTGGGAGTCAGTTTTCTTCGTCGTCGAGTGCGTGACTTACAGAATGCGGAAACCCTGTTGAACTGGGTTCGTTCTGAAATGCAGTATGTGAAACGTCGCTACGTGGGAGCCGAGTTCCTGCGAGGGCTCGCTCTCACCGAGAATAAAAAGGGACTCATCGATACTCTGCAACACTGGGGATACTTCGTTCCGACGTTGCAGTTCACCGGGCTTGGAGATACCACCCGGGCGATGCATTACAAGTTTCCCATGACGGAAGGAACGATTGACTTTCAGGGGTTGAAGCTCGACCGGATCTCC
>DATMFC010000419.1:0-11909 GCA_035556335.1 Planctomicrobium sp. | reverse complement strand
GGCAGCGACCACTCCTTTCCATTGAGAATCTGAAAGTCCATTTTCCCATCCGCAAAGGGATCTTCCGCCGTGTCGTTGATCATGTGCGTGCGGTCGACGGCATCAGTTTCAAAGTGTATCGCGGACAAACACTGGGACTGGTCGGGGAATCGGGATGCGGGAAAACAACCACCGGTCGCACCATCGTCAAACTCCTGCCGATCACCTCCGGGCGCATTGCCTTCAATGGGGTCGACATCACGTCGTTTCATGGGGAAGATCTGCAACGTTATCGCAGAAAAACCCAGATCATCTTTCAGGATCCCTACAGTTCACTGAATCCCAGAATGACCGTGGAATCGGCACTCACGGAAGCGATGCAGATTCATGGTCTCGGCAATTCGAAACAGGATCGGCGCGAACGGGCGGCTCAACTGCTGGTAGAAGTGGGACTCGAACCGATTCACCTGCGACGTTATCCGCATGAGTTTTCGGGAGGTCAACGTCAGCGCATTTCCATCGCCCGGGCACTGGCCGTTGAACCGGAATTTTTGATCTGTGACGAATCGGTTTCTGCGCTGGATGTCTCAGTTCAGGCTCAGGTATTGAACCTGTTAAAGAACCTGCAGGAACGACGACGCCTGACTTACATCTTCATCAGCCATGATCTGAGCGTGGTCAAGTTCATGTCCGACATGATGGCCGTGATGAGTGACGGGAAGATTGTGGAGTTCGGTCCGAGCGAGGCGATCTATGCGAATCCGCAACACGCCTATACCCGGAAACTGATCTCCTCCATTCCGGATGTGTCGCTGGAACAGTTTCATCCGGAATAACCTGTCTTGTTCCCAAACTCCAGCTTGGGAACACACTCGACGCCAAGCTTTGCTTGGTCTGTAACGGCTTGGCCTTGTCTTTCTTCTCGACACGAGAAAGAGACGGGATTTGTAGGTTAAGGGTACTTTTGATGTGAATCATGAAGCAGAGCTTCTGGGGGAGTGCGTTCCCAAGCAGGAGCTTGGGAACGAGGAATTTCGCTTTCTTCAACCTGAGACAAGATGAATGTCTGAACCGATTTCATTGCCGATCAACCGGGAAGCCATCCAGCAACTGATTCCGCATCGCGATCCATTTCTCTGGCTCGACGAAGTTGTAGAATTGAGCCCGGAAAAGATCGTTGCTCATAAACGGGTTCCGGAAGATCTTGATGTCTTTCGTGGACACTATCCTCACTTTCCGGTTCTTCCCGGAGTTCTTCAGTGTGAGGCGGCGTTTCAGGCAGGGGCGGTTTTGATCGCATCGCAATTCCCCCCGACCGATGGTCAGGTTCCTGTCGTCACGCGATTGAATAACGTCCAGTTCCGCAAGATGGTCTCCCCCGGCCAGACGCTGGTACTGGAAGTGGAACTGACCGAAAAAATGACGAACGCCTTCTTTCTTAAAGGGAAGGTTTCCGTTGATGGCAAAGTCTGTGTCCGACTGGAATTTGCCTGCGCTCTGGCGGAACCGCAGAGGTGATTGCTAATTGATACTGTTGGCTCCATCAGAGTATCGGATGAAAATTCTGCCAGATCACTTCCTCCGGCAGATTGGGGATTCCGCAGAATTCCAGATGTAGCACCCGACGATGTTGATCGCAGTCCGGTTTGGAGCGTCCGCTGGAATGCACCAAAAGTGGTCGCATTGCGAGAACATCTCCCGCAGCAGAGGTGATCGTTGTCGGCTTGAAGTCTTGAACGATCAACTGTTTTCCAGTGACATGTGATCCGGTGAGGACTTCGAGGGGGCCGTTGTCAGGAGTCATCGCATCAAGATGAATTCGCAACGTCAGCATTTGTTCCAGAACCGTTACCGGTGGTTCAGTGTGGAAGGTTCCGACGCGCAGTCGCGGTTTTGAATACCCGAAAGCGTGAAGATCGTTCGCTACGGCAATTAACAGGTCTTTGTGCCAGGGGAGTGCCCAGGTTTGCTCTGGCGGCTTGTCGAAATACAGGGCTCGGACCAGTCCCGCTTGAGGGCCAAGAACCTGTTGAATGAACAGCTTGAGTCGTTGAGTTTGCCATTCATTGAGAATTTCAGGGCACAACTCCAAAACATTTCTCGCGGCATAAACGGCTCCTTCACGTTGACGCACGGCCTCCGCAGGACTCTGTGATAGCGCAGTCAGGAGTTGGCAAAGTTGCTGGACTTGTGTCGCGGCATAAACTTTTTCAAGAAGAAGCCATCCTCGGGATTCGAACAGGTTGAAGTTGCTGTGAGTTTCAATTTGTTGCATCGCGTTCCACCACAAGTCAAAGAGAGTGAGTCAGATCGAATGAAAATCGATATGTGCGACGCAACTTACAAACTGTCGGATGGTGCGATAATCGCAGTTGTTTCGTCATGCGTGTGCGGAAAAGGTTCCAGATGGACAAGGACATCTCGCAGATTCTGAAAGTCTGTCAGGAGCCGGTCTTTGACCAGATGGCCAATGCGATGCCCTTCAGCGACAGTGAGGTTCTGGTCGACTTCGATGTGGATGTCAGCGAAGAACTCCAGGCCGGACTTTCGGACCCAAAGCGTTTCCACATTCCTCACTCCTTTCATCGACATTGCTGCCGCCCGGATGTCGTTCACGAATTCCGAATCGGCCTGCACATCCATCAGTTCGCTGGCACTGGAACGAAACAATTGTGTTCCTGACCAGATGATCGCGGCGACAACAACCAGCGAGGCGGCTTCGTCGGCCCAGGAGAATTGAGGGCCACCGAATCGAATAGCCGCGAGTCCAATCAGAACCGCCAGCGAACAGAAGGCGTCGCTGCGATGGTCCCAGGCATTGGCGATGATGGCGGCCGAACCGGTCTTTCTTCCGACCTGCATCTTGTATTGATAGAGCCCTTCCTTGATAAAAACATTGGCTCCGGCGATCCAGAGTGTCCATGCGGGGGGCGCATCGTGTTGTAAGAAAATTCGCTGAATCGCTTCCCAGCCGACAAGCACTGCGGACAGAATGATCAACACAGCCACATTGGTTGCGGCAATTCCTTCAGCTCGCGAATGGCCATAAGGATGTTCTTTGTCCGGAGGACGCTGGGCGATTCGAAGGGCGAACAGCACGACCACGGTCGCAACCACATCACCAATGGAATTGACCGCATCGGCGATGAGAGCGAACGAGTTCCCGACGATCCCCCCGAGGAGCTTGACGATTCCCAGTAACAGATTCACCACTAGCCCGAGATAAGCGGCTCGGGTGACCTGTGCGTAAACAGGCGTCATTGAGGATCGGTCAGACAAGCCCGACTCGCTTTCGGGGACGTATAGGAAAAGGGATCGACAGACACATCCCCGTTCAGCCACCGCTGAAAACGCAGAACTGTGGTCGATCGCATTCTACCATTCGCACTCGGGATGCAAAGAGCCTGCCTGACGCATCATTCAAACGCAAAAAAGCCTGCTGATCTTGCGACCAGCAGGCTTTTGAATTCTTTTCGAGCAGAAGGCTCAAGAAGGATTATGGGTTTCCAACACCTTCTTTGAATGGTCCTTCGCAAGCAACCAGTGTGCTGTCGCAGTTAGCTCCGTCGCAAGCATCTGTCGTGTCACCGAATCCTGAACCGCGTGTGAAAGACTTCCAAGCTCCACCAGTCTTAACAGCGGTGAACCCGGTGTAGCCGTAGCTCTGGTTCAGGTTGCCGATAGCACGAGCAACGTCGTTCAGTTCTTCAACAACAGCGTACTGAACCTGGCTCAGGCCAACGATCAGGCCGATGACGAGAATGGTCGAAACGAGAACCAGTTCAGCGGAGACGATGAAACCGGCTTCATCATTGAGGAGTTGACGAATCATTGTGAGAGTTCCCAAATTTTTTGTGATGGTTTTTTAGTGATTGTTTTGATGCACGGTCCCCGACCCGGTCTGATCCTCCTGGTCAGGTGCACAAAGCCCGGCATGCTGATTTCATGGCGGACGGCGGTTTCAGCAGGAAATCAGCCTGCCGTTTCCACCTGCCGATCCAGAACACAATCGCACCAGATTGCATCCCGTTGGCTCTTGTTTTCGCTGGCTTCGAGAAGCCTTTGATGAGATGGGACTAAAGCAGCCGGGATGCCAGAAGACCTCACGCTCGCTGAGAATGAGCGGAGTGACGGCAACTTCGCGTTGCCAAAATGCAACACAGAAAACAACTTGAGTGACGTTCCGGAAAATCAACGGCAACGGCAACATCGTGGCCTGTTCTCAACAGGACACGGTTGCGCCGTCTGGGTGTCTTGACGTTCTGTTCAGACGGTCTTGTCGAAATGTTTCAGAAGTGGAAGTTCCATGAGCGTGGTCTGTGATTGTCGTTGCTTTGTTTCATCGCGAATCACCAGTCATTGAGCTTTAAATCTGGTGGAACGATGATTTGTTGAATCCAGACCGTTGCAGTTCCTGTTCCGATTGTGCGAGTTGAAGCGATTTTCTTGTTTTTTCTGATTGGGCCATGTGGAGTGTGTTACAGCACTTCTACTTGTTTCAAGACGAGCCCTTTCCTCCTGACAACAGTTCATCTTGAAGCATGCAAAAGCCTTGATGAAATGGACTGACCCTTGACGAATCTGGTCCTGTGCCGATGATGAACGATGCCTGCTGTCTTGTCGAAATCTCAGTGAAGAATCAGATTCACAGTTAAACCTGGGTTAGGGAGAAGCATTGTGGAAACACGGCAATTGGGACGTTCGGGACTGCATGTTCCTGTTTTGAGTCTGGGAACAGGAACGTTCGGAGGAACGACCGAATTCTTCAAGAAGTGGGGAAGCACCGGGAGTGACGAGGCAACCCGATTCGTCGACATCTGTCTGGAACATGGGGTCAATTTCTTCGATACCGCCAATGTCTACTCAAAGGGAGAAGCGGAAAAAGTTCTGGGAGCCGCGATAAAGGGACGGCGTGATCAGGTTCTCATCTCTTCTAAAGCCACCTTTCCGATGGGACCGGGCCCCAATGACGGCGGCTCATCCCGAGGGCATCTGCTCAAGGCATGTGAAGAGAGCCTGAAACGACTCGGGACAGATTATCTCGACGTTTACTTCATGCACGGGTTCGACGCACTGACTCCCGTCGACGAAACCTTGCAGACACTCGACACGCTGATCAAATCAGGCAAAGTCCGTTACATCGGCTGTTCCAACTTTTCCGGCTGGCATGTGATGAAATCTCTGGCAACATCCGAGAAGTACGGACTCGGCCGGTACGTTGCTTATCAGGGGTACTATTCACTGATTGGTCGCGACTATGAGTGGGAACTGATGCCGCTGGCACTGGATCAGGGACTGGGACTGATGATCTGGAGCCCGCTCGGTTGGGGGCGACTGACCGGAAAGATTCGCCGTGGACAGCCGCTCCCGGAAGGACGTATTAAATCCGGCGGTGAAGCCGGCGGACCACAAGCCGATGAAGAGCTGCTTTACAATGTCGTCGATGTGCTGATTGAAGTTGCTGAAGAGACCGGAAAAACGGTCACTCAGGTTGCTTTGAACTGGTTGCTGCAGCGCCCCAGTGTCTCCAACATTGTGATGGGAGCCCGAACGGAAGAACAACTGCGTGAGAACCTGGGAGCGGTCGGCTGGAACCTGACCGCAGAGCAGGTGGAGAAACTGGACGATGTCAGCCGTCGTCCCCCAACTTACCCGTACTGGCACCAGAAGTCGGCTGCGGAACAGATCAATCCCAAGCCGGTCAAATGGTGAACTCTGTTGGTGAACTCTGTAAGGTGCGTCTGGACGCACCCGACAGCTTTAATCAATCGGGCAGAATGGAGTCACAGGTTGCAGGCTGACCTGAGGTTGTCGTTCTCTCTGAAGTTCTCGAATCTGTGAGATGGTGTTGTTCACCGATTCCGGGGAATCGTGCACGGTGAATTCCAGCCGGGTGGAATAGGTCGCTCCCGGGGCGAGTGAAATCACACGGCCATGATGGCGTTCAAAGGTTTTGAAGTTCGGGTAATTCGTGGCAGGTTCCAGACCTGCCACATACCCGTTTCGTTCGTCTTGAGTGCATTTCCAGAAGGCGAAACAGGGGAGTTGGGCAGTGTTAAACTTCAGGCTCAGACCACAGCTTCCGGCCTGATTTCGTAGCAAAGTCTGCGTTTCCCCTTTGTCATCACTGAGAAGATGGAAATAGTAGACCTGCTCTGCATAACCGGGAGTTGGCCCCAGGCAAGTTGCGTATTTTGTAATTCCCTCAGCGGCCCGACTGTCTCGCGGAACGACCCGATTTGCAGCACATTCCAACTGAGCCCCCGCATCAAGAAACGGGGTGCCAATGTTCGTGTGATAGAGCAGTTGCAGGTCCGTGCTGTCTGCGGACAGGTTCGTGATCTCATCCTCGACGAGAAATGACGAGCTGCCGATCGTGGTTGAAATGGTGGACTTGAGTTGCAGCTGCGGCCCGAACAGAGTGCATTCGTCAACAATTCCAGAAACACCAATGACGCCGGTGTCATCGTCAGCAAAGAACTCCAGATCCCGGGCAGGGAGATTGGAGATGCGACCATGCAGCGTCAATTCGGATTCAATGGGACTGGCGGCTCCTTCGTCATGCCCTGGCGGTCCGTTGAATGCGAGTCCACACCGACAGAGAAGTTCGTTAAACCCGTCGAGCCACCCCAGTCCATTACGGCTGTTGAGATTGACATACTTCGGATGCACCGGTTGTTTGACAGGAGAGTTCCAGCCGATGGGGAGGTCATTGAATCGAGCGTTCCAGAGCCCCATGCCGCGTGTCGGAAGAATGTTCACGCATAAGGGACCGTTGCAGATTTCCACCACTTCGACGTTCGCGGAAATCCCACTCCAGAACTGCCCGAGACTGATCGACCAGTCGTCTCGTCCTGCGAACTTCTTCTGTTTTCTGCCGTCCAGCAATGTTTCCATTTCCGGCATCCGGCTGGAGTTCAATGCGGCATCAAGTTGAACCCGAGTCATTCCCATCTGAAAAATCCTGCTTCCGCTTTGAGAATCAAAGGTTGTATGACGTTGTTGAAAATCGCTCGGGAGGGCGAGGCTCCCGCCGAGCCGCAAACTATGGAAAACGTTCCTCTTGCTCGCGGCTCAGCAGGAACTTCGCCCTCCCGGAAATTGTCCGTTATGAAGTAAGTGAAAGCCCTACCGGCTTCTCTTCGCATGGAACAAACTTGGAACAACAGTGTGGCGATTCCGTGACTTCTGACCTGATCACCGGGCGGTGAAAAAACGGTACTCGGTGGTTTGACGATACTCTTCGCCGGGGCGGAGTGCTGTCGAAGGAAATTCCAACTGATTCGGTGAATCAGGGAAGTGCTGACATTCCAGACACAGTGCTTCGTGACGTTGCCTTCCTCCACATTCCGGTGATCCATCAAAGTGATTCGCGGTGTAAAGCTGAATCCCCGGAACTGTGGTATGAACTTCCATCACCCGACCGGAATCCATGTCTGCCGCACGTCCTACGAGTCGAAGAGTGCCGTCCCATCCCCGTACGACAAAACAGTGATCGAATCCGCCATTGGTATTGGCAACAGGATCTTTCAATTGCGTCGGGGACCGGAAGTCAAACGGACTGTTCGCGACGTCGAGAATGGTGCCTGTCGGCAGCACGTTGGAATCGGTCTCCAGGTAGGCATCGGAGAACAGTTCGAGATGGTGGCCCAGCACATCCTGCGAGTTGGACAGGTTCCAGTAGGTGTGATTGGTCAGATTGACGACCGTCGGGGCGTCGGTCCGGGCGATATAATCGATTGACAGAATATGATTGGACAGCCGGTATGTCACCGAAATATCGAGGTTGCCGGGGTATCCGTCTTCTCCGTCCGGACTGATCGTTCGAAAAGTGACGGCGTCTTCTCCCTGTGTGGCTTCCCAGCGATGCCGGGAAAGTCCGCACAGCCCGCCATGCAGGTGATTGGGGCCATTGTTTGTGGCAAGCGCGTATTCCTTGCCGTCCAGCCAGAAACGTCCTCCGCCAATCCGGTTGGCAAAGCGGCCGACGGTCGCTCCCAGATAGGAAGGGTTCTCACGGTACACTTCGGGGGAAGTCGCTCCGACCACCACGTTTTCAGAGTGTCCGTTTCGATCAGGGCAAATCAACGCTGTGAGCGCGGCCCCCAGATCGGTGACCTGTATTTTCAGGAATGGATTTTCAATGGTGAAGAGGGACATCGCGCTGCCGTTGCCAGCGTCTCCCCAGTTCTGCTGTTCCGTAACCATGGACAGACCCTCCTCATGCTGCTGCGAACAATTCAAATACAGACTCTCACGCTGAGTCGATTTGAGAAATGGAAATGATGAATCAGGACGGATTTGATGTGCCGCCAGATAGAACAGTTTGTTCTACCATGTGCAGGCGATCGAAGGCGTTCGGCACGCGAAAGCCTCTCTTTTGCCTGCGGAACGCTAAAAAAAAATGCTGGAGGATCACCTGCATTCTCCAGAATGGAAAATGCAACCATGTTCCAATACCGGTGGCTGAACCGATTTCCGGCTTCCTTGCAACTTCGACGCCGGAAGGAACTATACCGAAAATTTCCTGTCTCCGTGTAGCCACCGAAGAAATTCCGGAAGGAAGATTCATTCACGCTTTCCGTTCACCGAGGGTCTGGGAAGTCTGAAAAGAGAGGGGAAATCGAGTCTTCTGTGACGGTTAAGGGAAGGCTCTTTGCGAAAAAACTGAAGGGCTGGTGTTCGGTCACAGCCTTGGCGGAGTCTTGCAGAAATTACATTTTCTGGTCGAAAAACCCTGTCAAAGTTACATTTTTGGATCAGTGGACGCCGATTTGTTCCTGCCGTCAAAAAGCCTGTAATAACCTATTCTCAAGAGGTTACAGTGTTTTGATAACAGGCCGGCCAGGATGTTTGGCACGTTTGATGCTTAATGCCATCCCGGGTGATTGAGACTGGTGAGACGTTTTATCGTCGACCACATGAGGAATAGAGGAGTCCACCGACCCTCTCGAATACGGCTTGATTCCTGCCGACATTTGCAATTTGAAACAAAATTGCATCCCGAACAAAAAGCCCCCGGCGACCTGAGAGACCGCCGGGGGCTTTTTCTATATCTGCAAGGGCGCGTTGGAAAAGTAGACGCCCAACTGTGCTGCGCGTGCCCGTAGTAGAGCAAACGGTTCTACTACCTCGATCGTCGCTTCTTAGCGCCCCGTCTCGCTTTCTTGACGGCGCGAGTTCCCTTCTTCGCCGGCCGTTTTTTGACGACCTTCTTTACGGACGTCTCTTCGGAATCTTCCTCGGACCCTTTGCCACGGAAGTAGACCTTGATCGGCACTTCCTTGTATGGCAATGCCTCACGCATCCGTCCGATCAGGTAGCGTTTCCAGTTCTTGTCGAACAGGCTCGGGTCGTTGCATTTCAGAATGATTGTCGGTGGTTCAGTAGCGACCTGTGTGGCATAAAAGATTTTGCCACGCCGATTGTTTTTGAATCGAGGCGCGTTGTGGGTGATTGCTTCTTCGATAATTCGATTCAGTAATCCTGTGCTGACTCGTTCACGCGACTGCTTGTAAACCGACTGTGTCAGATTGACCAGTTGCTTGATATTACGGCTGTCTTTGGCAGTAATGAACGCAACCGGAACATGCCGCAGGCTGCCGAAAGTGGCCAGCAGATAGTCAGCCCACTTATCCGAGGTCATCTCTTTTTCAAGACCGAGATCCCACTTATTGATCACGAAAATACAGGCTTTGTTTCGTTCCAGGATCTCGTCGACCAGTTTCTTGTCGACGCGGGAAATCCGTTCGGTGGCATCGAAGAACATGAGAACCACGTCGGCCCGACGGATGCTCTTCTGGGCACGGACAAGACCATAATACTCAATATCATTTGCCAGACTTTTCCGCTTCCTCACTCCTGGCGTATCAATCGCCACAAATGATTTCCCGTCCAGTGAGAAACGGATGTCGACGCTGTCCCGAGTGGTTCCAGCCACTTCACTGACAATCATTCGCTCTGTTTGAGCGAGGGCATTGATGAAGGTGCTTTTCCCGACATTTCGTCGCCCGACAACAGCCAGTTTTAATTCCGGTTCATGCTGCCGTTCTTCCCCTTGCTGTTGTTCGTCCTCATCGGCGGGGGGAAGCAATTCGACAAGCTCATCGATCAATTCCTTGCGGTGCCGGTTTCCTTTCACACTGGTCTGAATCATCGGCGCGTCTGCCAGACCGATGAACTCGTGCATCTCCATGTCTGTTTTGATGGAGTCGCACTTGTTGACGACAATCAGTTTTGGAACGTCGATTTTACGAAGACGCTCGGCCACTTCTCTGTCGAGCGGCGTCAATCCGGCGTTGCCGTCGACAACGAACAAGATCATGTCCGCCAGATCGAGAGCAAACTGGATCTGTCCTTCGATATCTTCTGAAAGGTCGTCGGAATCGACGACTCCGATTCCACCGGTATCGATGAGATCGAAGTATCTCCCCTTGTGATGCATTAAATAGTCAACGCGATCTCGCGTCACTCCCGCAGTCGGGTCGACGACGGAAACCAGTTTCCCGGCCTGCCAGTTCATGATCGAGCTTTTGCCGACATTGGGACGGCCTACGATGGCAACCTGTGGAATCGGCATGGCAACAAACTCGAAATCGCCTCGTCAAGCGGAAAATATTCTGCTGACAGGCCTCTTTGAAATTTAGGGACGTTTCTGGAAAAGCTCTCAATTCTATCGTCCCTGTCCCAAAATCAGCAGCAACCCCACGAAATTTTCACTGGCGGTTTCTTTTAGAGCGGATCGCGGGACCAGTTTTGTCAGCTGTTCCGTGGTTTTTCAAATGAATCACATTTGTTCGCCTGCGAATGACCTTTTAACCAAAGGCTTCCATTGAGACACTATCTCAATATCCGAAATGGTTATCGAGACATTCTCAACCCATTTTATGATAACAGGTTGTGTTCAATTTTATTTTAGACACTATTTGTTGTTTTAATGGGGCGAACCGTTATACTTTTAGTGGCATGACCACTCTGCTTTAATTTCGGGTTCAAACGTCACACATGTGGCCGCTGTCCTGTCCGTAAATCAAGTGATAAAAAGCACTTTCGCCAAATAAAATGATGCGGGACGAATCTGACCACGCTTTTTTGACGACATTGCACCGGTTGCAGCCAGCAACCGTGCAGTCGTTGTGCGCGGCAACAGGTGTCACGGCCACGGCAATTCGTCAGCGTTTACTGCGTCTTCAGAGTGGGGGGGTGGTGACCCGCGGAATTTCACGGGGAAACCGCGGCCGTCCGTTTCATACCTATTCCGTCACCGACTCCGGTTTGAAGTCTCTGGGAGATGATCACGCCGAAATGGCGGCAATTCTCTGGCGGGAAATCCAGAAAATTGAGTCGGAGCAGGTTCGAGGTCAGGTTCTGGCGGGAGTCAAACAAGCTCTGGTCAGTCGATTCGACGTCCCGAGGCGGGAAGAGGCCGCGCAATTCTCGGCAACGCAATCACTTACCAGGCGCGCAGAAGACATCTGCTCCCGGTTGACAGAATATGGATTCGATATCGAAGTTGCCCCTTCGGCACCAGGACAGGAACTTCCTGTTCTGAAAGAGCATAATTGCCCGTATTTCGAGCTGGTTGAGGAAGATCCCAGCTTTTGTGAGTTTGAACAATCGATTTTTTCAGAATTAATCGGTGCCCCTGTGGCCTTGACGACGTGTCGTCAGGATGGATCGGGACACTGTGAATTTCATGTTGGTGAACTGGCACAAAAATGATCGTCAAACACCAACAGTCGGAGTGGAGTCAATGACTTGGGTTGAAGGCCGTTTCGAAGAGAATGTGATCACCACAACTCTCGAACAGGCAATGAATTGGGGACAACAGGCGAGCGTCTGGCCGATGACATTCGGCTTGGCCTGCTGTGCCATGGAAATGATGGCCGCCGCCTCCAGTCGATTCGATCTGGATCGCTTTGGAGCCGGAG
>DATMFC010000418.1:0-4254 GCA_035556335.1 Planctomicrobium sp. | reverse complement strand
CGAGGGAATCAAGCCGCGTCGTAGCGAGGGAATCAAGCAGCGTCGAAGCGTGGGGATCAAGCCGCGTCGTAGCGAGGGAATCAAGCCGCGTCGTAGCGAGGGAATCAAGCAGCGTCGAAGCTTATGCAGCCTCTGCACTTTCACTTTTCGGAATTAGAGTCTCTGCAAAAGCAACTGCCAAGGTTGCTGTGCATCTTCATGACAAATCGACATGCAATGGCGGTGTTCAGATTCCAGTGAACCGTCCACAAACACCAGAAGAATGGTGTGAATGGTACGGAGTAGAAATTCATAACGGACATGCCCTGCTTTATAAGGCTGTCGATAACAATTTTTCCTCTCCATATGGGGCGTCGTACAGTCCGGGTACCCATACTACTGCCAGCGATTGGGATGGTGGTGAAGTCGAATGTGGTCGTGGCCTGCATTTCTGTTCAACTCCCACCGGATCAAAAGCATTCAATGACTCTGCAACCAAGTTTATCGCCTGCTTGGTGCCTCTCTCTGAAATTGCAGTTCATCCAAATGGCAGTTCTCCAGAAAAGATCAAGTCGAAGTCGTGCTGGAATCATTACGAGTGTGATCAGTTTGGCGAACTGATCGGCGAGAAATTTCCTCTGCCTGCTGATGCTAAATAGCACTCTTCTTTTCACGACAGATACCTCTTACATCGGAAAACATAATCATGGACCTTGATTTCTCTGTTATCGATTCACCTGCAGATCAAACTGCAGATCAAACTCAAAATAAAGCTAATCTTGCGTTCGTCGTGGAAGTTCCCGATCCAGGCACTCCGGGACCGCTCTTTTTCGATCTCGAAACTGTACCCGATAAATCACGGGAACATCTGTTCGGATTCGATCCACTGCCGGAACCAATTCCAAAAACGCCTCTCGAACATCTGCAAGAACCTGAAGTTTTTCTTTCCACATCACTCAAAGAGATGGGCGAAATCATGCGTGGTCGTAACCCGCCTGATTCATGGATTGAATCGATTCGAGACGCTGAAGCCGCAAGTAAGAAACCTCGAAAAGGTGTGTTTGATCTTCTGGACTCCTTTCGATCTGCAGATGTCGACATTGACGTGATCAAGGCGGAACGCTGCAAAAAAATGAGCGTGACGCCGGAGTTCTGCAAAATTGCTGCGATCGGCTTTGCTTTCGGAGACTGCGAACCCCAAGCGATTCTCTGCCGAAATGCCGATCAGGAAAAAACAGGACTTGCAATCCTGTGGGATGCAATTGCAAACATTCGCGGTCCGGTGTGTGGATACAACATTATAGGCTTCGACTTGCCTGTCATTCTCGTTCGGTCTGTTCTTCTCGGAGTCACTCCGCGAAAGTTTTTCGGAGACCTGAAACCATGGGACCGTGAAAAGGCGATTGACTTGATGGTCGCTCGGTTCCCTCGGTCTGGTGCGATGAAACTGAAGAGTCTTGCTGCTTATTACGGCATCGAAGTCCCGGCCGGTGATACTGACGGTTCCCAGGTTGCTGAACTGCTCCAGGACAATCCAGCGAAGCTGATCGAGTACGTGAAATCTGACGTCACGATCACCCGCCAGTTCTATCGGCTCTGGAAAGGAACGTTCACTTAACGTTCGCTCTTTCTCGTTGAATCACACTGCTTCTGACTGTTCCTCTGTTTTAAAAAGGTATTTAGCTATGTCCGGTTTGACCGTGCAAAACCCTCCGGGGCAATTGAGTGTTTACGATCGCATTACTGACCCAATCCAGTTCATTGAATCGATGGGCAAAGTGTTCTGGGAATCGAAAGCGGCAGGATGCCAAACGCTCGCGGAAGGGAAACTTCTGGCACTGGCCTGCATGTCTGAGCGGATGAATCCGTTTGATATCAATCGAACTTATCACCTGATGGAAGGAAAGCTCGCCATGCGGGCGGATTCAATGCTGGCGAAGTTTCGCGGCATTGGCGGTAAGTACAAGTGGGTCAAGGATGGCGAGGATGGAATCTCCGCAAGTCTTTCGCTGACTTACGACGGAGAAACCATCACGTCGACCTATTCGATTGAGCAGGCAAAGCAGGCCAATCTGGTTAAGGAAAAAGGAAACTGGGCGAAAGACCCAGCTTCAATGCTGCGGGCTCGCGTGATCAGTCGCGGGATTCGAATGATTGCTCCCGAAGTGATCGCCGGGACCTACACGCCGGAAGAATTGAGCGACTTTACGCAGGACGATTCACCTCCGGCAAAAACACCGAAGAGGGGAAAAGGAGCGTCAACAGAAAAGGATGAGGTGATTGATGTTGAGGTCATTCCTGCAGTTTCTCCTGCTCAGTCTGCTCCTGCCGAACCTGAAAAGGCAGCAGGAACCACGTCAACGTCTGTCACGGTATCCGGGAATCCTGTCACGGAAACAACTGAGAAACCGCCGTTTGAAGTGGAGCAGAAGAAAGAGGAAGTCGCTCCCACGACGCCGTCACAAGCCTCGATTTCAGAAGCGGGGACAACGAAAGCGACACCTGCGTCCGACATCGCGTTGATCATGGTCGACGTCGAACTCAATGCGAAAAAGGCAGGAATGTCGATGGATGACCTGGATAAGAAAATCTTCGGTTCAACTGGCAAACATCTCAACGAACTGAATGAGCAACAATTAAGAAATGTACTGAAGATTGTTGCAGGAGCTGCTGAGAAGGCAGCGGGAAACTGACACGGTGGCGGTGGCCGGAAAAGCTGTTGCCAGCCGTGATGCAGTGCGGAGAGTCAGAACTGCGTCGACGCGGCTTCGACGTTCTTGGGTATCCGCCTGAGTGGTCGCACTCAGTGAATGAGTTTCAGGCGGTCTTAGGCATTAAACACTTAACATTTAACAGGAATTTTGAAGATGGCTATTAGCACTGGATTTGCTGACGGATGGACTCCAGACGAGCGAACTCCGCCCGTTGCCGGATTATGTCACGCTGTCGTCACGAACGTGATGGAAAATGGTGACGGAAAGTCGAGCGATATGATCATCGAATTCGAAGTTGTCGCTCATTCCGTGCCTATGCAGGAAGGCACAATTCACCGCGAATACTGTCCGAAAAAAATGAAGATGATGTGGCTTATCCATCGTCTGGCAGTTGCGATTGGACTGATTACAGTCGAGCAACAAAAAGAGCATCAGAAGAACGGGACCGCTCCGGAGTACGACTTTGAAAGCTGCATCGGTCGTCACGTCATGATTGGCCTGCAGGACGAAGAGTACGAAGGGAAAGTTCGGGTCAAAGCGGCCGGACGGTATTACCACCCCGACAACTCCCGTTGTGTGAAGTGGCCTAAGAACATTTCCATGCTTACTGCTGCTGGGCACGACGTGAAGTCCCAAGAGACTGCCAAATCGTCTGCTCCGGCATTGCCCGATGACGCGTTCAACGGCGTGGTTTAGCAACACCTGACAGCCGGGAAAGACCGGCATTCTGATCCCGTGTCAGAATTGGTAGACGCACTGAACGGTAGTCGGAAGAGATCGGCGTTCCCGCTTTGAAACAGGCGGAATAAGAGCCGGATAACCGACCCGAATAATTCAACTCGAATGATTCAGTTTTGCAGGTTCGAATCCTGCCGGGATCATTTTCCACCAGGTACGCAACTAAGGAGTCAAGTATGGGAATCTGCAAATGTACTTGTAGTGATCATCGTGATTGCACTTTTGTTTCAGATGAACATCGTCCAGTAAACATTCTTCCTTCGATGAACGATGAGGGAACGTTTGTCGTCGATAGCTGCCTTAGCCTCAATTATAACTGGAATGGCGATGAAGAATTTTCAGGTTTCATACACGCACTCTACTGCAACGAGACTGATGACTGCCAGCACGCTGATGACGTTTTTGAAAACATGTCGTTATTAGAAATGGTCAAGAGTATCAGAGACGACCACACAGGATCTGAAGGAACGAGCATTGAGTTCTTCAATGCACTAAACAACTTCATTAATGATTTAGTGGAGGTGAAGAATGAAATTGTCGTCGAAAAATGACACTCATCAACGTCGTGTCGAACGAACTGAACGTCGCCGAAGAATTCTGATTCTCGCGATGGGTGGTTGTTGTCGGCAATGCGGTCACGTTCCACAAAAACTGACAAAGCTCGAATTCCACCACACGGAACCACGTACATGGAACACTCGAAGCTTATCACGATGGGAGCGTCAGGCGGTTTACGAGGAAGAATTCGAAAAGGGAATTCTCGAATTGATGTGTGCTGACTGCAACAAGCGATTAGGAAAACCAAAATCATGTCAGAGCAAAA
>DATMFC010000417.1:0-6158 GCA_035556335.1 Planctomicrobium sp. | reverse complement strand
GAAGAGGCTGGCGATCGGGTTCAACGGGCACTCCGTAAACTGATCCGCAAAAACGGGTCATTCGCGGTTGTGGCCTCGGAACCGCTGGCAACATTAGTGGTCAGTGTTCTGAAGGGAGACCCTCCGAAACTGTGTGGACCGGCGAAAATGGCCGATCAGCGGAGCCGGATGGAATGCCTGGAGCCGGCAGATTCTGTCACCTGATGGCGACGGGTCTGAACCGGGTTCTTTGCAATGTGTTTCTGTGTTCTGCAGGCGAAAAGTGAGGCTTTGGGATTCCCAAACGCCTCCAATCGCCGGCACACAGCCGAGCAAACTGCTCTAAACTGGTCGAGCTGGACTCGACATTCCCGCCCAGACTGCCGAAGATACCCGAGCCGCTGGAATTTCAGATTCATGGATTTGAGTTTGAGTGAGAAGCGATCACAAACCCTTCCCTCTATCCGCTCGCGGAAAGGGGAATTCTCATCGTTTGAGAGGTTTTGTTCGCGACTCTAAAAATCTGCTCTGATCTGACACGCAGTCTGATTGGATGAATCGAGCCTATGAGTACCCGTTCCAAAACCACCGACCTTCCCAACACTCCCGATGTGCCTGCGCCGCACACAGAGGACACTCTGTCGATGCGCAAAAAGCGGGGAGTTCCAGAAGGACTCTGGCTTCGTTGCGATGCCTGTTCCGCAACAATCTTCCGGAAGCACCTCGATAAGAATCATCGGATGTGCCCCGAATGTGGGCATCATTTCTACGTCTCAGCAAAGGACCGAATCCGTCAGTTGCTGGATGAAGGAAGCTTTGAAGAATGGTACACGGACCTGAGTCCCAAAGATCCATTGGGATTCGCCGATAAAAAGCCGTATTCAGAACGGGTTGTTGAAGAGCAGAAAAAAACCGGAATGCGGGAAGCCTGCGTTGTCGGACGGGGACACCTGCGAGGGCGTCCTCTAGTGTTCGGCCTGACCGACTCTGCGTTCATCATGGGAAGCATGGGATCAGTCGTTGGTGAAAAACTGACCCGGGCCATTGAAGAAGCCACATCTGCCCGATTGCCGCTGGTGATTGTCAGCGGTTCCGGCGGGGGGGCACGTATGCACGAAGGGATCTTCTCCCTGATGCAGATGGGCAAAGTTTCCGCCGCTCTGGGGCGATATCATGACGTCGGCGGATTGTTTATCTCCGTCCTCACTCACCCGACCATGGGAGGAGTGGCCGCGAGCTTCGCTTCACTCGGAGATGTGATTATTGCGGAGCCAAGAGCGTTGATCGGATTTGCCGGTCCGCGTGTCATCACCGGGACCACCAAGCAACGGCTTCCGGAGAACTTCCAGACAAGTGAGTTCCTGCTGAAACACGGATTCGTCGACCGCATTGTCGACCGCCGTGAACTCCGTGGTGAAATCTCGCGAATCATCGACTACTGCGAGATTCCCCGTTCATAGAACGCTTTCCACAAAAGAGAGCAGGGAAGACTCACGCAAAGGCGCGAAGGTGCAAAAAATTTGCTTGACATCTTGCGCGAATCCCTCGCTGTGATTCAAGGAAACCGGTCTGTTGAAGAATTTATTGCAATTCATTCGTCCGATCGGGACATTCGTGGTTTTTGAATGATTTATCTTGATTCAGAAGCCAAGATCACAAAAACGATCTTATCGTGACCTAGGAGCCCGGCCAGATGCCACCATGCGGCGAGCGGAGCCTTACTCTTTTTCAAACGGATTTCCCCGTTGATCAGACCGTGGCGGGATCGGATCTTCCAGTGCAGATGGCGGGGCATTGCTCAGCCAGTTTTCGACTTCTTCCTCAGAGTGCTTCAACGCGCGGGCTTTGGGACCTGATGTCACTTTGCCGAACCGAGGAATCCAGGAAGCGGGCAGGAATCGCAACACCGCAAACAGGCATAGAATCCAGACTCCGAAAATCACCGTCCATGTAAATTCATTTCGAGCTGCGACAGGATCACGTCTGGGCATCTGGACGATCGGAGAGTTCTTGATTTTTCCGATCAGTAGCGGAGCCCCGCGCTGGGCATCGGTTGCTTCATAACCCAGAATCTTCAGAAAGTACCCGGTGAAGTGAGCGTCCGCCTCGACCTTGGCTCCCTGGGGAAACCCTTCCGGAAGCGTGTCGGTCAGTACGACATACAGGTGGGAACGGGACTCGTCGGTCACTCCCCACAGTTCATAAACCTTTTTGACTCCCGCCGAGTTTTCTTCCGGCTCGTGCGACAGTACACGGCGGACATGCAACTTCATGGAGAAGAGCTTCCCCCGATTTTTGGCAGGCTGCTCCCAGAGTTGAGTGAAGAAGGGATCCCGTGTGGACCGTTGGTACATCTCCTGTCGCGTCTGGGCATTGACCCAGCGAAACAGCCGCCAGTAAGAAGGCATCTCTTCGGCAGAAAACGGCTTTCGATCCTGAATATCCCGGAACTGGTCCTGTGCCGCGGCCCATTCCTCGGGATCCTGATCGGTCGGATTGGGAACGAGCGGAGCTTCAATTTCCGCAGGAGGGACGGCAGCCGGTTCTTCTGGCGGAGGGATCTGCTCAGGGTCACCGATGCTGTCTGCGGCACCGGGCTCCTGCACGCGAACGGCGTCCTGGGCATTCACATCGTCAACCAGCCATTGCCAGCTCGACGGACGACTGGTGTATGAGATCATCATGCCTAACAGAATCAGCATGAAGAGCATCGAGACCAGTCGCCGCCCGTCGTTGCGGAGTGAGCGACGACGGGCGGATTGTCGCAATCGAACTGTCATTTGGGTTTTAACTCGATAAAGCTGAGTTTTTCAATTTTCTTACCATCTTCCGTTTTCTGACGGGCACAGACGTCCATCAGCGTCAGAAAGGTTTCATAATTCAACTTGGGGTCGATATGTAATTGTATGGCGTCAAAGGTGCCGCCGGACAGTTGAAAAATATTCTGTAATTCCCGATCGAGTGCAGCGGCATCGTTGGGACGCATTTTTCCCCGCAACAGCGGACGCTCCCCCAGAACGAGTGACGAGAGTTCTCCGTCATCCGAGGCATGCACTGTAATCACCAGTGTTCCGAATCCGGGGAGCGAGGCCCCGGTGGAATCTCCCTGATCGACTTTCTGAATCGGGCGCATCTGGGCGACCGCCACCGGTGGGGGGAGATTCAGGTCAATCTGGCCTTCGATGGGGGAAGGACGGAATGTCAGAATGAAGAACGTCAACAACTGGAACGCCATGTCGAGCATGGCAGCCATGTTCAGTTTGACTTCTTCTGATCCTCGCTTCTTCTTTCGACGATGTCGACGGCTCATGTGGCGGGGTCCTCCATGTTAAAGGCCTTCAGGGAGAACTTACGGAAGCCCCGTTTCTGACACTCTGTAAAAATGTAATTGAGATTTTTGAACGACACCGCCCGATCCGCACGAATTACGACAGATGTCGGCAACTCGGCATTGGGATTGTTACGTTCCGCTGGCGGCAATTTCATTCGAGACACACGGGCCTCACTGGAGAGATATTGATCCACCGGAACGACCGTTCCATAAATGACCAGTTGCCCCTCTTTATTGACATTCAAGACCAGAAAATCTTCGATTCCCTGGACTTCAACCGGACGTGCAGACCCGATAATTGGAAGTTTCAACGACAAGTCCATCGATGCAGACTTGAAGTTAATGACCAGCATGAAGAACGTGATCAACTGGAAGACCATGTCCAACATCGGCGTCAGATCCGGTTCGGCTGTATTGCCATCACCGCTACCGCCACTCATTCGTCAATCTCCCAATTCGTTCTCACTGCTCAAAACAGATCGAGACAGCAGGAGTTGTGGATTGTACTTGTGGGACAAGCAGCATGAGGACTCCGTCCAGAAATTCATGCCGCTTCCAAACCATAGACCGATTCGCGTCAGAGCTGTTTGCTCTACGGTATGCAGCCGAAACTTCAGGACGACGCCTGAGCTTCGTCTCCCCCTTTGCCCCCTGCATTTCCACGGTACATGGTATTCAGGCGGCGAATGAACAAGTCGGCCATCAGCATGGCTTCGGCGTTGTAAGTGGTGATTCTGTTCTTCAGCAATGCATAGAAGTAAATCGCGGGAACAGACACACCAACCCCTTCGAATGTCAGGATCAACGCTTCGGAAATCCCCCCGGCCACTTCGCTCGCTTTGAGCTGAGTGTCGGAAAGAGCGATCACGCTGAAGCTCGCGATCATTCCTTTGAGCGTTCCCAGCAGTCCAATCATCGGCCCCAGTGTTCCGATGACCGCCAGCATGGCAATATTTTTTTCCATGTTGGCGATTTTGACCTCATGGGCAATATCCATCGCTTCCCGGGCTTCTGGAAGTCCGTACTGCAATTCGGTCAGACCGGCTGTCAGCAGGTTCCCCAGAGTCGATTCGTCTTCTTTGACCTTGCGGTAAATACCGGCATAGTCTCGCGCTTTCAGCAGTTCTTCACACTCCGCGATCAGTTCCGGCGGAGCGATGTTCTGAATGCGGATTTCCATGGACTGCTGGAAAACTTTCGCGACGAAGTAAATCGAGATGACCAGCAGCACTGCCCCGATCCAGCCGGAGGACTCAATGATCCAGCCGAGATAACTGGTGTGCTGGCCGGTTGCTGCCCCTTCGTGATCCGCCGGAGGAGGGGCGGCTGCAGGGGAGTCTCCACCCGCCGGCGCTTCTGCTGGTGCGGCAGCCGGAGCAGCAGCTCCATCGTCCTGAGCATAACTCGGAGAGACGTGACTTCCCCACCAGGAGGCAAAAATCATCAGACCAATCAACGCAAAATTCAAGCTGATTGACCGCGGAGAAGCACTCAACCTCATTGTCACACCCTCAAGCTCTGAGTAGAGATCTGGTTCAAATTTTATTGTCGAAATGGGAGAGAACTCAGCGCGGATCGCACTGATGTTCACTGATATTAACCAGAGGCCCGGAAGAATTCGAACGTTCCACCGAAAATTCCCTGAGTGCGGGTGAACAGAGCCTTACCCATCACAGCCCGTCTCCCCGCAGCCTTCACATCAAAACACGAAACCCCAACAAAATTCAACAGTGATCTCCAGATATTTATTTAGAGCCGCGAACAAAACCCCTCAAACCATGAGAATTCTCTTTCCATGAGCGGAACGGGGTCAGTTTTGTTCGGGAGGCTTATTCCTGGAGGAATTCCCGCAGTCGAGGAACAATTCGTTCGTGGGCATCTTCAAACACATAGTGCCCGGCACCAGGGAAGCGGACGGTGTTCGAGTCCGGAAAACGGGCCTGCCATTCGTCGAGAAAATCAGTCGTGAAACACCAGTCCTGCTCTCCCCAGAAGAATAACCACGGGAAAGAACGGAATTGAGCGAGCCCCTGCTCGACGTCCACCAGAGTCTGATAACTCGGGTGCTGCGGATTCAGCGGAATTTCCTCAACAAACCGTTGCACTGCAATCCGATGGTCCCAGGAGTCGTAGGGGAACAGGTATCCCTGTTTGATGGTGTCGGTCATTCGTTCATGGTGAGAAACCGCCATCGTGATTGCGGCGCAAGAGAACGCATTGAGTCCTCGAACAGCGAGTGGTCCCAGCACCGGAATTCGGCAGACGGCAATCCGTTTGGGAATCTGCTGAGAGCGGAATGCGGCGGTATTCATCATGACAAAACGTTTAAATCGCTCCGGGGATTTCACCGCGGCTCCCATGCCGATGCAGCCCCCCCAATCGTGACCGACCAGCGTGATGTCACGTAAATCCAGGTGTTCGATAAACCGGGTCAGGTTCTCGATATGCTGGCCGATCCGGTATTCGTAATTCTGCGGCTTTGCCGACAGCCCCATGCCGAGATGATCGACCGCCAGGCACCGATAATCCGGCAGCAGTCCTTTAATCAGGTTTCTCCAGGCAAAACTCCATGTCGGATTACCGTGGACGAAGAGAACCGCGGGGCCGGTCCCTTCATCGACATAGGAATAGCGGAATCCGTCGAGATCGATCGATTTCGGGGTGAATGGATATTCCTGCCGTAATTCAGTGGGGATCTCAGTGGGGATCGATGGAGTCGGCACAGGGAGGCAACTTTCACGAGAATGAGATACAAAAATCCATACAGTAAAAAACATACTGTAAGGTTCCGGAGGCGTGCTTCGAAGCGCTCTTGCCACATTTCTTTTCGGGAACTTCTCTGGATCCC
>DATMFC010000416.1:0-15398 GCA_035556335.1 Planctomicrobium sp. | reverse complement strand
GGGGCGGCGCAGCACCTCCCCCTGGCCGGCCATGCGGCGGACGGCCGCAGGCTGGGGAGCATTGAGTTCCGCATAAAATGGAAGAGGGACGCCCTGTTGAGCCGCTCCATTCTCACCTCCCTTGTGCTCTGCTCTGTCCGTCGTAGATGGAGCCGGCTCACTCGACTTCTGTTCCGGAGACCACTCGATTTTCCCATCCATGGCCGTGACCCAGGAACTCAGATAGCTACCGACGTACCCACCGCCGGAGACGGTCGAGAGATAATCGAGATGGCGCAGCAGACCGGATCGATAAAGTGCCTGAAGCAGTCCCAGGCCGATACAGGCGGAACGAGGCCCTCCTCCAGACAACGCCAGTCCGGTGGGGGGTGTCGTCTCATTGCCTCCGGTTGGATCGACCCGCAATGGAGGTAGGCCGGTCTGTGCCCGACGTTTCTCGATTTCCCTAAGTTCAGCGTCTAAAACATCCTGAAATTCAACATAACTTGCCCGCATGGTAGCCCCTGGAGATCACAGAAGGAACGGCCCCAAAACATACAAAATGCAACCAAATAGAACCTCGCTTCCACTTTAATTCAAGCGAATCGCTGCAATATTCACCAGGTAATTGGCTGAAACGCCAAAAAAACGCAACAGCACGCAGTTTTATTTCTAAGCAGACGAGGGGAAGCTTCCGTGATGCGCTGCCTAAACAGATGGGCTTCTATCCAGATGCCCGGCAACTGGCCGATGCGCTGAGAGTCTCTCCGAAAATGTCGGTGTCACGGCGATATCGAGTGCTCATTGCATCGCTCACAGACGACATATTGTGCGTCGCCGGACTTTCCGGATAGTTTCGGAGAATACCGCTCGGAGAACAGCGGCCATACCTGAATGGCGTTGTCATGGTCTAGGTTTCAGAAAATGCTGCATCACCGAAGAGTGGAAATCGTTGCATTATCATTTCGCTCCCGATGCTGCGATCTCTCAATGGCCATATCGCGCCCGCGAATTGCGGTTCTCTCTGGGGAAGGTGTCACAATACTTCCCAAAGGTGTTGCCCGCACAATTTTGACGATGGGTGTTGTCGTGACTGTCCCCACGAACTTCACCCCATCCGCAGTCGTTTGCAGTGTGCCGACAGCGCCTGCGGCAACGTGATGAGCCGCATCAGGCACTCCGGTGCGGTGAACCCATCGTGAAACAGCACCAGAGTGCGCTTTTCCCGTGGAGCCGATGGTGTCTTTAAAATTTTTCCCGTGAAGATATTCCACTGTCGGATCCGCATGGGGATGAAGAGGATGCAGAAATCGAAGCCGAATCCGGTCCGAACCGAAATCGTAGTCAATGTAACCCTTGCGGTAGGAGACTCGCGGAGCACCTGGTAACATTTGCACTTCCAGATAAAGTCGCTCTTCCGTTAAAGGATGGTTAACGACCACGATCGAAGGCCCTCCCGAAAAACGGGGGCCACGAAAATCACGGTCTCCCGTATAATAGAAATTATGTACGATCACTGTTGGAGGGATCTCCACGTATTGCTTACCGTCGTTTCCCATGGCAACAGCCGGTGTCGGCTTTGGCTCGGAGTTGGATGTCGGGTCGAACACGGTGATTTCGTCGGACGGTGATGCGGCAATCGATGGCAGACGCGATCGATGCTGCGCCTGTACACATTGTCCTGAAGAAATCATCATCAGGCACAAAATAATCGCTATGAACAGCTTCATGATTCCCGGCCCCAACACACAAAGTTAACTCTGTAAAACTCTACTGTCCTATCTCGATCTTTGAATACTTGTTATCGATATCGAAGATCGATTTCGACACGGTCGATTAATTCGAAATACCGAGAGATCTCATCAGAATGTCCTGAGTAATTCAACCGGGAAATCTGACGCTTTTCAAGAACCGTAGGTTGCAGGAAGAGATAAAACAATTGTGGCTTACCGGTGGGCGAGACGTCGATGCGTTCTATTGTCGGAAACAGTCCTGCTCCATAAACCGAAACGCAGAACAAATTACGTTCGAAACGTTCGAATGAAGCACGCATGTGTGTGGGAACCAGGTCCGGATCCTGTCTCGCCGTGAAATTGAGCATCCACTTTCCATTTTGCTGTATGGTCAAGGCCACCTTTGTCAGCTGACAATGATCATTGCGAAGCTCGCTGGCGTCCAACTGAAACACTTTCGCTTGAACGGATTTTTCGCTCCTCGTGTCAGCATCGGTGTAGGTGTAAGTCAGGGGAATCGCGAGTTGACTGACACCAGAAACGGGGTTGACTGGTTGCGGTCCGCGATATTCATGCCCAGGCAGGGAATAATACCGGCGAGCTTCCGTCCGCCGTAACAGATCACCGGCAAAGACGGTCGCTCCCAGTAAAATCATGGAGATGACGATCGATAGATAACGCATGGTGATGCGGTTCCTAAAAGGTATCAAAACTGCATTAACGTGACAGAATCCTGGAAAACCATCTCTTCTTTTCCGTTGAATGTTCTGTTGCACTGGCTGGAACAATCACGTTGTCCGACGATGAGCGAGGAGATGGCGATCGTAACGACGTTTCACGGTTTCCGGTTGGCGGTGCCGGCAGAAGGAGAGGAGCGACTCTCTGATGTTCGGCGGGTGGTGTCGCAGGGATAACCGGTTCTGGAAAGAGCGAGATGGGTTGCCGCGATGGATGAGGTGAGCCTGCCGCAGGTACCTTTTCCGGTTGCTTTTCGGAAACTTGCTTTTCTGTGCGGAACCGAAACAAAGAACTCGTTGGTTTGTCTTTCTCGCGATGAGATGGTCTAGTCTGAATCGGAGCCAGTTGAGTCGGGTTCGGCGAAATTGGCTCGAACGAGTTCCCATCCGATGCCCCACTCTCCTCGAACGGGATCGGGGTATAACCTTCCTGCAATATTCCTCTTTTGATATTCAGCCCTTTTCCGAAGTAGCCATTGGGATGAACATCCGGAATCGATTCCTGAGTCCGATACAGATCTCCTCGACGTTCCGCCGGAGGGATTCGCATAAAATCATCGACCTGAAGACTGGAATAGTCGAAGACCTCGTTGCGCAAAAAACGTTCCCGATTGCGGGCGACGAACTCACGTTCCTGTAACGTGGCCGGATTCAAATCCACGACGGCGGGAGCCCAGCGTAAGCCCATCAGATCGAAAAGCGTCGGGTAAATCACGGACTGGGCGTAGATCAGGTTCTGTTGCAGTGAGGATTCCTGCTGCGGGAGCGGTCGAAACAACCAGCCTGCCCCGGGCATATCTTCCAGTAACGGAACGCCACGTGACGTTCGTGATGCCTTCAAGGCCACCTGAAACCGGCTTACTTCCCGCAACTCATAGTTCCCGGTGACGACATCGGTATCGATAAAGTGCCGTTTGACCCTTCCTAGATGCTTTTCATCTGCTCGAACCGGTTCGCGGACATTCGTCGTGTACATATAGTTCAAGTGAAACACTACGGATTGACCGTCTGGCTGGATCACAGGTTTAATACTGAATCCTGTTCCGGTTTCAAATTTATATATGGCCGGATCAGGGATGAGCGCTTCCAGATTGGAACCGATCTTTGGAGTGTTGTTCTTTGCCTGGCTAAGATACTGCTCGTCCGTTTGAGACGGCAGCCCCGGCAAGACGTCCCGTACCGGTGGCGCCGGAAGCCCGGAGGCAAAGGTCGAAGCAGTGGATTGCCCGCCATACATCCGTGCCAGTGCCAGAAAGTTCGGGTCTCCGATCAGTGCTCCGTAATCGTTATACGCGGCGAGTGCGGAATCGAAAGCTTCGTTGATCAGAATGTTCCGCTTAGGAAGATCAAACTCCATAGTCGCCTGCGGAGAAACCTGTGCGAACATACGATTGTTCGTCAGAATGCTCTCCGTCTGAATCTGCCCCAGTTGCACATCATGGAAGTAACTGGTTTCACGGATATGGCGGAACGTTGGATGATAAAACTGCGTGTTGAAATCATCCTCCAGAGCGGTGGACAGGCGCCCCAGATAGTTGTCGATGTTCGACAGTTGCGCCCGAGTCCCCTCGATCAGCTCGATGTATTTCTCTTCGACGTCATCAATCAGCATATCCAGAAACTTCTTCTGATCGAGCGGACGACGGGCAGTTTCCGCGTTCGCTTTCTCGACCCCAAGATTCACCGACAGAGAGATCAGCCTGTTAAAATCAGAATCAATTGGCGCAAGAATTTTCTCTATTGCGTCTTTAAGAGAAGAATCAGCAATCATACTCAAGATCGACCCACGAATTCTCCTCCATTCTTTAATGACAATCGTCACATCCTTATTCATGTCGAAATTTTTCATAAGATCGTTGGCTTCCTGCAAATGCCCGTCGATCCTTTTGATAACATTATTTCGAATACGTGAAAGCTCCTCTGATACAATGGTTATAACATACAGGTTATGTATATTAAACGGGTCGTAATCCATTCCATTCAATGAGTCTTTCCCGGATGTTCGCATCATACCTTTCACGAACGCGTCTTCTTCGTTGATCAGTTTTCGATCTGCTGAATCATGATGAAACTTGTTTAGTGTATCAATCGATTTCATAATTGATGAAACGCTATTTCTGAATTCTCTCTCGATCGATTCCTTGATTGATTCGGTAGTCACACCTGCCTGTGAACTATACTCGATAGACAGTGGCGACACATCAAATTTAAATCCCCTGGCTCGAGTATCATTGGAGGGCATCACATGATCAGCGGTTACATTGAGAAAAACGGTTTCTCCATTAAACACAAATTGAACTTGATATCTACCTTTTCCTAGTTTTTGTACTGAAGGTGTTTTATTTCCATCTTGCGATGCATTTTCTAATGTATTATCGATTATGCTTGTCATATCACTGGTGTCGGCCCGTCCTTTTCTCATCTCTGTTAATTGGTTTAGCAGATCCCTTGGAAAGACGGTTTTTGTCCCTGGAATGCTTAGGCTTTTCTGAACCTCGTTGTGCAGTTTTATAAGTCGTTCTGCGATGCTGGTCTGCTGTTTTTGGATCTGTTCTTCTGCCGTTTTCAGCTTCTCCCTGGCGTTTTTCTCCTGCTGAACAGCATCCGTCAGCATTTTTTCATAGTTGCTGCCGATGCGTTCTTCGATCAGTGCCCGTTCCATGACACGCTGGCGGAGTTCGATTTCCGTGACGAGCCTGGCTTTGAAGATCTGGGCCAGGCGGATGAATTCTCGCTGCATCGGGGTTAGCGTGTCTGGAGAATTGACTTGCATGTCAAAGAATCCCCGGAACGAGACGAACTTGGCATTATGAGCGAGGAACTGAAACTTCTGATGGCGGAATTTGTATTCGGCGCCGGAGGCCTGAAAGTATTCCTGTTCGTCCACTGGAAGCTGTCCCTGAACCATCCCCATGAACTCGTTGAGGATCTCCTGTCGGGTGTCGTTCTTCGCAAGGGATAGTAGAAACAGAGCCGACGGCAAACTGGTTGTGTCCATCGAATGCAGCGACAGAACTTTATTACCGGCGTGCATGAACTCTGAGTCCATTTCTAACAGTTCATCAATGAAGTCCTTACCGAAGAAGGCTTCGCGATACTTCATATCGCGAATTTCCTGAGGGCATCCGGGGGGACATTCCAGGTAACATTGTTCCGCTCGGCGCGAAGCGACCTGGGCCACTGCTTTCCGTAACATTTCTCCAGACTGAGTTGTCAGGAACCGGGCGTGGTCCACATATCTCTGAATTCGCATGGCCACTTTCTCCATGCGATCGCCATGCTCTCCATTGATCTGAATCGAATGGATTGAAACACGAACCTGACCGACGGGAGCATCCATCTCATTAATCATTGTATGAATCAGATTGACCCCTTTACGCGGACCTCTCATCTGAATCAGTCCTTCTCCGATTACAGACAGACTGACCTGTTCGATCGGGTCTTCCGAAATGGGCTTGCCGGGGGCGTATGTATCCGGATCAGCGGTTTTGGCGGCGACTTCCCGGCGAAACCGCTCTTCATGGGCCCGTTGTTCCAGCCGATCCGCTTCTTCCCAGCTTTCGGTGGCTCTGATCTCCTCATTCCGTCGGCTTTGAACCTGGGCCAGCAAGGTGTTGACCCGTTGTTCTTCCATGGTGATTTCGCCGGTTGCCGATTCCACTTCAAGGTTGGCGGACGAGTATGCCTTCTGGGCAACTCGCAACCGATTTCTCAACATCGGCAATTCTTTTGAGGTCTCCTGATCGGGAATTGATGCGATCATCTCGTTGATCTCATCAATATCATCCTGAAACTGATCACGCTGGGTTGTAGCCCCATTTTTACGTGCCCGTGCGGCCATCACGGCGGTCTGGTGCTGCTGCAATGCTTCTTCCGCGGCGCGGGCTTCCTGGGCGGCCCGAATCGCTTTGAGTTCGTGGGAACGGCGCAAATCCGTTTTGGCTTCCGCCTGTCGCCCTGCGGCGTTCGCCAACTGGGCATCCATTTCAACAGCCTGGCGATTGTAGGACTTCGCCTTCCGGTTGACGATCTGCACGACCCGGTGGGCGTCGCGGAAGTAATACAGTCTCGCGATCCGGCTGATCACTTTGTCCGAAGGGTTGAAACCCGCAGGATAATTCCGAAACTGAGCATATTCAGGAAATGGGACATAGTCACCAGTGGAGTCGGAAACACCACGAATTTCCGCCCGGGAGATCTCACCTGACACCAGTGAACTGAAACTGCCCAGCACTTCACTGTAATCGGCTCCCAAAATTCCGTTGACTTCCAGTAGATTCCCGAACTTGTCCTTGATTCCGGAGTGAGTTTCACCGCTTCGTAAAGCAACACTTTGTTGATTACCGACGACCACCAGTTTATAGAGATCCGGTTTCAGTGCGGTGAACTTGAGCGCGACTGAGTTGGACGCCTTGTCATATGATGCGGTGGCCGGATACAGTGGTGCCGTGACTCCCATGTCGAACAGAGTGGTCCCGTTTCCGGGATAAAAGGCATAATTTCCTGCTGCATTCGCGTGTTCCTCATCGAGCGGGTTCTCCCGATTGAACGTTACAATAAGTTGCGTGACCCCCGCCGCCGTTCCGAAATTTTTCGGAACGACACTGACCACGCGCGGCCCCTGAATGCGGATGTTAATCGGAAACTCTGGAGATTTCTCGCTCGTCTTATCAAACCCTCGTGCTAATGCGGTGCGAATGGTATGAATTCCATCCGCTAACTGTTGTGGAATCGGCACGGTGAAAGTGCGCACATGCTCCTCAGGTTTGCCTGTGGGTTCCGAATCCTTCAGCGAAGTGAATGCCACGGGCTGCGGATTTCCGTCGATGAAGACCAGAAGAAAGGTTTCTGATAGAAGTTGTTCACCGATTGGATTGCCGTTCACCGACAGAAGATCGACAGTGCCCTTGAGATTGAAGCTTTTGGCGCTGATCACAGGAACGTTGCCTGTCACCTTAGTCTCTTTAACCCAAATCTCTAAATCTTTCGGGTGAGCTTGTGAGGTGAGATTGTCCTGCAACATCCTCAGATTCAGCGGTCGGGAAGACCGAATTCTCTTCCCGTCGTGAGCAAAGAGAACGAGCCGGGCGTTCACGGGGTCCGGAGAAACAGGCAGGCTGAGTTTGTACGACCAGGTATTTGACGTGGGTTGAAAAGAGCGACGCGACTCCGAATCGCATCTGTATTTTCCATTTTCTTGGACAAACAGTTCAAACCGGGAACTGGCAGTGGTCGGAGGGTGCTCCCCTTTAAGAATCAACTTTCCGTCGTAAACATCCACGGATGTAGCAGATGTCAGATTGATCTCGTCTGCATAAGTTCCGTTTCTCGCCCCCAGCATTTCCGGAGAAGTGAGAGAATTATCTGGGACGAAAACCGTGAACGTGCTGAAGGCTTTGTTATCAGGTCCCCAAACACTGAGCCTCTGCATACCGACGTCATTTAGTGTGACTGCGATTTGCGGTTCTTGTGATTTTGCCACTTCTGATTGGTCACTCACTAATTTAACGACATAATCGGCGGCTGGTGTTGATTTTATAAGGTTGATTCTGAACGTCTTACCCTGCAGATAGATTGGCTCATCAAAGCTTGGCGGAAGAGGGGTGACATAGGTTTCCTTGCTGACGGTTTCCTCAATCGAAGTGACTTGAGCACTTCCGTTTTGCACCTGTACGATTTGCCCCCCGGGAGGCGGATCGGCGGCCCAGGTGACGTGCGGGTCGAATTGGGATGTTCCGGACGGAATTGCCTGAAGCGACTGGGGCGGCGCGGGGAGCGGAGAAGGTTGCATTCCTTCTGCGGGAAATTCTGCCGGAGCAGTGGCAACAGCCTGCTGGATGGCGGGTCCGGGCAGATACTGGCTGCCGAAATAGACCGCAGTCAAGGTCACCCCGATCCCAAGAACTCCTGCCGCAAAGCAACAGCAGACAATAAAGATCACACCTAAGGCCCGAAGCATACCTTTGCCCCACTTCCTTGCAGGAACATGGTCCTGGTGGCGTCCCCCAAGACTACCATTCTAAAATCAGTAGATCTTGCCGCATCGGACGCTGAGGTTTGCCCTCTATGGCCCAAATGCAACAAGAAATACGCCCGTCACAAATCACATCACCTGAACTCAGGTGCTTTTACGTGATGAATGAGGTATCGGCTGTAGGAACTTTTCGGGTTAGTCCTGCGATACAAGTCTTGCGTTCTGTGATAGCTCCTGGTGGGATTGTGTCGATTGTATCGATTACTCCCAACAGGCAGACACCTATCGACTGGGAATCGTTCCCACTTCCACAACGCCAATGCGTTCGATGCAGACACCCTCCAGGAATTCTTTCGTCAGAATCGGCGACTGACCGGTTTTCTTCAGTGTCCATTGAAGTGGTGCGCCCGCATGAATCTGGTCAACCGTCGGCTTGAAGCTGATGGGAGGCAATGTGACCGAGCCTTTGTGCTCATAGCAAATCAGATCATCCCCTAACTCCACTTTTTCCCAGAGGCGAAACTGCAATCGTAGAGTGACATTGGTTGCCGGTGTTTCAACCTCCCCTTTCAACTCGTAATTCCCATTTTGATCAATATCCAGAACCATTCCTTCGTAGATGATCGTTTGCGGATTCAACAAAGAACTTTCTTCGGAGCAGGAGGCTGTGTTCCCAAAAGTTGCCGCATTCTTAAAGAGAACATGGTGCTTTTCTTGTTCCGAAGGCGCAAGGGCCTTTTTAGGCTCAGGGGCAGGAGGTCTGGAGGTGGTTTTGAATTCAAACAGCTTCACATTGTAATTGTTCGTATGAGAGATATTGGCTTGCCAACAGAAAAGAGGGTTGCAAGCCAGCGTGAACAGGGAACAAGGCGGATCTTTCGAACACTTTGCAGAGTGCTCCGAGTTCTCCGGTGTCGTGAACGCAATCAGAATGCAGATGGCCCTGATGATGAACATAGTAGGTTCTTCTCCTGTATGATGAACGGCTGGCAGAGACAGAAAGCGGCTCAAAATATTCACTCCGCGCATCCACGCCCTTGCAGACACACGGTAGAGCTACTGTTCTGGAAAACCCTACAACGTGGCCCCTGGAGAGGTCGCAGGAAACAATACAGATCGAGATAATTTCCGCCGATTCGTCACATCTGCGCAAGTAGGTAAAACTTTGCGGACGCCCGGCATCAGCAGACATCTGATTCAACGGATGATCAGGCATTTCCAGTCGGCGCCAAGAACGATTCCATCGCGTCACCATTGGAATTCCGGCGACGAGTCACTTTGTTATCCACCTCCACCATGCGGCAACGCTTCGGGTATCTGTCCCTGCTTCCTGATCCTTCGGACGCTTTACGGTCGTCGGCTGAGTGATCTCCGCCAACTGCGATATTCGAACTCATGGTCCGCTTGCTTCCTCTCCAGTGAGTCATCCTGATTTTTTGATTCTGTCTGATTATCCCGATGTCTTTGGGTAGACAGGCGTCATGGCTTGAGAGCAAAATGGCTCTGTTGTCAGCAATCAGTGTTGTCAACTACGGTGCCGTTGCTGTATACATCAAAATCGGGTCTGGGCTCATGGCGAATTCTGATGTTGTTCTCCTTTTGCGTTTACCAAAATCCGCGAACGCGGCTCTCTCTGGAACAACCCAAGGTCGATTGAAAAAAGCGGGCGGGCTGACGCTTGAACCTCTTTTTGAAACAGCCTCTCCGATGTCCGTTGGCCTGGGACTATCAGGACGAGGACAGTCGCGTGAATGGTATGCCGCGCACTGTGCGGGAACGGCGGGGAAGAATCCTTGGGATGTCGCTCATGAATTGGTCGGTCGCATCAACCGGACCGGTCTGGCCGCGAATGAGACTCCGGATGTGATCGAACCGGATCTCCTTCAGCAGTGGGAATGGGACGAGGCGTCTCCAAATCGGTCATCGGGTCTGGCGGCCGATTCTGCCTGCGTCTTCATGGATCAGAACCGGAAGAATCCGCATATCACCGGAGAGTTTGCCTGGCATCTGGGAGATTCCTTCTCACAACTCGAGACAGCGCGGGACATCGCCGCTTCAACTCATGATGGGGAGACGATTCGGATTGCCCATCTTGATACAGGATACGACCAGGAGCATCGAGCACTGGCGGCCATCCGATTCGCTAAATCACTACAACGAAATTTTATCGACTCAAATCGGACTAACGATGCCCGCGATCTGGGTGTTGACGGAATGCTAAAGAATCCGGGACATGGTACGGGAACATTAGGAATTCTGGCTGGCGGTCTGTTTTCGTATGGTGGCAACGGATACGATTTTCATGGCGTTCTGGGAGGCGCACCGTCTGCAGAGATTGTTCCCATCCGTGTCGGAAACTCGGTGGTGCAACTGACGACCAGTGCGGTCGTAAAGGGAATCGATTATGCCGTCGACCTTTGCCAGAAGGAGAAAACTCGTATCCATGTCATTTCGATGAGCATGGGAGGAGTTGCGTCCGCCGCATGGGCTGATGCCGTCAATAAGGCATACGAAGCCGGGATCACTTTCGTTGCCGCTGCCGGAAATAACTATTCGACCGGGAAGTTTGGAGTTCCCACTCGTCATATAGTCTACCCTGCCCGATTTCGTCGAGTGTTGGCAGCCTGTGGTGTGATGGCGGACAGGACGCCTTACTTCGGACTTGCTGCCGGAACAATGCAAGGGAACTGGGGGCCAGATGGTGCGATGGCCACCGCACTTTCCGCTTTTACTCCGAATACCCCTTGGGCACAATGGGGTTGTTCGGAAATCGTACGGATGGATGGGGCAGGAACGTCATCGGCCACGCCTCAGATTGCAGCAGCGGCAGCGCTCTATCTGCAGCGGTATGCGAATGAACTGTTTGATAAGCACAAATATCCTGAGCTTTGGATGCGGGTCGAGGCGATTCGATATGCCCTGTTCAGTTCTGCGGAGATGCCTGCCGATAGCGGCAATCGCCAAAGACTTGGAAATGGGATTTTGAGGGCCAAAGATGCTCTAGAAATCAAGCCACTGGCAGCTTCCCGATTAAAAAAGACCGCTCCTGATTCTGCAGGATTTCCATTCTTGAATGTGCTTTCCCGGTCGGCTCTGGCTCCTTCAGAGTTGGACGTCATGCTGCAGTTGGAGGCTACGCAACTGGTCCAGAAGTGGCACTCCCGGAAGGAGCCGAATCCGCTCGAACAGGCTGTCACCGATCCAGATCGGCCTCACGATGATATTCCTCCCCGGCAGATCAATGATTTTCTCGAACAAGTTGCCGATCATCCACATGCGTCACAACAACTGAAAGAACGGGCCAGGCAAGTCCTGGGAACGTCGGGACGTGGTCGAGCAACGAAGGCTCAACGTAAAACAGAATCTGTTGAAAAATCTATTGCGGCGACTTCCATCTTTGATGAACAGCAGGAAAAAGTTGTATCCGTCATTCCCCCGGAGCCTGATTTCCGTAAGTTGCGAGGCTACTCGGTCGATCCCAGTCTTTGCTCGCGTCTTGACACCGTGGGCATTTCACAGATCACCTTGAAGGTGCCGTGGGAAGATTTATCCCCCGGCCCGAGTGGTGAATATCTCGAAGTGATCGACGTCGATCCGGCAAGTCAAAAGTTTTATCCACCGGTGAATCTGAATCTGCCCGTCTTGCTGGCACAGGACGGCCTGGCTCCTTCCGAGGGAAATCCACAGTTCCATCAGCAGATGGTGTACGCCGTCGCCAGTCTGACCATTCATCATTTTGAACAGGCTCTCGGTCGAAAGGCACTCTGGCGACCAGGTGTCCCGCCTGAGGGGAAGAACAAGAAGGACGATTCTCATTTTGTCCAATGTCTGCGGATTTACCCACACGCCCTTCGTGAAGCCAATGCGTACTACTCTCCGAATAAGGTCGCGCTGCTCTTCGGCTACTTCGACGCGGTGAATACCGACGACGTGAAACAACTGCCTGGTGGTCGGGTTTTTACATGCCTGTCGCACGACATCATCGCACATGAGACCACCCATGCATTGCTGGATGGGATGCACCGCCAGATGCTGCTTCCTTCCAATCCGGACGTTCTGGCATTCCATGAAGGTTTCGCGGACTGCGTGGCAATGCTGCAGCATTTTACCTTCCCGGAGTTAGTTGCAGACCAGATTCGTGAGACGCGTGGGGAGATTTGGGGTAAGGATAATATATTAACCAAGCTGGCAGTCCAGTTTGGCTTTGCAACCGGACGGGATGGTGCTTTACGTGACGCAACAGGGCAGATCAGCAACGGAATGTGGTTAAAGAACGCTCCTGATCCCACTGCGTATAAAACTGTTTTTCAGCCCCATGAACGGGGAAAAATTCTCGTCTCAGCAGTGTTCGATGCATTTCTCTCCATCTACCAGCGGCGGACAAAGGATCTGGTTCGACTGGCCACTGGAGGAACCGGCATCTTGCTGCAAGGTTCCATCCACCCGGACCTTGTGCAGCGCCTGGCGGACGAAGCATCCAAGACTGCACAGCAGGTTCTCAGAATGTGTATTCGAGCACTGGATTATTGCCCCCCCACCGATATCACATTTGGAGAGTACTTACGGGCGATTATCACGGCTGATTGCGACGTCATCGCGGACGACAAACTGGGTTACCGAGTCTCATTTATTGAGGCTTTTCAACGCCGGGGAATTTTTCCACCGAAAGTCAGAACGCTCAGTGTTGAGAGTCTTCGCTGGAGAACTGTCGAAGAGGAAGAAAGCTCCCCTTCGGACTGGCTGCTCGGTCATATGAAGACTCTGAGAGCCATCGCCGGAAGGATCATGTTTGCCAAAACAAGAAAAGACATTTTCGATCAAGAGCGGAAGTTGCGGGCAAGGATCCACAACGCGCTCAAAGAACACTTCCAAAAGAGCGGGCTTGATGGCGAGAATGACGCAAAATTTCTGGGGATCGTTCGGAACAAATCGTTCGAAGTCCATACGGCACGAGTCGCCTTCCGTCCCCGGCCAGATGGCCGAATGACACCACAACTGTTGATTGGCTTGCTCCAATCAACCAAAAGACCTGTCGATGAAAGTAATCCGCAGGGCTTGAGCATGGGCTTTGAAGCAGGTTGTGCGATTGTCATTGATCTTTATCAGAAGAAGATCAGGTACTGCATTCGTAAGAATCCGCTGGGAGGTGCTCGACTGGCTTTGCAACAGGAATATGCGAACCGAGAACTTTCTTCGCCCCGATCGACATATTTCGGACGTCAACTGCTCGATCCTCGAAGTTGGGAGAACGACGAACCGTTTGCCTTGGTTCATCGCAGCTATTAGAGGCTCTCTGAAAAGTTGGACGACGCACCACATGTTGTCTGAGCGCGGTGCAACGAGCACTCGATATCGCCGTGACACCAACATTTTCAGATAGATTCTAGATCAGTTTGCTCGAACCAGTGCCTGCACCGCGCGGCTTCCGACAGGAAAACCGCTGTCCGCCGCGTGACGGAACCGGACAAGATCAAATATTGAAACCACTCTCAAGAAGAAGTCCCATGGCGAAAAAGAAGCATTCTGAATCCAACAGGACAGCAGGTCCAACGAAGACCAAGACGCGAGAGCGAAAATCAAGTTCCCAGAGTGCGCGAATACTAAATCGTATTCCCTCAGTCCGAGTCCAGATGTTTCGGCAAGGGCTTGGGGACTCGTTTCTGGTGACGTTTGATTACCAGGGACCGAACGAATGCCGCATGTTGATCGATTGCGGGTCGCTTGGGAACAAATCTTCACCGATCCAGACCAGGTCGATCGCCAACTATCTGCAAACGATCATTGATGACGGCAAGAAGATTGATTTTCTGGTTGCAACTCATGAACACCTGGACCATGTTTCCGGATTTCGAAAAGATCTACAACCGGTCCTGAAGGAAAATGTCGGAGCGGTGTGGCTGGCCTGGACGGAGAATCCGCAGGATCCTGATGCGCAAAGACTGAAAAAGCACCAGCATGACCTGGGAGCAGCTTTGCAGCGTGTTTCACAAATCGCACCTGAAGAACGCTGGTGTCAAAATTTGACAAGCCTCCTGGAATTCACCGACGAGTTTGTGTCTGGGATTGGTTTTGCAAAGACGGTCAACAGCGCGATGGAGTTCGTTCGCACAGGAACCGGAGGGAAAACCACCTATTTCCATCCCAGCGATATGGTTGAGAATCAGATTCCGGGATTCCGTGTTTACGTCCTTGGACCACCCAAAGAAGACCAGTTCCTCAAAAATCTAGGCTCACATGGCAGTGAGGCGCTCTATGGTCTGATGCGTGCAATTGAAAAAAGTGCCAGGCTTCATCAACAGGAACTCCATCTTGAACGCAACGACACGGAATCTGAACCTGACGAGAACATCCCGTTTGATCTGCGCTTTCAGCAATCCGGAAGTAAATCGCTGCAAGAGCAGTATCCAACGTATCTCAAAGACGAGAACGCCTGGCGGCGAATCGATTCCGAATGGCTGAGTGGATCGATCGAATTGGCGCTGCAACTTGACAGTCTCACCAATAACACCAGTCTGGTGTTGGCGTTTGAGAGAATTGCAGACGGCAAGGTGTTATTGTTCGCGGCGGATGCACAGGAAGGGAACTGGCTTTCCTGGCACGAAGCAAAGATGAAGTGGGCCGTTACAGATGCAGCCGGAACACCTGGCGAAGTCCGTGTTTCAGACTTGCTCTCCCGAACCGTCTTCTACAAAGTGGGGCACCACGGAAGTCACAACGCAACGGCCAAAGATAAAGGACTGGAACTGATGACGCAGGAGGATGAATTGGTCGCATTCATCCCGGTGGATCGAGCCATTGCTCAGTCACGAAACCCCCAGGGTTCCTGGCAGATGCCCGCCCGTCCACTGTATCGAGAACTGCTGAAACGGTGTCAAGGACGGGTCGTACGATCCGACCTGGGATGGGCAGCGCCAGCGACAAGTTCCGAAGCCACAGAAAGCGCCTTTCTCAATATGGAATCCAATCAACAATGGG
>DATMFC010000415.1:0-1897 GCA_035556335.1 Planctomicrobium sp. | reverse complement strand
GGGCAGCAGAAATGATGGAATGGTTGTCGGCGAATTCTGATACGACAATCGTTGCTACAACTGGTGTCCCCAATGTCCCCGTAGATTTCGCCTCCCGCCTCGAACCATCGATCATGATTTCCAACTCCGAAAACTCTTCATTATCACGCATGGCTTGCCAGCGGATTGGGCCAATGTTGCTTTTACTCCTGATTGTGGCGGTGAATGTCACAGGTTGCGGTAGCAAAGGAATGTCCAAAGCCGACAGGGACGCCGCGATCCAGCAGAGACTGGAGGAGATCGAGAGGATCAAGAGCGATCCGACGATGAAGCCACAGGTGAAGCAGGACTTGATCGAACGCTCACAATTGCAAATCGATCAACTCCGGGATGAGAAGACGGATAGCAAGTAAGGAGGAGTGACAGCCATGACAGGTGGCTGGACTGAGCGCTCGCGGACGACGCCCGGATGCAATACCAATGCCAGGCAGAATCCGTCGAATATCAGAGATTGCATCGTGATGTTGTGGGGTTTCAGAGTACACTCCAAACTCGCCCCCCCGCTAGCGGACAAGCTCTCCCTCCGCGGACGCGAACCAGCCGATTACCGGATCCGTATAGTCCTGCCCGTATTTCCGCACGAACTCACGGGTGGATGGATCGTCGGGATTCCGCAATTCATTCAGGCGGCGGGTAATGAATTCGTGAGTCAACGGGATCCGGCAACGGACCGTGATGCACTCTTTCCATTCCTGATAGGTCCTGGGGATGACATGCTCAGACATGGGTCTCCTCCGGTTCCGTTGCAGGGGGACGCTGCACGTTCCAGAGAGGGAAGGGATCGGGAAAGGTTTGCCAGACAGATGGTCCTAATGCCAGTTCCCGATCGGTGAGCAGACATTCGTCCAGTGTGGAGCGGATGTGCGTTTCATCCAGCCCGATGCCGATGAAGACCAGTTCCTGTCGACAGTCCCCCACTTCCGGATGCCAGTTTTTTTGAATTGCAGCCTGGATGCCTGGAATGTCTGGCCATTCTTGAGGAGGAATGGAAGCCCACCAGAACCCTCCGACATCGAGGCGGGCCACGCAGCCCGCCTGGGACCAGATCCCCATCTTGTCCAGTCGGGTGGCTAGCCAGAAAAATCCTTTGGAGCGGAGCACACCGGTCCACTCCTGGTTCAACCGGTGATAGAACCGTTGCGGGTGAAACGGGCGTCTGGCTCGGTACACGAAGTTTTTGACTCCGTATTCCTCGACTTCACTGGCACCGTCATCGCGGAGCGTCAGTTGCCAGCCTTTGGAAGATTTTGCTCGCTCAAAATCAAAGCGTCCGGTTCCGAGAATGGTGCCCAGAGGAACTTGACCCTGTTCACTCCGAACCTTCAGTGCGTAGGGATTCAACTGATCCAGGAATGCTTCGATGCGGGTCAAATCGTCTTCACTGACAAGATCGGTTTTGTTGAGGATCAGCACGTCCGCAAATTCCACCTGGTCGATCAGTAGGTCAGCCACGGTTCGAGCGTCATTTGTAGTCGCGCCTTCGCCCCGGCTTTGGAGATCCTCCCCTCTGCGAAGATCCCGCAGGAAATTGGCGGCATCGACGACGGTGACGAGCGTGTCCACACGGGCGAGATCGCTCAGCAACTGGCCGTCACCGACCGCGAACGTGAACGTATCCGCGACCGGTGCCGGTTCGGAGATCCCGGTTGATTCGATCAGCAGGTAATCGAACTTCCCTTGCCGGGCAAGAAGAGTTACTTCTTTGACGAGATCCTCTCTCAACGTGCAGCAGATGCAGCCGTTGGTCATCTCAATCAGGGATTCTTCCGAACGGCGGAGTGCCGCGTCCCCTCCGGCGATGAGTTGGGCGTCGATGTTGACCTCGCTCATGTCGTTGACGATCACCGCCACGCGGCGG
>DATMFC010000414.1:0-12006 GCA_035556335.1 Planctomicrobium sp. | reverse complement strand
ATTAAAGATCAACAAGGTTATAGCGCAACGAGCGAACATCCGGCAATCAAAAGCTCAAGAACGGCCTTGTTATCCCGGTGATATTGGAATGGCGCCGCGGTTGTGTAGAGCATCCCTGCGGCGTGAACTCGCTCCGACGATGATTCCGCCAACTCCCGGATCACCCGGCACGGATTTCCGGCCGCAAATACTTTCTCGAGGATCCCTCTCGTGACGTTGCCAAATTATGGGAAATGATGGTGTCATCATTCAAGTTGTGCGAGAATGCTGATGGCTTGAAGTGAGCTGTATCAAATTGAAGCGAGTAGTCGCCAATTGGGGGGGACAGATGAAGAATCGCACATAATCCTGCAGGCTGACATCTTTCTGTCCCGTCCCGCTCGCAAACGGACGGCGAACGGACGTATCAAAGTCAGCCAGGGACCATTCCCGTTACGGCTGGTCATCAGTCGGATTCTGAATGAAGAAGGACAGGTTCTAGCCGAGTGGTACCTGCTCACAAATGTTCCCGACGATGTTTCCGCAGTGACCGTTGCTGACTGGTATTACTGGCGGTGGAACATCGAGTCTTATCATAAACTGCTGAAAAGCGGCGGGCAGCAACTGGAATCCTGGCAGCAGGAATCCGCCGACGCGATTGCCAGGCGATTACTCATCGCCGCCATGGTCTGCGTGTGTGCCTGGGACCTGCAACGTCAGACAACTCCCGCCGCACAAGAGAGTCAGGAATTTCTGGTCCGTCTGAGCGGCCGCCAGATGAAACGCAAAAAGCCTGTGACCACTTCTGCTTTGATCGCCGGCCTGCATATTCTGCTGCCGATGCTGGACCTCCTGGAACGCTATACACCAGAGCAACTCCGCCAGCTTGCTAATAACGCCGTCCCTGTCCTGCGAGATTCCGGATGAGATGTGTAGATACCTATGCTTCCTCGGCAAAGTAGCACGCACCTGTGAAAATCGAATAGGTCATAATGCTGAGCGACATTGCCCGTACTCGACCGATGCGGTCTCCCAGCCAACCGAACAGTAACCCACCGACTGCAGCACCGAGAAGAAACCCGGCGGTAATCAGGCCCATCCAGCGGCCAATTTCCGCATCGCTGGAGACACCAAGCAGGTCCTGCAGAGCGGGTCGGGCCACCAGGGGAAAAATCCCCATTTCCATGCCGTCGAACATCCATCCGAGAAAGGCGGCAATCAGCGTCATCCATTGAACGCTAGTCAGTTTGTCGGTTTTCGTGACCTGTCGTTCTAACGTTTCATTCGTCATCGGGCGACCTCTCGCCCGGCGACGCGTCCCTTGGCCATCGATTGCAGTAATTCGACAAACTTCGGCATGAACAGCGAATAATCGTGCCAGGTGCGGGTGCTCACCAGATTCCCGTCGACGACCAGTGGCTCGTTGACGAATGTTCCGCCGAACTGTGTGATATCGAGTTCACATTTGGCCACGGTCGTTGCCGATCTACCGACCAGACAGCCAGCGGCGGCGGCGATCTCCACCCCATGGCAAACAATTGCGACCGGTTTATCACGATCAAAGAAGTGCCGGGTGATACGCAGCAGATCCTGATTATAACGTAAATATTCCGGGGCGCGGCCCCCACTGAGGAAGAGTCCCGCGTAGTCGTCGGGATTCACGTCGTGAAACGCGACTTCAGCTTTCACGTGATACGCTGGCTGCTCGCGCGTGATGTCCCAGGGAATCTTCGTCCCTGGAGGAACTTCATGCATCACGCCGTTATAAAGGCGAGCTTCAGGACCTGCTACAACGACATCGAAACCTTCTTCGCCCAGTCGAAAATAAGGATAGAGTGTATCCATGATTTCCGTAGCGTCTCCAATGGGCATTAATACTTGATACATAAAACACGTTCCTTAATGATTTTTAGTGCCGTGAGAAAAACTTCTCGAACCACGGGATTTCTCTTGTGCACGAGAGGATCGAGACCAGCTTTGTCAGGGGTTCTTGGCTGGACGGGAGATGCCTGCCTGCTCGAACGCGGCAGACATTTTGAAGTAACACATTTTCGTCGCAGCAACCGGGTCGTAATCTGCCTGTGACCAGACCTGGGCGCTGACTTCGCAACTGACGTCCCCTTGGTAGCCTCCCAACTGCAACAGCTTCAACAATTGGACATAGTCGATACGGCCTCCGGTGCCTGGGAGGACAAAGCGGGTGCCGTTATCGGTGGGGACAACATCCTTGACTGCCACGCAGGCAAGCCAAGGGAGGGCTTCGTTAAGAGTTCCCTCGAGTGTCATGTCACGCAGGTCGAAGTGGGAATAGTCGTAGCAGATTTTGAGCCGTTCCGGACGACCGAGCGCCTCGATGATCCAGACCGCCTCTTCCGGGCGACTGACCGTGCTTCCACGATGCGGTTTAAAGGCAATCGTCAAATCGACAGCGTTCGCAACCTTCACCCATTCATCGAGTTCATCGGTATATTGCTTCAATATTTCTGGTGACGTTTGGGAACCATGCAACACCGTCTGCAGCAGAGGTGGATGATTCGGCGCCAGCGTGTGTGCAAGCTCAGCGGCCCGTTTGATCCGTTCTAACCTGACGCTTATCTCTTCCCCCTTTTTCTGGACGTGCAGGTTCTCCATCAGTGAGGACAACTTCAGTGAACTGTGATCCAGCTTTTCTTTGATCCGCTGGCGCCGTCCTGCATCCACCTGGACGGGATCCAGATCCCAGCCGGGCCAGATGGTGAACTCGATGCTGTCGAAGCCGATTCCCTGGATCAGATCAATCGCCTGTTCGGAACGAAACGACTTCAGTCCGTATGTGCCGCAACCGAGTGTCATGCGTGCTGGGGACGCCGCGGCCATGAGTGGTGTGATGAACGGACAAAGAACACCAGCTGCCAGCGTTCTCGTCAAAAATTCGCGTCGTTTCATCGGTGCTCCTTACGATTCGACAGAACATTCTTTAAGAACCTCTAACAAAACTGACCCCGATCCGCTCGCGGAAAGGAAGTTCTCATCGTTTGAGAGGTTTTGTTCGCCGCTCTAAGAGAAAAAAGTGAGTAACGGTTCTTAGAGCCCGCGATTGGATCGGAGAGCGGTTTTGTCTGGGCTTCCTATCCAGAATTCGGACAATGCAACTTAAGCCCCGCCGTCTGACATGAGATAGGAGAACAGATCTCGAACTTCGTCCGTGCTGAGCCCTTTCAACAAATCTTCTGGCATCAGCGAGGTTGAAAGCGTCTTGATCTCGTCAATTTCTTCGCGACGGAAATACAACTCGGTTTCCAGCGTGCGAACGGTCAACGCGCGATCGGTTGTTGCGGTAATGCATCCCGTCACCACACGTCCGTCTTCCAGCAGAATGATGCTCGTTCGAAAATCGGCCGGCACTGCCGCGTTCGGGTCAATGATATTTAGCAGCAGATAGTCAAGATTCTTGCGTTGGGCTCCCGTCAGATCGGGAGCAAGAGTTTGACCTTCATTAAACAGCTTATGACAGGCCGAACACTTCTCCTGAAACAACCGGTGCCCCTGTGTAAGATTGGCATCCCGGAGATAATCGGGACGCAGCGCCGCTTTCAGTTCGTTCATCTGACGGCGACGCTCCTGCGACGTCGAGCCGATTGTCCCCCAGGTTTTCGTGAGCCTCGCGCGAAGCGCCTGATCTGGCAATGCAGCAATCTGAACGGCCTGTTGCGGTGAGATCTCTCGAGCCGCGATCTGTCCGGCTTCGACAGCATCCAGCAGGCTCATGGTGGAACTGTTGCGGGCGATCAAGGCATCAATGCACAGTTTTTTTTCTTCTCGTGAGAACTGGCTGTACTTTTTCAGAAGAAGAGAGACAAGGTCATCATCCTGAACATTCGCTGCGGCAACCAGCGCAGGCGACAAAAGTTGGTGTGCGTTGATTAACCGACTGATATGGCTTGCGAGACTGGGAGAACGCCGTGCCACCAGTCCTTCAAAGGCTTCATGACGAAGGGCTTGATCGGCGTCCGGGTCGTGCACCAGATGGCTGATGGATTCGACCAGTGGATCATTTCCAAGGATGAGTCCGGTTGTGATAGCAGCCCGACTGACTTGCGGATCTGTATGCCGAATCCAACGGGCCAGCATCTGTTGCCGGGAGTCGTCGAGGAGGACTTGCGGCCGATTGCGCATCATCGACTGATTCAACCCCGTCAGTAACTCCAGAAATTGGGGAGTGGCTTCCGACCGTTTCAGGCAGGTCAGCAATAGTTCGATGGCTTGTGGGTCCTCTTCAATACAATCTGCTACCCGGCGGGCGATGAAACGCCGCAGGCGAGGCGGAATCGGGGATTCTGTCAGGCGTAGAGCACGCGAGATATCGACGGCGACAGCGGGCTCGAGGGCATACCAGATGAGACGCTCAAGATTGGCTTCGCTGGTCGCGTCCGGGTTGGTTGTCAGCGGAATCAGAATGTCCCATCGTTCGGAAATGGTGAAGCGTCGGGCGGCTGAGGCCAGTTCTCTTCGCACCAGCCATGATGAATCGTTCGCGGCCAGCGCGGCAAAGTGTGGAAGGGTGTTCTCATGGATCGGCATTCCGTCGCTCAGCAGCCTGATGGACCAGGCCCGTATCCGTTCATCATCACTGTGCAACTGTTGCAACATCCATTCCGTCTCCGCGCCGTTTGTCACAAACAGTGCCCACATCGCTCTGAGGCGATGCCTGACATCCTCAGCGATGGTAGACATCTCCCGCAACTGCTCATGGATTTGCTGCTGGTCTTCTCCTGCGGCACTTCGTTCCTGCAGCAATTGACGGCTCTGGCGGACAAACCAGTCGTTCGGATGTTTCTGCAATACAACCAGTTCGGAACTGGTCAATGCCGTGAGATCGACAGGAACCCGTCGTGGCGCGCCCCAGGTGATTTTGTAAATGCGACCACTATTGCGGTCGATGCCGTCTCGGTCGTGACATTCCCCCAGGTCCGACCAGTCGGTGACAAAGATGTCCCCATCCGGCCCATATTCCATCGACACGGCCCGAAACCAGGGATCCTGGCTGAGAAGAAAATCCTCCTCATGCTGTCCGATCGGGCGCCCAATGGCATCTTTCGTGATCCGATCCTGATTGAGACGCCGACCGTGAACGTTACTCATCGTTGCAGTGCCACGATACTGTTGTGGCCAGCGATCACCGAGATAGATCATCAGATCGCAATGCGCATGTCCCCCTCCAAAAGCATCGTTGCCACGGACAGTCCGGTCGGTCTTTTCTCCGCTTTGATCATCCCAATGCAGATGATCGCAAGCGGCCTCCATCAACTCGTATGTATAGGGATTCGGGTGTTCGTTGGATCCCTTACGGCGCATGTTCCGGGCGCCCGGAATCAGGTTCCAGAAATGGTCTACCACACTCGTGCTGAAGAAGCCTTCACCATAATCGTCGAAATCGAGTCCCCAGGGATTTACCGTTCCGTCGGCAACGACTTCAAAAACCTGTTGTGTCGGGTGATATCGCCAGATGCAGCAACTGAGAGGAATACGCTCATCCGAAGGCTGCCCGGGAAGTCCGACGAGTGAGGGTTGCTTGATGCCATGTCGCCCATAGAGCCAACCGTCAGGTCCCCAGGTCAGACCATTCACAGAATTATGTTCGGCACGGAGAGTGAAGCCTTCGAGTCGAATTTCCGGAGGACCGTCCGGGCGATCATCCCCATCCTTGTCGGGAATAAACAAGACATTCGGAGCGGCGGCAATCCACACTCCTCCAAAGCCGATCGCCAGTCCGAACAAACGGTTCAGTCCATCTTGAAATACCTTGCGAGTCTCGAGGATTCCGTCTCCATCCTGATCTTCGAAGATCAGGATACGATCGTGCCGTTCCTCGGTGAAATCTGAACCATTATACGAGTAGCATTCGGCGACCCACAGTCGGCCACGGGCATCAAACGCAATGGCAATCGGCTGCCGCACGTCTGGTTCGGATGCGGCCAACGTCACCTGAAATCCATCAGGAACGCGAAGCATTTCCAGAGATTGCCGAGGAGCTGGAGGGTGCTGCCCTGCAGCCTGAGTATTGACTGGCTGCCAGTCATCGGCGGCCTCGATTCCGGAAGCCAGCAAAGAACTGATTATGAATATCAAAAGTCCCAGCATCAGTTGGTATCTGACGAACCGCTGGATCAGGCGTCTCCCCATTTTCAGCCCTGAAGCGTAGCGATAAATCGTATCGCGATACAGACGCTTAGGTATCAGCTTCTTTCCGGCAAGAACGTTTGTGTTCGCGTGTCGGTTAGGCGATGTCATTTGTCGAAACGCTCTTGTTATCATTTCTCTGTCTGTTTCTCACTTATTGGTCAAGTTAAAGTCGACCGGTCCGCCGTCCGGTTTGACGTCGGCGGTGAGAGTGCTTTGGCTGTTGTACTTCCCAGGCAGAACTTCTTTGACTTCCTTCATCGTTCCGTCGCGATCCGTGTATTCTCCCCCGGTCGTAATCTGGACTTGATGTTCCCCAACGATTGCTCCCGGCTGGTTGCCACTGAACATCAGTGTGTATTGCCCCTGGTCGTTCGTGGTACCATAAGAACTGTCTCCTTTCTGCAGCGGATTGAACGCAATCGACGCCTTCGGCAAGGGCTGGCCGTTGAGCGTCACTGTTCCCGAGACTGGGACAAGAGGAACATTATCTCCCGCCGATCGGGTACAACCTGCAATGAACCCGCAAGAGAGCAAGGTGGCAATTCCGAAAGCCATGGAAGAATTTGTCATTAATCAATAGCCTTTTCTCGTTTGAACAAGTATGTATAGAGGCCGTGTTCCGTCAGAAGTTTTCAGATGAAATCGTGGAATGTTGAGAGGCGACCAGCCATGCCTCACGACAAGCTCGGTCCGTACACCACCTGCCACGTATACGAAGTGCATGGTGAAACTGGATGTCGATTCCTCCCGCTCTGGACTTTTTCCCCGCTTCCCGTTTCTCTTCGAATCCCTAACAAAACTGACCCTGATCCGCTCGCGGAAAGGGAATTCTCATCGTTTGAGAGGTTTTGTTCGCGGCTCTTAGAATTCTCCGATGAGAGTCCCTTCGGCAATCGTGAGCAGGCGTCTTAAAGTGTTGATGTCGACGTTCTCATTCAGGAATCGGACGGACCCGTCTCCGAGGACGAACTGGGCTCCGCCAGTGTGAGATGAGCTGAATGACATTGACGCCTGGGAGTTTGTGCTGTTCACGAGTGCCCTCGGTCCATTGATCTGGGTTGTCGCGGTTCCGAGAACGTCGCAGATTCCGGCCGCTGACATATGTCTGGCTCCCCGCGCACAGAAGACACACCCCGCGTTGGCAGGGATGCTCCCCTGATAGACGACGCCGTTCTGGGGGTCGGTCCCGGTCAATCCGTTTCGCAGAAGATAGGCCCGTTCTCCCAATGCGAGTGTATTACTGGTCCCATCGGTGACGTCGCGAGTTTTGGTGCTGCTGTTCATGTAAAACATCCCGTTTCCGATTCGCACGACCCCTCCGCCAGGCACATCGCCTCTGCCATTCGCCGCGATGTAATTGGAGAGAGCCGGCTTGGGAGGAGAATCGGGACTGGCCGACGAGGAGATATAAACCCCTGACGTATTAGCAAAACGTCCCCAGCCGCCAGTGCCATCTCCAAAGCGTCCATTGTTCGAATCGGAAGGACAACGAAATGCTGCCAGGGGCTGGGACATGATGTTCATCGTGGTCGTGTTGGTCATTGCCTGATCGCAATTCACGGGTCCGATGTTCAAAGAATTGTAGAGGGAGCCCTGGTCCATCATGGGGAGGAGGAATGCCCCCCACGCCCAGTTCCCTCTCATCGATGCGGCCTCCCCTGGGTCGTTATAAGATTGAGTATTTACGCTGGCAGGTAGCGACGTATCGCCGTTGGCCCGGCCATTCACAAGGACAAACCCAGGTGGGAAGACCCCGAATGTATCGTGATAACTGTGCAGGGCCAGACCGAGCTGTTTGAGATTGTTCTTACACTGCGTGCGCCGGGCTGCTTCCCGAGCCTGCTGCACCGCCGGCAACAGCAGGGCGACCAGCACGGCGATGATGGCAATGACCACCAGCAGTTCGATCAGGGTAAAGGCGGGCCGCAACAGTATTGAAGAGTCGCGACGATGTGACCAGTAACCGCTCATGAGCATCTCCGGGTTTCAGAAAACTGGAAACTCAACAACCTTATGCGTACATGCTTAAGTAATGATGCGTCTATGATGCCCTTCTTCTTTGGAAATGTCATTTCGCTTCGGCGTAAATCTATTTAGAATGCTTGTCACGAACAGAAACGGCAACTCTCGACCCGACAGTGACGTGAGACCTTGTTTTTCGATCGCTCCTGCAAAGGGGAGTGTTTGCAGAGGAACCATAATCCCCGGCCAGGGAATTGTCTGATGCGCAAACAGATTCAAGGTGAACCCCATGTCGCCGTGCTGATCGAGACATCGCGATCGCATGGTCGTGGCTTGCTGAGAGGGGTACGACAATATATTTCCGAGCACGGTCCCTGGTCGGTATTCGTTGAGTTGCGTGCTCTGGAATCAAGCCCTCCTCCCTGGCTTAAAACGTGGAGAGGGGATGGAATTCTAACGCGTACCAGCAACCAGCGCATGGCCGATCTGATTTGCAAAGTTGGCGTGCCGGCGGTCGAATTACGGGCGACGCGCCTGAAACTGCCATTTCCTTTTGTGGGAGTGGACAACGACCTGCTGGGAAAGATGGTTGCGAATCACTTGCTGGACCGCGGTTTTCGTCATTTCGCACTCTATGACCTGGACACGGAAGAGTATTTCGTCCAGCGCCAGCAGAGCTTTCTGAAAGCAGTCGGGCAAGCGGGCTATCAGGTCAACGTCTATCACGCTCCAGACCAGCGTGAAAGGCCGGTGAATTGGGAGCGGCATCAAGATCAGCTGGCCCGCTGGGTTCATGGACTCCCGAAACCGGTCGGCATTTTGGCATGCACCGACCAGTTGGGAGTCTGGCTGCTGGATGCCTGCCACCGGGCGGGGATTTCCGTGCCGGAAGAAGCCGCCATCGTCGGCGTCGAGAATGATGAATCGCTGTGCACAATGTGCAGTCCCCCCATGTCAAGCGTGCAATTCGATTCAGAGCGAATGGGGTATAAAGCGGCGGCTCTGCTGGACATGATGATGGCAAAGCGCCCGATGCCGGAAGTCCGCCCGTTGATTCCCCCGCTGGGAGTCGTTGTCCGCCAATCGTCAGATATTGTCGCAATCGAAGACCGGGAAATTGCTGACGCCATCCGGTTCATCCGTCATCACGCCACGGAGCAAATCAGCGTTGATGACGTGTTGCGTGCCGTGCCACTTTCTCGCAGTACGCTGGAGCGAAGAATGCGCGCCGCGATTGGCCGGTCGCCCCAGTCAGAGATCTTGCGAGCCAAGCTTGAACGGGTGAAAACGCTCCTCCTGGACACAGATCTGACACTGGACGCAATTGCATTAAAAACCGGCCTGAAAGACGCCCCTTCCCTGTGTCAGCGATTCAAACGTCGATTCGGACAGACTCCAGGCGAGTTTCGCGCCCGAGTACCCTCTCCGGAAAGTCTGGATTAAGGCGTGTGGACATTCTCCGAGAGAAGAGAGGGAGATTGAAGGAGAATGGAGTTCCCTACGAAATGGTGGGCGCTGAGTTAGGGTTATGCGGCCCCGGCGAACTGGGTTGGGGATTGATAATTTAATGCTGAGTGTCTGTGGACATGGTTGTAAAACACTTCGAGGCATTCAAACAGGCTGTGACGAGCCTCAGTTCGAGTCTGGTACCGCTCATGGTGTACCAATTCTTTCTTCAGTGTCGCAAAGAACGATTCCATTGGAGCATTATCCCAGAAGTTCCCTTTACAACTCATCGAACAGGTGATGCCATGCTTCGTGAGCAATCGTTGATAATGCTCGCTGGTATATTGAACACCTCGATCAGAGTGAGCCGTCTTCTTCTCCGGTCGCGATCGGGTTGCCATCGGCGGAAGATATGGCTGACTTCAGAAACTCCAGCAGGCTGCAATCCATAAAATGCCCCATTTGGCCCGTTGCACTAAAAAGCTCCAATCGCTTCTCGGCCGTTACGGGTGCACATGCCTTGAAACACCTGACCGTCGATTGATTTGCTCAGGTTGTGAACCGATCCGTCGGCAAAGGAGAAATTGAGAGTTTTTCCGTGGAAGCTGCCATAAGTGTAGAATTTAACAACCGATGAAACTGGCCCTCTGTCCCGTCCGTTCAGGTCCAGCCAGCGGCTCCCTGACGGCAGCACTTCGGGACGACACCGATCAAATGGCGGGTCGTCCATCCCAGGCATGACACGGGCAACTGGGTAAGAGTCGGCCCAGAAAGGTCCGTATTGAGCTTCGCCGAACAGAATGGTTTGACTGGCGCCATCCAGAATATCCTGATTGCTGACCGCGCTGTTCTCAAAAAATAATCCATTCAGATGAGGGGAATTATCATCCGGCCAGTAACCGATATTTCCACGGTAGTTATTCGGTCCTGGTGTCTCGTGATCTCGACGAAATTGTGGAGCGGACGGACAGATGAAAGTCGCAATCTGTGTCAGAATTCGTTCCTTGTTGGGCGAAGGGGAATGTTTCTGAGCATCCTCAAAATCAATCGCAATGACGGACTGATCGATATACGGGAGTATCAATGCCGGCCATGACCACCATTGATGCAGAACCCAGACATCGACAGCGATTCCTGGACCATTCGGATCTGCTGCGTCATGGACGATGAGCGTTTCGCTCAGCTCAACAGCATATCGACGACTTTCAAATCCCTCTCCGAGCCACCCGGACGGGAAACATTGATGAGTCGCATGGTAGCTATGCGCCGCGAGCGTCAATTGACGAAGATTGTTGACGCAGGATGATCGACGAGAGGCTTCCCGTACACTTTGAATCGCTGGCAACAGCAGCGCAACGAGCAATGCAATGATGGCGATCACGACGAGCAGCTCAACAAGCGTGAAGCCTCGTCGATTCGACTGCGAACAATGAAATCGATTCACCATCGGAGTGTCTCCTCAGTGCGGCAGTTGTCGTGAACCGTGATGTCGGGTGGGTCGAGGTTTCAGCGAGTTCTCCCCGATCCCCCAAACGAATCCACATCGTTTCCCTTGCATTTTTGATCATGCCCCATTTTACGTCAGCGCACAGAATTTCATTGCATATTGCTCTATGGAGTCTCAACCGCTTGCGGCAGGTTCAGATCATCCGAATCGCTCCTGCCTCTTGATTTTTTCCAGGATGTGTCAAAATCTTTTGCAGGAAGACCAGCATTATTCCAGTTTTTCTCCGCCTGTTCCCGTTCCGCGTCCGCAATCTTTTTTATCGCGGCATGAATCTCTTCCTGAGTTTGTGGACGACCGACGCGACGAGACTGATAGGCTATCACTCCCAGTCGAATGACCAAGACAAAACCGAGAAGTAACGTCGTTCCGATCACAACTTTTTTTGTGAGAGAAGGGGTATTAGAATTCACCGATCACCTCACCATCCTCTCGTACTGCCAGTGCTCTCAATACCCGACCAGCCGCAGTCGGATTGTCTCCTCCTCTGTTCGGAAACGCGGTATCTGCCGGATACTGAAATTTATCGTCTGGCGTTTCTTCTCTATTGATGGCCTCACTTAAGAAGCGAACCGATCCATCGGCCATTGCCACCATCGCTCCTCCGACATGTCCAGAGCGGATTGAAGTCCAATAAGCGGAGTATAAATTGTACGTTCCATAGTTGTTGTCATAATGGTTATTCAATTTCGTACTGGCACTGACATTCGGATGTGTGCCTCCGTAGGTATTGTCCCATGACCCCATGAATGCGTCGTATCCATGTTTTAACACTTTGGTATCAGGATCGATCACGGCACCCCATCGTTCACCAAAGGCGATTGTATTTGATGCGCCATCCGTAATGTCGGAAAACCTGAAAACCCTTCCACCACCCCGGTGGCGACAGCCATCGACCATGTCGAGCAGACCTCCAAAAGTCGATCGGTTTTTGTGAAAATAGGCACACAGCG
>DATMFC010000413.1:0-4296 GCA_035556335.1 Planctomicrobium sp. | reverse complement strand
GAAGTGATAATTCAAAGGAACCGTTGCCTCGAGAACGAGTTCCTCCTGATCATTAAAGAAATAGGTCTGCTGCAACCCGTACGTGGCAAGAACTTCACTGTCGGGTCCGGTCACTTCCGCAACCGTTTTTCCGTTGGAAGTCATCTGGAGATAGTGCCCTCCCCGACAGATGCCCAACGACATCTCATATTTCCCGGTTTTCAAACGTCCGATCACCGCCGGGCTGAACAATTCCGGGTGAAGTGGCCGATCGAAAAATCGATAGGAAGTCTCCGCGATACTGGGTCGCACCGGTTCAATTGCCATAACTCGGAGCCTTCCTCTCAACTGGAGACAACACTGAAGTGATTCATTGAATATTCAACTTCAACGCACAACATCCATAATGAGTATACGCACCGATGAAACCGGAACGTAGCCCTCAATCGGCGAGAAAAAAGAACTTCCGACAGGCTCAGAAAATCTGCAATTCAGCAGTTGCCAGACAACAGAACGGTCGGTAAAGCGAAAACAAAATGGAAACTATGCGACGTTGTTTTTCAACGTGCCGAGCCCCTGAATGGAGACTTCCACTTCATCTCCCGGCTTCAGCCAGACCTGCGGATCACGAGCCATACCGACTCCGGGCGGAGTCCCGGTAAAGATGACATCTCCCGGTTCCAGCGTCATGATCTGAGACAGATACGACACAACTTCATCGACACCGAAGATGAACTCTTTCGTGCTCCCCGACTGCATCACCTTGCCGTTCAGCCGGAGTTCGACAGTGAGGTCGTGCGGATCCCCCACTTCGTCAGACGAGACAATCCACGGTCCCAGCGGAGCAAAGGTGTCAGGGGTTTTGCCGAGCATCCACTGCTTCCCCGGCTTGTTGATCTGCCAGTCTCGGGCGGAGACATCGTTCCCGTTACAATAACCGGCAACCGATTCGAACGCCTGCTCTTTGGAAACGTTGTACGTTCGCTTTCCGATCACAACGACTAACTCGGCTTCGTAATCGACCTGTGTCGAGACTCGGGGAAGACGAATCGTCTGACCGCTGCCAATGATCGTGTTACCGAACTTACCGAAGCAGACCGGTTCCGCCGGAATCGCCATTCCCGCTTCAAGAGCATGATCCCGGTAGTTCAACCCGATGCAGATCACTTTCCCCGGATCTGGAATGGGAGGCAACAATGTGCCGGTCACATGACGATGGACGGCTTGTCCCTTGGTCATTGCCGCACGACACCGGGCCAGACCGGTATCCGTCGCCAGGATTTCCTTGATCGATTTCGGCAGCGTCAAGTCGATCCAGTTCAGCGGAACGAAGAGAGGCTCATCATCCTCTCCTTCTACACCGACAACCAGAGGACCTTCACCAGTTAAAAGAGTGGCCAGCTTCACGATCAACACTCCCGTTGACAGAGACTCAACTTGCCAGAGACCCCGATTGACAGAGATGTCTGTTCCGAAACAGAAAAAGTGCCATCGAACATCACGTCCAATGGCACTGCTGATCACCAAATCAGAATCGCTGCAAAATACCCAGAAAGCAGGCTGGTGCCTTGTCAGGCTTCAAACTTCGGGTTGTCTCACATGTTCCGCGGCTCGTTGGCCGCTCCCGTTTCGAGTCTTTCACCCTCATTTTGAATGCTGACGCAACACGAGTCTATTCTTCTTCGCCGTCGTCATCCATGTCATCGTCGACATCATCTTCATCGTCGTCGACTTGAGCTTCATCGTTCAGCAACTCTTCGTCGTCACCGGCAGGAAGAACATCGCTTTCCTTGGAGACCGACGATTCATTCAGAGATTCTTTGATCGGCTGAATGAAATAGAGTTTCTTGCTCTTCGACCGCAACAGAGCCAGTTTCTCTTCGGCTTTATCTTTCTCGTCGTAGGCAAACCGGCCTTCTTCTTTCAGGGTGCCGCTGAAGACACCCCACATCAGGCGTTTCCGCTCCGGAGCCTTGACTTTCCGCTTCCGGGCGGGAGCCTTACCGGAGGAGGACTTCCTGGCGGAAGCTGTTTTCTTGAGCTTCCCCTGCTTTTCCGCAGCTTCAACTTCTCGTCGTTTATCCAGCAGGCGCTTGGAAGCCATTTCCGATCCTTAACACAATCAAAAAACGCACTCAAAAAACCGCAGTGACTCCAACGTCACGGCGTACCTTCCCCATCGAGCCAATAGAGTTTCGCAAGTCCTGCCCCTGATGTCAATTCGCGGACATTTCCGATTGGTTGATGCCGACTCTGATTTATTCCGACTCTGCAAGAAAGTGATATCGGTCAAGTTGACGCGCGAACAATCGATCCATAAACTCCCGATCTCGCGACCCAAACGTCGTGATGCAGCACTGGGGCGGTAGCTCAATTGGTTAGAGTACCGGACTGTCGATCCGGGGGTTGCGGGTTCAAGTCCCGTCCGCCTCGCTTACAAAACCCTTGCTGACACAAGAACTTAAAGCTGTAAAGCAGGACCGGAATGGTCAGGTTTTTACAGCTTTTTTTGTTTCTTTGCGATCCTTTATCTTTCCGAACCAAGTGCAGCGTCTCTCAGATCGCTCTTTCGGCATTCGTCGGAAATCTGCTCTAATCACCAACATACGAGTGGATCTCGTATTGAGATAAATGATTCACCACAAAAAGGAAGAATCGAAACAGAGAAATGCTGGAGTTCTCCACAACTCCCTTCCCTTGTTTCTTTTCCGTGATTTCCGTCTTTTCCGTGGTTCCTCTGAATCTTCCGGGGAAGTCAAAGGCTGAAATGGAGTTCCTGATGCGTTTCGAGACAATTTATCGCTGCCTGACCCTGACCGGTTTCTTCCTCGCCAGTTTCGGGATCGGCGACTCTCTCGCCACGGCCGATGACGGAATTCAACTTCGATATCGCTTCGAAGAGGGACAGATTGTCCGATATCGGGTGGTCTTGAACGATGACTACCGCATCCACGTCGGCGAAACGACGGAAGAACCCTACTCCCACCAGAGTTCGACGAAATCTTATCGAGTGAAATCGGTCAACCCCGATGGCTCTGCCGTACTCGAACTCAAGATCGAAGAGATCCAGCTGGAGATCCTGCAAAACGGAGAGAAACTCAGTTTCGACAGCCGGAGCGCCAAAGACAAGGACCGTCCTCCTGTTTTTCTGGCTCTGGAAGGACTGATCGGCGAACCCCACCTGCAACTAACCATCTCCCCTCGTGGAGAGATCTCGGACTACAAACCGCTTGTTGCTAAAGATCAGGTTCCCAACGATCCCGCTTCGGCCGCGTTTGACGTACTGGTAGCCTTGCCAGAGAAAGCAGTCACTGTCGGCGAATCGTGGAAAGAAGATTTCACTGCCAACATCATGATCCCTCCCGGCTTGAAAAAGCCGGTCCGAATGCAGCGAACCTATATGCTGAAGTCTTATGAACAAAATCGGGCGGAAATCGAGATCAAAACCCGGGTGCTGACAGTGCTCGATGATGCCGAAGAAGAAATGCAACTCCTCCGCCGCCGCCCTCATGGAACCGTGATCATCGACACCGCCCGAGGACTTCTCGTCAGCAAAAAACTGTCACAGGACAACGAAGTCACCGGCTTCAACATGGGAGCCAGCGTCATCCGCTTCCAGCAAAAACAGGATGAAGTGCTGGTGGAAACGAAATCAGCGGAGAAGTAGGCGATGAATGATGTCGAGACGCGCCGCTCGGAGATTTGAGCTGGGTGTTGGATGCTCATTTCGTGCCTCGCTGCTTCAAAGCCCTTCTGGTGAAGACTTTATCCACTCGCGACAAGAGCCTGAGTGGCATCTCTTGAAAAGTACGGCTCAGCAGCATGAGCATGCCAAACGAGATAGGGATGTCCATTGCATGTTCGCCCTGCTGGCGCGATGCAAACATGGCCCCCAGTACGACTCCATAAGAGACGGAACGGTCTTGCATGAGAATGTCTGATAGACAACCTCGAACGGCTGTATCGCCCTGATTACAAGCAATCGCGGCCACCCGACGGGTGTTCCAGTGCCGTCAGGCGGCTGATCGGGACGAGTCTCTTCGGGTCTGAAGAATACTGAAGATCTGTTCTACAGTGCGGGCAGTGGCTCCCTGCTGACTGAGAATCAGGTTCTGAGCCCGTTGTCCCATTTCCTCCGCCTGAGTTCGGTCTTTAAGCATGGTTCGAACGAACTGGGTCAGTTCTTCAAGAGACCGGACACGTTGTGATGCCTGGTGCTGTTCCAGCAATTCCACGACCTGCCGGAAATTGCTGGTATTCGGGCCATAGCAGACGGCCGCACCGTAAGCGGCAGGTTCCAGCATGTTCTGGCCCCCT
>DATMFC010000412.1:0-5440 GCA_035556335.1 Planctomicrobium sp. | reverse complement strand
GTTTCCGGCGCCGACTCCGCCGGCGATCGAGCAGTTCACGGCGATGCTGGATGCCTACAAGGCCGGCGACGTTGCCAAATTCAATGCTGATCTGAAAGCCTATCAGGAACTGTTGACGAAGTATGAAACAGCAGAAGACCTGCCAGTGAAGAAGGTGGACTTCGAAGCGTGGTTCACCCGGGTTTCCCTGTTCGACGCCTGTTCTGCCTGGTATGTGATTGCCGGAGTGATTGCGGTCCTTGGCTGGCTCTGCTGGCCGCAGGTGTTCCAGCGGGCCGCATTCTGGTTGCTGGTGCTGGTCTTCTCGATCCATACCTTCGCCCTGGTCAGCCGGATCTATATTTCTGGTCGACCACCGGTGACGAACCTGTATTCGTCGGCCGTCTTCATTGGCTGGGCGGTGGTGCTCGGAGGACTGATCGTAGAACGACTGACAAAACTGGGGATCGGCAACGTCGCTGCGGCGATCGTCGGATTTCTGACCCTTCGCGTCGCGGCGGGTCTCGCGGGTGACGGGGATACGTTCGTCGTTCTCGAAGCGGTTCTCGACACCCAGTTCTGGCTGGCGACACATGTCGTCTGCATTGCACTCGGGTATGCGACGACGTATCTGGCCGGGATGTTTGGCGTTCTCTATATCCTGCTGGGAATCTTCACGCCCAGCCTCACTCCGAAAGTGGGCAAAGAACTGATCCGGATGATCTACGGAGTTATCTGCTTCGCGACCTTCTTCAGTTTCTGGGGAACGGTTCTAGGAGGACTCTGGGCAGATGATTCCTGGGGACGGTTCTGGGGATGGGACCCGAAAGAAAACGGAGCCCTGATTATTGTCCTCTGGAACGCACTGGTGCTTCACGCCCGCTGGGGGAAACTGACCGGCGACCGAGGAATTGCCACGTTGGCCGTTTTAGGAAACATCGTCGTGAGCTGGTCCTGGTTCGGGGTGAACGAACTCGGAGTCGGCCTGCACAGCTACGGATTCACCGAAGGCCGGTTGAAGATGCTCGCCCTGTTCGCATTGTCACAGCTGGTGATTGCGATCATTGCCCTGTTGCCGACTCAACTCTGGTGGAGCAATCGTCGCATCGCCACTCCGGAGAAATAGAATGTTTGCTCCCGATTCGCGAGCGGATCGGGAGCAGTTTTGTCAGGGGTTCTTCTTGTTGATGCTCAATGTAACCGCACTGAAGCGAGGACCCGGCAGGCCCATTGAAGTTGATCGCGCTCAATGATTTGAGTGGCACATTCCGTATTGATCGGGATCAGCAGAATCTGTGAGTCGGTCGACTGGTAGAGTTTGCAGTTCACCCCGATTTGACCTTTTTGTCGGGCGACACAGGGATGCGATTCCATGGCCGGAGTGTCTGAACTGGTGATCACAAAATCCCCATCCCGGTAGCGGGGAGACATGCTGTCTCCATCGATTCTCCAGGCAACGGCCTGTGGATAGCGACGTTTCAGATCCGTGGCCGAAAGAAACTCCAGAAAACCATCTTCATCCGGCGTGGAATACTGAACCAGCGCCACCCGAGTCTGGTCAGTCATGTTTTTGGCGACGAATTCTTTCTGTGGATTGTCGAGGGCGCGTGCAGTGTATGCTTTGAGGACGTCTTCAATGCGGGCATCAGCAGCGGCTCCACCGACATCAACGTCAATCTCTTTCCAGAAATGAGCCAGACCGGCGGCGGTGCTCCCGATGACAGGGATCAGGTCGGAGTGATCCAGACACCGTGGCGGTGGCAAAATCGGGGAGACGGAAGAGTTTCCAACTTCCAGTCGCCGCAGAAGTTGCACAAATTCCTCGGCTGAGGAAATTAAACGCGGGGATCGGGCTAACAGCACGGCCAGTTCATCGACAATCTTGCGGATCGGTTCCTGGTCCAGTGCCCGACTCGAATCTTCTCTCGGGCCCGTTCCTTCCAATAACCATTCCAGTCGGGTTCCCGTGAGTCTGGCGGCTTTCAGCAGCAATTCTGCTGGCGGAATTCGGTCGGTTTCATAGTGTGTGTAACTGGTGATGGGGATTCCCAGTTGTCGGGCAAATTCAGAACGCCCCCGTGCGCCAAAGTGAATTTGACGAATTTCAATGAGTCGAAGAGAAAGTGGATTTGGTGGCAATTTTCGGTTGACTAATATCACCCAATTGGGTATTTTCTGTTTGAATACAACCCAAAACGATTCGAAACAGTATTTTGCAAGCCATGCAAGTATTGCGATAGGCGTACGAAAACTGAGCGATGGTGCATTCTTGCGCAATCTTTTCTTCGTTCGCGGTATGCGGACGAAGTTGTCGATTGGAGGGAAGTGTGGCTGTTTCGGTATGTCGTTCTGCGTGCTTCCGTCGACAAATCATGAATTAAATGGCGATGGTTGTATGCCAGTGTGATCTGACTTGCCTGTATTGGTGCTAGACCATTTTCAGCGTTCCGCAGGCGAAAAGTGAGGCTCTTGCGTGCCCAGACGCCCTCAATCGCCTGCACACGGTAAGGCAAACTGCTCGAGCAGCCATCCCCCTTGATTGAAATCATATCAATCTTTGGCGCATTTGGAATCTGGGACAATGGGGGCGTTTAGCCAAAATCTTGGTTCAACTTTCTTCCGGCCAGAGGGGGCGTCCCCGGGCATCGAGAATTACCCCTACCGTTCCCCCTCGAATTGTCCCATTCACGACACTCCCCGGGCCGTTCCCAAGATCCACTCCCCGGGCCGGAACCAGTTCGATTTGTGCCGTTTCCCCCACTGCGAGCGGAAGCGTTTTCAGTTCTCCAAACGAAAGTCCCCCTGATTCCCGACCGTTCGGGCCATCGAATCGATACTGAAAGCAAGGGCGCCCGACGGGGGCTCGTCCTTTGGCCGCGATGGATGTTCCCAGCAGGATCAGGCAGTCCCGTTCGAAGACTTCCATCGCGGCACGCGGGTGAACTGACGCCAGCACTCCCAGATGGGGCATCATGAAAATGCTGTCTTTCGCCAGTTCGGTGATCCCTTCCGGTTCAAACGCATCAAGAAGCATCATCGCCGTTTGCTCCATGCGTGGTGCATGTGACAGAACTCCGCCAGATGCGACAAGCAGATTCAAAGTCATGTTATTGACGATCGACTGTCCGCTCGACTGCTGGGAGAACGTGTCTCCAACGGTTCGCTGTTGCTGAACTCCTTTGAGGGTCGTGGCGAACTCCTTGTGTTGTTGATAAGCCAGTCGCAACGCCTCACGGGCGACGGCCTGTTCGAATTCCAGCGCTTCGGCGGTTTGTGGAATGGTGGTCGGACGAATCATTTTATTCTTCACCCGATTGCGCAGTTCCCGTTCATCCATGGAACTTTTGACCCAGCGCAAGACGTTCGCCATCCCGGCTTCCGAACAGACATTGGAGATGGAGTAACTCATCCCCAGATTCGCACTGACCGTTCGATTGAAAACCGGCTTCCCATCAGCACCATCAAAGACACTGAACACATCTGTTGTCGCCCCGCCAATATCGACCCCGACACAATTGATTCCCCGAGCATGGGCAATCTGTTGAAGAATATCGCCAACGGCCCCGGGGGTCGGCATGATCGCGGCATCAGCGAGAGCAATCAGTTTGTCGTAGCCGGGAGCATGGGCCATGACATGCTCAAGAAAGAGGTCATGCACCTTGTCTCTGGCCGGTTCCAGATTCTCCTGTTCGAGTGTGGGACGAACATTCTCAACTACCGACAGTGTCACCGAGTCATCGAAGACCTTCTCAACCTCCTCCGCCGCTTCCCTGTTTCCGGCATAGATCACCGGCAGTAAATAGTTGCTTCCGAATCGTGGCTTCGGTTTGGCAGGAGCGAGGAGTTCCGCCATTTGAACGACATGCTTTATAGTACCACCATCGGTTCCTCCAGCCATGACCACCATGTCGGGGCGCAGCTCACGAATCCGCTGAATTTGTTCGTGTGGTCGGCGCCGATCATTGGAAGCAATGAGATCCAGCACAATCGCGCCGGCTCCGAGAGCGGCTCGTTCCGCGCTGGCCGCCGACATCTCTTTCACCACGCCGGTGACCAGAATCTGCAATCCCCCTCCGGCACTGGAAGTGGAAAGATAGATATCACATCCTTCGTTTCCCCGTGCCGGTCGGATGATGTTTCCGTCCTCATCAACGAGTCGCCGTCCCGCCAGTTCCCCCACTTCCGTGGCGGCGTTGATCACTCCCACCGTAACATCGGCAACCGGTTCTTCGACGGTCGTGGGAGCCTCTCCACGATAGGTCTGACGATACACTCCATCCACCTTCTCAATAAGGATGGCCTTGGTTGTCGTGCTGCCGCAGTCAGTCGCCAGAATCACGTTGATGTCGTCGAGGTTCCGTGACGTCATGTCAAACCCTTTAATGGTCCTATGAGCCTGTCCCAGGATTCCAGTAACAATGTCTGTAAAGAACTAATGCCTGTAAAGAAACGGTACGAAACCGCATGAGAAATGTCACTTCCAGGACATCTCAAGGCTTTGGCTTTGTTGAAGATCGCCTGGGAAGGTGAGGCCACTGCCGAGCCGCATACGACAGAAAGCGTTCATCTCGGCAAATCAACAACAAGCCTCTTTAATCCCTGAGCGATGAAATCAACGGCGGGCTCGGCCATTGATTCGAAATAGGGCCAGCCATGGCCTCCGTGTGATGTTCTCAAATCGCATCGATGCGGGATTCCGGAAGAGGCGAGTTTGCTGGCCAGTCGTTCGGCTCCATCATGCCAGTTCGCATCGAATGGGTCGCTGCAGAAGAACTGTGACTTCGGCCAGTTCAGGGGATGTAAATTCAGAATCGCTGTCTCCTGTCGCGCGGTTTCGGAATCGGGAAAGAGGTCTTCAATTCCGAAACCCCGGTCATAGATTCGATCAAAGTCAATCGCCGGAGAAATCGCTGCGACAACCGGAAACCGTAACGCATCACGATAGGCGAGTTGAAGGACTCCTTGTCCCCCGACACTGATGCCGAGCAATCCGATTCGCGGAAAAGCAACGCCCCACTCTTTTTCAACCCATTCACAGACCTGCAATCTCAGGTACTGCTGCGGAGTGACGGTGCGATCGAACCTTGTTGAGACTCGGTCCAGCCACCAGCATTGAGGAATCATCGGACAAACAACCGGAAGTCCCCATTTCTCGAACACATCGGAAAATGCCGGATGATGCTGTAACGATTCACCCGCATAGCCATGCAGAAAGAGAATCGCCCCGTCTTCACTCCGAAACGATGAGGGGACGAAGCACTCTGCCGGGTGTCCTGAAATCGAGGTGAATTGCCACACAGTCTCACTGATGTTTCGTTATGAAATCGCTCTGGATGACGCTGTTGAATTCGAACATGGTAGGACAAACGTTTCCGGGATTGAACTAGGGCGTGTGGACAATTGACGGGAGTAAACATGAAGGAATGAATCTCACGCAAAGGCGCTAAGGCGCAAAGGATTT
>DATMFC010000411.1:0-2763 GCA_035556335.1 Planctomicrobium sp. | reverse complement strand
CGGCGAAAAGCATGGCTGGAACCCGTTCACTATTTCCGAACTGCAACAGGCTGCCCGCGCTGGTGACGTGACTGCATACAAACGTTTCGCCAAACTGGTGAATGAAAGCAATCACCGGCAAGGGACACTACGCGGACTGATGCGATTCCGTCCGGGTGTTTCGATTCCGATTGAAGAGGTGGAACCGGCCAAGGAGATCGTGAAGCGCTTCTGTACCGGAGCAATGAGCTATGGCTCGATCTCCGCAGATGCCCACGAAGCCATTGCCATCGCGATGAACCGACTCGGTGGGAAGAGCAACACCGGAGAAGGGGGAGAGAACTATGAACGTTTCGTTCCTCTGCAGAACGGCGACAGCAAACGCTCCGCCATCAAACAGGTCGCTTCTGGACGGTTCGGTGTCACGTCATGGTATTTGACGAACGCTGACGAACTTCAGATCAAGATTGCTCAGGGAGCCAAGCCAGGTGAAGGGGGAGAACTCCCTGGTCACAAGGTCGACAAGACGATTGCTTCGACTCGAATGTCAACGCCGGGGGTCGGCCTGATCAGTCCGCCGCCGCATCACGACATCTATTCCATCGAAGACCTGGCCCAGTTGATCTTCGACTTGAAGAACACCAACCCGAGTGCCCGGGTGAGTGTGAAACTGGTCTCGGAAGTGGGTGTCGGAACGATTGCCGCTGGTGTCGCGAAAGGACATGCCGACAAGATTCTCATCTCCGGCGACGGGGGGGGGACGGGGGCCAGCCCATTGACCAGTATCAAACATGCCGGTCTTCCCTGGGAACTGGGGATCTCCGAAACGCACCAGACGTTGGTAATGAACGACCTGCGCAGCCGGGTTCGTCTGGAAACAGACGGCCAGTTGCGAACCGGTCGGGACGTGGTCATGGCCTGTATGCTGGGAGCCGAAGAGTTCGGTTTCGCCACGGCTCCGCTGATCACCATCGGTTGCATCATGATGCGAAAGTGTCACCTCAACACCTGTCCGGTCGGGGTCGCGACACAGGATCCGGAACTGCGGGCCAAGTTTAATGGCCAGCCGGAACATGTCGTGAATTACCTGTTCATGGTGGCTGAGGATGCCCGGGAAATCATGGCCAGCCTCGGATTCCGGACCATTGAAGAAATGGTTGGTCGGGCTGACATGATGGAATGGAATTCCGACATCGATCACTGGAAAGCCAAGCACCTTGATCTGTCTCGCGTGTTAATGAAGGCGACCAGTCCTTACCCGGATGCCGGTCACTATTGCACACGAAAGCAGAATCATGGGCTGGAAGAAACCCTTGATCAGAAGCTGCTCATTCCTCGATGCAAAGAAGCCATCGCCAAGGCAGAACCGGTTCTGCTCGATGTCGATATTCAAAATATCGACCGGGCGTTTGGCACCAGTCTGAGTCACGAAGTTTCCAAAGTCTGGGGACCGGAGGGCATGCCGGAAGACACCATTCGTCTTCGCTGCCGTGGCTCTGCCGGGCAGTCACTCGGAGCATGGAGTGTGAAAGGGGTGACGATCGAAGTCATCGGAGATGCCAACGACTATGTCGGTAAAGGTCTCTCCGGCGGCAAAATTATTGTCTATCCGCCAGACAACAGTTCGTTCGATCCCGGCAAGAACATCATCGTCGGTAACGTCGCTCTGTATGGAGCGACCGGCGGGGAAGCCTACTTCCGGGGAATTGGAGCCGAACGGTTCTGTGTCCGAAACTCCGGCGCGAAAGCGGTCGTCGAAGGGGTCGGCGATCACGGTCTGGAATACATGACCGGAGGACGTGTTGTTGTTCTTGGACCAACCGGACGCAACTTTGCTGCAGGAATGTCCGGGGGAGTCGCCTATGTCTACGCACCGGATCAGGATGAACTGCGACTGAACACCAACCTGGAACTGGTCGACTTTGAAACGGTTGAAGATTTGGATGATATCGCCGAATTGAAGGAGATGATTGAACGGCATCAACTTTACACCGCATCTCCGATTGCAGAGCGGATCCTCGAAAACTGGGATCAGGAACTTGCGAACTTCGTGCAGGTGATGCCGCGCGATTACAAACGTGCCTTGTCAGAACTGAAAGCGGCCGCTGCGGCAGAAGCAGCGGGGCGGGATGTTGAAGTCAACGTATAGCCGACTTCCTCATTCATACTGTTCGTTCTTTCAAACATTCATCAACGCATTCAATCGGTAGATCATCATCATGGGTAAGCCAACTGGATTTATGGAGTTTCCCCGCCAGACCGCTGTCGAACGGGCTCCTTTGGACCGAATCAAAAACTGGAACGAGTTTGCAGAAAAGCTGGAACTCAAGGTCTTGCAGACACAAGGAGCCCGCTGCATGGATTGCGGGATCCCGTTCTGTCATACCGGCGATCTTCTCGGCGGAATGGCGGCTGGGTGTCCAGTGCATAACCTGATTCCGGAATGGAACGATCTCGTCTATCACAACGACTGGCGGGAAGCTCTTGATCGCCTCCACAAGACGAACAACTTCCCGGAGTTCACCGGACGGGTTTGCCCGGCTCCGTGTGAGGGATCCTGTACACTGGGGATTCATGAGCCACCGGTTGCCATCAAAACGATCGAAAAGAACATCGTTGATCGGGGTTGGGCTGAAGGCTGGATTACCGCGAATCCTCCGCAATCACGCACCGGGAAAACGGTCGTGATTGTCGGATCAGGCCCTTCCGGACTGGCGGCCGCCGCCCAGTTGAACAGTGCCGGTCATACCGTCACCGTCTACGAACGGGCCGACCGTATCGGGC